>NZ_CP048437.1:1861513-2171766 GCF_010509575.1 Faecalibacterium duncaniae | reverse complement strand
TCTGCAATTCGGTCAGCAAAATTGTCGATGGCATTGTCCAGACGAATGATGTTGCCGCGCGCATCATCGCCCAGCGACACCGGGTAGCTCAACTCTGCCCGGAGTACGGCCTGATGCTCATTCTTGAAGCTGTCGAACCGGATGTTCAGTTCAAAGCCACGGTAGGTGCCCAGCAGCATCATATCAGCATTGGGCATCTCCTGCCGAGCCAGCAGCAGCCGTTCGCCCGCAGCCTTTTTGTCATCGTACACCATGCCCTTGATGGTCATGCCGCAGAAGTTTTCTTTGTCCTGTGGATGTGCTGCTGCAATCTGTGAATCCTGTTGTAAAGCAGCAATACGGTTTTTCTGTTTCTGGATCTCTTCCGGGAATGTCTTGAGCAGCTTATCTTCCAGACGGTATTTCTGATTTTGGAAGTCACCGCGCAGAACTTTCAATTTTGCCACCTGCACGTCCAAATCCATCTTTTCCCGGATGCGCGGATCACCGGCACACAAAGCCTTGATTTCGGCGTAAGACAGAGCCTGTTCATCAATATCATCGCAGGAGCGCATGGGCGATTTGCTCGTCATGATCTGCGAGATAAACTTCTGCTTATTCTCAAGGGTCTGATAGAGGTAGGCGTCAAATGTCGATTCAGTGACGTAATTATAGACGTACACTTGTTTGTTTTGATTGCCTTGACGGATGATTCTGCCATTGCGCTGGGTCATATCGGACGGACGCCAGCCTACATCCAGATGATGCACTGCCACAAGAAGCGTCTGGACATTTGTACCGGCTCCCATTTTGGCCGTGCTTCCCAGCAGCACACGCACCTGTCCGCTGCGTACCTTGGAGAAAAGTTCTGCTTTCTTGTTCTCTGTATCTGCGTTGTGGATGAACTCGATCTCCTGTTCGGGCACACCAGCATTGAGAAGCTTGGAGCGAATATCATCATAGACGTTGAACGAACCGTCCCCCTTTGGAGTAGACATATCGCAGAAAATCAGCTGGGTCAGCTTCTGCTCCTTGGTGTCGTTCCAGATGCGCAGGACGTTGTTGACGCAGGCATTCAACTTACTGCTGGGGTCATCGGGCAAAGCCGAGTTCATCAACCGCTGGTCAAGACCAATTTTGCGGCCATCCGACGTAATTTTCAACATATTATCCACAGAAGGGTCAACAGAACCGCTGTGGACTTCGGCTGCACGTTCGCTCAACGCCTGCACCATGTCCTGTTGGATTTCCGAAGGCTTGACCACTACCGTCTCAAATTTTGCATCAGGCACCGGGAGATGAAGCTGGTCGCTGGTCTTGATATCCGCCGCTTCTTTGAACATCGCCATCAGTTCAGGAAGGTTGAAGAACTTAGCGAACCGGGTGCGTGCACGGTATCCGGTACCTTCGGGCGCAAGTTCAATGGCCGTGGTTGTCTCACCGAAGGTGGATGCCCACGCATCAAAATGGGTCAGTCCTTTCTGTTGCAAGGTGTTGTACTGGAGATAGCGCATGAGGGTGTACATCTCGGTCATGCTGTTGCTGATAGGGGTGCCTGTCGCAAAAATAACACCACGGCCTCCGGTGATCTCATCGAGGTAGCGGCATTTTCCAAACATATCGGAGGATTTTTGCGCTTCGGATGTGCTCAAGCCAGCCACATTCCGCATCTTTGTATATAAGAACAAGTTCTTATAATTTTGGCTTTCGTCCACAAATAACCTGTCTACGCCCAATTGCTCAAACGTAACCACATCATCTTTACGGTCTGCGCCTTGCAGCTTCTCCAGTTTCTGTTTCAGAGACTTACGCAGTTTTTCCAGCTGCTTTACCGTGAAATGCTCACCAACCTGTGCTTTCGCTTCTTCGATGGCCTCCTCGATTTCATCCATCTGTTCCTGAATCAAACGCTCCTGTCGTTCTGCGGACAAGGGTATCTTTTCAAACTGGCTGTGTCCGATGATCACTGCGTCGTAGTCGCCGGTCGCAATTCTCGCACAGAATTTTTTGCGATTAGCGGGTTCAAAATCTTTTTTGCTGGTAACCAGCAGCTTTGCATTGGGGTACAGGCGTAAAAACTCGCTGGCCCATTGTTCCGTCAAATGATTTGGCACGACAAAAAGACTTTTCTGACACAAGCCCAGACGTTTCAGTTCCATAGCGGAAGCCGCCATCTCAAAACTCTTGCCGGCACCGACTTCGTGCGCCAAAAGGGTGTTGTACCCATACAGCACATGGGCAACCGCATTGCGCTGATGCTCTCGCAAATTGATCTCTGGATTCATGCCCACAAAATGAATGTGGGAACCATCATACTCACGGGGCCGAGTGCTGTTAAAAAGCTCGTTGTACTTCTTTACCAGTAAGGCGCGTCGCTGCGGGTCTTTCCAGACCCAGCCAGCAAAAGCGTCCTTGATAGCCTGCTGTTTCTGCTGGGCGAGGGTGGTTTCGTTCTGATTCAGCACGCGCTTTTCCTTGCCATCCTCCACGATGGTATCATAAACGCGGCTGTCACGCAAATTTAAGGTGTCCTCCAAAATCTTGTAAGCGTTGGCTCGGCGGGTACCGTAGGTTTCAGTAGCCATAATGTCACCAAAGCCGGTAGCAGATTTATTGCTGATCCTCCATTCGGAAGTATAAGGAGAGTAGCGGACGGTAATGGCATTGTTGTAGCGGATACGATAGGGCGGCTGAAAAGTTTCCATCATGAACTGCTGCACGATAGAGGGATCAAGCCATGTGGCACCCAGCCGCACGTCAATTTCAGATGCCTCCAGATCTTTGGGCTGCGCCTTGGTCAGCGCATCCACATTGACCCTGAACTCCGGGCGGCTTTCTGCAGCAAGTTGTGCCATGCGCAGTTTATCGCGCACATTACCGGAAAGATATTCGTCCGCCGTCTGCCAGCCGGCTTCAGGGTCGTCTGCATCGGCGGCGGGATCTTTGAAGATCACACCAGACAGCTCGGTGGTGATACGCCCATAATCACCGGGTGTACCCAACAGGTCAGCCATATAAGGCAAATCGACCTTGCCGTGTTCCCCGATGGATATCGCCAGTGCTTCGCTGGGGGTATCCACACTGGTGACAACACGTTCCGGGCGAATCGTCCGCTTGGTGAACATATCCGCTTTAGATTTGAGATTTTTATTCTCATCCAGATTTTCCAATGAACAGAGCAGATAGTAGGAGCTGTCATCATCGAACAGGCGGGCATTTTTCTTATCGTTGATCAGACCGTATTTTGCGGTAAAGGCATCATAGGCGGCGTTCAAACGCTCCTGTGTTGCCTTGATATCCTCGTCCGGGTAGTCATTCAACTGCTGCTGAATCAGTTCGTTGACGATCTGCCGCAACTCCACCATACCAGCTACACGGCCTTTGGCATTATCGGACAGTTCGATCTGCGTCATGATGGAGTTCTCGCGGTAGTAAATCTCACCATCCACCACAGCATACGAGAAATTCTTCACAGCGGGGTCTGCGGGCAGCGTTTTGCGCTGCGCTTCCACATCGGCAACATCTGGGGCGGCAATCTCTGCTGCGGTGTACTGACCCTCGATGTGCTGCACCGCCTCGGCAAGCTGATCGGCAAGGCTGGTGCCCTCAAGGGGCGCAACGGTCAGATCATGACCGTACTGGGTGCTTTCCAGAGTAAGCTGTCCCAGAATCATTTCTGGATGATCTACAAAGTACTGGTTGACATTGAAGCCATTTTCGGTCTGCCCCAACTGCACCCATGTGGGTTCGATGTCCGCAGGGCGGTCACGCTTTTGCAGGAAGATGATGTCCGAAACGACCTCGGTGCCTGCATTAGCCTTAAACGCATTATTCGGCAGACGAATTGCACCCAACAAATCAGCACGCTCTGCCATGTGCTTGCGGGCGGTGCTGTCCTTGCTGTCCATGGTGTAACGGCTGGTGACGAATGCCACCACGCCGCCCGGACGCACTTGGTCGATGGCTTTCGCAAAGAAATAATTGTGGATAGAAAATCCCAGCTTGTTGTACGCCTTATCGTTGACCTTGTACTGACCGAAAGGCACGTTGCCCACCGCAAGATCATAAAAATCGCGGCGGTCGGTAGTCTCAAAGCCAGCCACGGTAATATCAGCCTGCGGGTACAGTTTTTTCGCAATGCGCCCGGTGATGCTGTCCAACTCCACGCCGTACAAGCGGCTGTCTGCCATGCTGGTGGGCAACATTCCGAAGAAGTTGCCCACACCCATGGACGGTTCCAAGATGTTGCCAGACTGGAAGCCCATCTTCTCGACCGCATCATAAATAGAACGAATCACTACCGGGGAGGTGTAGTGGGCGTTCAGGGTGCTGGAACGGGCGGCGGCGTATTCATCCTCGGAGAGCAGCCCTTTCAGTTCCATATACTCTTTTGCCCAGTTATCCTTATCCGGGTCAAAGGCATCTGCCAAACCGCCCCAGCCCACATACTGGGAAAGCACCTGCTGCTCCTCGGCGGTGGCACCCCGGTGCTCCTGCTCCAACCGGAACAGGGTACGGATGGCTTCGATGTTCCGGGCGTACTTCTGCTTAGGACCTCCGACACCCAAATCATCATCCGTGATGTGAAAATTTCCTGCGGCTTCCGGCATCGGTTCAGAGTTCAGGGCTTCGTCTGCGGCAGCAGCATCCGGAAAGGTCTGCCACTCGCCATTGACCTCCACAGAGATAGGCAACTTGTCCAGTTCCTCATCAGGTGTAGGTTCATCCCGCCGCAGACCGTCCTCGAATTGCTGCTTGTTGAGTACCTCGTTATCCCACGACTGCCCATGCGCGCTGGTGTCGATGCGAACATCCATTTCGCCTACATAGCCGATTTTGCCTTCGATGGTTCGGGTGGGAAGGTCAACAACAACTTCGTCACCGACCTTGTAATCAACAGCCTTTTCAGGAGAAACGTCAATAATTTCATCCTGCTGCTGCTCATACAGTTCCCGGATATTGGGCAACCGTTCAACCCGGAAGATGGGCTGTCCGCTGTTGGTCAAGTCCATGTCCTGCAAGCTGACGGATTTGAACATGAAGTTGACGTGATCCACACGGAAATCCCGGCCATCTAGCTTGATGATGATGCCGATCGGCAGATAATCTTCCTCTCGCAGATATTTTGTCTGGTGGTGGGTGCCATCTTCGCCTTGTCCAGCCAGATAGATGCTGTTGCCCTCGGCCCACAGCTTCTGCGATTTTGCTACCCACTCTCTGCGCAAAAAGCCGGTCACTTTGACTTTTCCCAGCGCATTTTCCTGTGACAGCAAATTAGAACGAAAAACTTCCTTTACAGTGATTGCATCTTTGTCATAGAACAGAAAATATCCGCCCAGTTCAAAGCCAATCAGGGTATTGGGGTACTGCTCTTTCAGAGCATTGTATTCGGCAGCGGCATCACCATCCAGCATTGGGAGCTGTCGTTCCGCTTCCTGCACGGCGGCACGATGCTCTTTTTCCTTATCGGTCAGGTAGCGGTCAGACTGAATCATCAGGTCGATGTATTTCTCGACCTGTGTCCAGCTTAACGTAACCTTTTGATGATCCGGGTAGTGGTCAAATTCAAGTCCTTTTCCATCATGATTTACAAAACCGCTGCTGCCATCCAGAAAATCCTGCGAATGTCCGCCGATGCCGTACTCTTTCGCCAATGCTTTAGCGCGGAGTTTGCGGTCGGGCTGTGTCTGGTACAGTTCGATGATCCGCTGCTTACCGCCTGCAAACCCTGAACCGTGCTTACGCAATTCGTTTTCGATTTCAGCCTGCGACAAAACAAAAGCGGAGGGCAATTTTTCGCTCTCCGCTTGGTCGATTTTTCCAATTTGTTCAGCTTCGGTAGGGATGTGGGCATCGAAGAAACTTAGCTGTAGATCAGTTCCGTCAGCACCAGTTCCTCGGCTTGCGCTTTCAGGCTGTTCATGTGCTGCACCCACGCCATCTGCCGGCTCTCCTTGTCCGGGGCCGGGTTCTGTTTCAGAAGCTGCTCCATGGTCTGCTGCATCTGGCTCTCTGCCGTCTGCTCCACCTCCATCAGGTGCGGGTACAGGCTCCCGTTCAGGAGCATCGTGTGGTACAGCACCGGGCGATGGTTCATCAGGTACGTCCGGCGCAGCCTGCCGTACTTGCCCAGCGGCTTCCGGGGCTGGTTCAGGGTCAGGTTCGGGAGTTGGTAGTCCCCGACGGTCGAGTAGGTCACGTTCCTGCTGTTCGTATTCATATTGGCTCCTTTCTATATTGCGGCGGCGAATGGTGGTTTTTACGGTGCGCTCAATGTTCCGCAGCACCTCCCGGCTCATGTCGCTGACGGCTGCGCCGAGGGCGTAGACACTGTCCGGGGTGGAAAAATTGTAGATTGCCTGAAAATCGTCCTTGTCGAACCACCCGGCAGGCTCAAACCCGCAGCGTTCCAGCAGCGTGTAGGTGACGCTGATTGCTGCTGCGCTTTTGAACTGCATCTCCACCCCGGCATCATCATAATCCATCAGCAGCGAACCGTCAACGATGGCACGAATGTCGCCGCCGTTGTTGTCCCAGTAATCCACCACCAGTTTCCCGGCAACATCGGCAAGCTGCTGGCTGACACGCTCCCCGCTGATGCCGTAGGTCTTGCTCAACATTTCCGAAACCGGCTGTTTCAGGTCGTCATTGTACTGCCACATCTCCGGGTCACGGGAATTGCGGCGCACCCCGGTGTCGCTCACATCAAAGACATAGTGCAGACGCGGCACACTGCTGGACTGGTCTAACAGTGCGATGCCCTTGGAGCCGCGCCGGACATAGCGGTTCATGCGATTGTTCCAGATGTCGAAGCTGGCGCAGGCAGTGGCATCAGGCCGCTGGGCGTAGATCATGAGCTGGTCTGCAAAGCTGTACTTGTACAGCCGGGATGCAGTGGTCAGGTAGTCCGTCCAGTTTTCCCAATACCGGGTCAAGCCGTTGGCTGTGCGCTGGGCAAGGGCGAGGTATTCTTCGGTTTTGCTTGGCATAGCGTTCCTCCCTTCAATCTCGTTGTAAACAAAAAAGCGAGCGGCCTTTTCAGGTCACTCGCTTATGGAATCTAAGGTATTTTATGAAAGTATTCTATCAAGACCACTTTCTTGCGGGTTATGAAAAATTTTCGGAGCAATAGCTTATGACACTATCCTAGTTGACAACCATCGACAAACTGGAATTTGACTAATCCTACATGTGCATCATATTACACTCATGTAATTATCCTCTACATAAACAGCTTTTCCATCAGCAAGCTTAATCTCATCTTTGCCGTTCGGTAATACTGTTGTTTCAGAACCATTCCAATGGGGGATAATAGGATTGTCAATAATATGTAATCCATCTGTTAAATTTCCCGCCGCATACATACTTCCTGCACTGATTCCGACATATATAAGTCCGTTTTTAATTGCATTATTAAGTATTCTATCAAAACCAGTTCTAGACATTTCACGACAAAGCACAGATACATCACCACCACTGACAAAAACAGCATCAAATTGGTTTAATTCTTCAAAAGTTAATAGCCTTGTAAGCATAAACGGGGTTGTAACATACGAAGAATAGGTTCTTTGATAGTCTTTTGAAAGAATTAATTCCAGATTGTACACTAATATATTTTCGTACTGAATTCCCATTAGAAAGAGTTCATGAAAACATATTGCAAGCGACTCTCTTGCACCATCTGTTTCAATGCCAGCTGTTGGAATATAAAGCACTTTCACATCCTTCGGACACTTTCCAATAATATCAAAGAATTTCTCTTTCATCTTATCGGTCAACCCTGCAGATGTAAGAAATAGATGTTTTCCATTCATATTCTTTTACCTCGTCAAACTCCGATTTGTCGAGTTCAGTATACCACACCGAATCCCATTGTAAAAGAGCCTATGTACGCCGCCCGCGGGCGGCAAAAGTCAGTCCGGGGGAAATTCCAATTCGGCAAACTCTGCATCGGTCAGCAGTTTCAACTTTTCGATAACACCCTCCGACAGTTCCCGCAGGGCGGTTTCATCGGGCATCGGGTAGCACTGCATGAGCCGCAGTTCGTGGATAAGCCCCAGCCGGGTGCCGGTGTTGTAGAGCATCATCAGCATCAGTTCTTCATGGTCAAAGTTCATGGCCATCCCTCGCTTTCCGGCATCCAGTTGGATTGCACTCCGGGGCATCGCACTTTTCCCTGAGATTCATCAGAACCGAAGCACGTTCCAGCTTTTTATCCAGAAACCCCTGTAAATCTTTGAAGCCGATGCTGTCCACATAATGCACAGACACCTCGCCATTGCGTTTAAGCGCGATCACATCGCTGACCGACAGGCTGTGTCCCTCAAAATCCTGCGGACGGGAGAGGTTGAACATCTGAAATAGTTCTTCCAAAATCTCGTTGTTCGGCACATCCTGCCACATGGCGGGCAGATCAGCATAGTAGGTGACCTCGTAATGCTCCGGGTCGGGCGTTTTGCCTCGACGATTCAACTCCCGCATAGAAGCAAATCTTTCATCAAGGATTTTTTCGTCATGCCGCAGCTGCATCACCATATAAACATCGCACCCCGCGTTCAGAAACTTCTGCGGGATGTCCGTCATGGGTTCACCGTCAAAATTCTGGTTCCATTTTTGCTGCATCGTCCACCTCACAGTTCCGGCGCAGAACGTGCAGACGATTTTGGCGCAGACGTATCACTTGCCAGTTCTGCCAGCTTTTCCAGTGTGGAAGGGCGATGGTCTGCACTCAGTTCCTCGGCTTCCGCAACTTTGTCCATAACGGCATCGTAGTCCTGCAGTAGCCGCCGGCCCTTTTCCATGTGGTGTGCTTCCAGAATCTGCTCACGGGCTTCCTGAATGGTCAGTTCCGGGGCATCCAACTGCCCACCGTCCATCACAGAATAATCGCTGTGGTAGAGGGTGTAGTCCCATCCATCCTCACAGGACTGGATGGCAAGATAGCCTTTGCCGCCCAGTTCCCATGCAGCCTGCTCGTCCTGTGTCTGAATTTCCGGGTAGAAGTCGGCATGGTTCCGTTCCATGACTTCGGCAAACTGGCAGATGTGGAACACATTGCCCAAACCGCCCATGTCAAAGTGATAATCATCCAGATGTTCCACCCGTGCCGTAAAACTGTGCCCATCCGGGTAATCCACCTGAATCACGCCGCCATCTGGAATGCGATAGAGGTCATCATAGTGGCTGTTGATGAGACGAATATCCTTCGGCAGCGTTTCCGGCTCCCAGATGCGCCGTCTGCCGATGCCCGCCTGTGGGATATTTTCGAGGATCTTTACGCTTTCCTGTTGGATGACCTTGCGGTCATCGTCCGAAAATTCAAACAGATACCAGTTCCGGGCAGCAGGAATGGCGTTCCGTCCATCGGGCGGCAGGTTCTTTTCCGAGATCTGCCCGCTTTCCAGCGGCTCACCAGTTACCTTGTTGTAGGTGGCAAAGCCAACGCCTGCGCCATTCTCTCGCAGATGCAAGTATTTGTCGTCATTGATGAGATAAACAGCTTCTTTGGTTTGTTCCATCAGCACCCACCTTCAAATTCCAGAGAAAACTTGCTACGGCCATCGGTCTCGGTGCCCAGCAGCACGGTGGCATTGTAGGTTTTGCCCTTAACACTCTTGCAGTCCTTCAGCCGGACCCTGCCGTCCCGCAGCAGCTTGTCTGCCACATGAGCGTCCAGCCGCTTGCCCAGACGCTTGAAGAACGCATTGTCCTTCCACAGCACGAAACGGCACTCCCGGTTCTCGCAGAACCAGCCCTTTTCACGCTCCACGACAGGCTTCCCGCAGTTCGGGCAGACACCAATAATTTTGTTTTTCATAAGCGCATTCGCTCCTTTCGCAGCCTCGGTGGTCGTTACCAGCGAGGAAATCATCTCTTTGATTTCAGTCATAAATTCACCCGGCTCCATTTCGCCATGTTCGATTTGCAGCAGTTTTGTTTCCCAATCGGCGGTCATTTCCGGGGATTGGATTGCTTCGGGCATCACGGTGATGAGGTCCTTTCCCTTGTCGGTGGGCAGCAGCACCTTGGTTTTCTTGGTGCCCTTGCGCTCCAGAAAACCCTTCTGCACCAGTTTTTCGATAGTAGCCGCTCTGGTTGCCGGGGTGCCGATGCCCTGACGTTCCACGCCCTCCGGTATACTGTCGGCACTGGCGGTTTCCATAGCGTGCAGCAGGGTGTCCTCTGAAAGCTTTTGTCAAGGGGGTGCGTGGATATTTTTCATATTATTTACGCAGATTCTCTCTCTGCTTCTGCCTGAATAATGCGTTTCAATCTGTCCTCAGCAGTCAAACCGCTACTATGGTCAAAAAACACTTTGACTTTATAATTTGTTTTGCCTTGCTTAATCACAAAAACTCCATCCGGTTTATTTTTCTCCGAATGGTTATTTGGGGTGGGTAGTGTACTGTTCACAATATTTGTCATACGATATTCCTCCTTAAATGAAAAAAGCCCGACAAGGAAAGGTCTGACAACGAAGTTCCGACAACGGACATCAGAAAACCTTTTTTCTTTATCGGGCAATACTATCTTTTTACTATTTTCTTTTTCTTTATAATATTGGTTGTCATGGTTGTCAGAGAGGGAAAAGTGCCGCAATATCAAGGCTTTCGGGATTTTTGCCCGACAACCAGACCGACAACCGGCTCGACAACCGAAGCGACAACGGGCTTTTATTTTTGCTTCAACCATTCTTCCGGAAGTCCTAACTGTTCCATTTCCTCTGTCGGGATTTCTTGAAAACCATCCATGCTGTTGTCAGGCTCGTTGTCGTTCCTGATACGCTCCCAGCCCTTTTGTCGGCGGTAAGGCTCTGGAAAATACCTCGGATTGCTGAACGCCCTCCAGCCTGTGACAGCGTTATTCATAATGTCATTGATCTCTCGCAGTTCCCATTGTTTCGGTTCGTCATAATCATGCCCCAGTGCTTCTTTGTAAAGCTGTTTGGAGCAGACTATGCTGCCGGAGTAGCGTTCCAGATAATCTAAAATCTGTCCTGCCTTTGTGTCCTCCGGCATAAAGTCCTTTTGGTGGGCTTTCAGATAATCGTTCATAGCCGGACTGAATCTCAGACGGAAATTGCCGCTTCTGTAAATCTCCATAGCTTCTGCCCACATCTGATTGATATACTCTCTGGAAGCCTGTTCATCCGCCAAAATATGAACCTCAGCCCTTTCAGGATAGACCATAACCGGAACGAAGCGGCGGTTGCCTGTTCGGTCAAGGGGAAGAAAGTCAAGGGTATTAGAAGAACCTCCAAACACACATTGTCGTTTTCTGTCTGCCGGATGTGTTTCATAGGGTATCTTATAGGTTTCCTTTTGGCGGCTCAGAAAGGACTTGATTTCTTCAATGCTCTTAGCGTTAGCGGTTGCAATCATTTCCGACATTTCAATAATCCAATGCCCCTGCATTTTGCGGTACACATTTTCATCATCCAGCTTTTTCAAGTCATCAGAGAACCAGTCATCATTGATCGCAAGCAAACGGAAGAAAGAGGACTTTCCGGCTCCCTGACCGCCTACAAGACAGAGCATTACCTCAAATTTACACCCCGGCTTAAAGGCTCGTGAGATAGCACCCAGCAGAAACAACTTCAATGCTTCATAGGTGTAATCATCTGTATCAGAACCGAGAAAGCGGTGCAGACAGAAGCGTATGCGTTCTGTTCCGTCCCATTGCAGGGCATTGAGAAAATCACAGACAGGGTGGTAACGGTTTTCATTGGCAATAACCGCAACTGCGTCTATGATTTTCTTCTCTACGGTCAATCCATAGTTTTCTTCAAAATATAGGAGCAGATATTTCACATCCACATCTGTCAATGTCGGGCTATCACGATACCAGCCGAGGGGCTTCACAATGTCGATTCTTTCGGTCAGAAGATTTTTTCGGATAGCCCCTTTCAAAAGTGGATCATATTGCAGAACACGCTTATAATTTGCGGCAGTATTATAAACCTTACCTTTCTCGCTCTGCTCTAAGCTGTTTCGGATTTCTTCTACTGTGCATGGTTCTGTCTGCTGACAGTTCTGCAATTCGCTGTTCAAGTTTTAACACCTCCTTTCTCTGTTCTGCCACAAGTGCTTTTCGTTCCTCCAATGAACCATACAGAAGAATATCAAGCAGATATTCGATATAGTTCTTCTTATGCAGTGCTTCTGCAAACAGGGGATTCCATTCCTCATCCGGCTGTTTGGGAGCGTATTTCTTTTCCCATTCTCTAAGAAGATGAAAATAATCTGTCAGCACCTTGTAGCAATGATTTTCTTCTTTTTGATATTTCTGCTCCGGTGTCGGCTCACGAATACGAGGGCGGACACTGGGCTTTTGTCGGCTGTCATAGTTAAGACCAAAATCTTTTGCAAGTTTGACAGCAGCTTCCCTCAGCCCGATACCGAATAGCTTCGCTGTCAGATCAACAGCGTCTCCGGTTGCTCCGCAGCCAAAACAGTAATAGCGTTCATCCAGCTTCATACTGGGGGACTTATCCGAGTGAAACGGACAGCACGCCATACCTGTGCGACCCACTTTCAAACCATAGGCTTCTGCGGCTTGTCGGGCTGTAACATTTTCTTTTACAACTTCAAATACATTCATGTGACTCCTTTCCTGAAACGAAAAAAGCACCTGTCATTTTCAAAACGAAAATAGCAAGTGCCTTAAAGTTCCATATTTAATTTTAGGTGCAAAAAAGCAGGAGACCTTTTCAGATTTCCTGCTTAGCAAAGCTGTGAAGATTTAATTGTAGTCAGTTTTTCTTATACCATCCGAAATTTGTACTTTAATGTTCTCTCATAACAAAAATCAATTTTGTCCTCCAACAAAAATACCGTTTGGGGGATTATCCCATATAAAATTATCCTCAGCCACTTCGCTCTCCAATGCAATTTCAATTTTATATATCCCCACATTTTTGGCATTTTCATCATCCTCACTATACATATAAAAATTCATACAATACCTTTCCTTCTCTGTCAATATGAGATACATACCATCCAATTCCGTTTTCCTTTTACCATAGTTGCTTTCACTTGATGATGCACAATCGCCCTCAAAACTTTGGATACTGCCCTCAATATAATCGAAAAAAGTAGAGATTTCAGTGTCTAAATTCTCAATGTTCTTTTTGCTTTCTTCGGAAAATAGAGATTTGAGTTTCTCTGAATCCTGTTGCTTACATGCCTCGATAATTTGTTGACACATCTTATCCGTTTCATTTTGTTCAGAGCTAAACCAGTCATTGAAATATTTGTTAGAGCAGCCTGTTAAACCGAGTATAATAATCACACCGGAAAGCAACAATACTTTTTTCATATAATTACATCCTTTACTGAATAATTGCAAAATCACTTATTGGATTAAGGTCATTACAAAAAATTTCTTACTATCATTATACTTCATCAACCTAAAGAATGGAAGATATTTTCTTGCTCCCAAAGCAAAAGCACCTGTCATTTTCAAAATAAAAACAGCAAGTGCCTTAAAGTTCCATATCCTGTTTTTTGCTTTTCGCCGGAAGTGTCCGGTTGACTTCACGCTCTGCCATTTCTTTCTTTTTGCGGCTCAACTGCTCTATAATGGAACTTTTAGCTTTCTTCTTGATTTGCTCCGTTCCGGCTTTTTTGACCTCCGGTTTCATCAGCGTGGTTTGAATTTTCTGAATGGTTGATTTCATAGCGTTTGTGATTCTTGCAATCACGCCATCCAATCGTTTCGTTGCATACTCGATTTCTTTCTTTGAAGCCTTACGCTCAGGGGAGAGAACCCATGCCTTAGACTGCTCCACCAGCTTAATATCCTCCTTGTGCGTTTCCAGTTTTACAGTATCAGCAACGACCTCAACCGCCTTGTCATAGGCAATATCGGCAACCTCGTCCACCAGAGCTTCCACATCCTCAATCTTCATCGTGAGTTCTTCTAACTTTTGCTCCTGTGCTGCCAGTTGCTCCTTTTGCTTGAAAAGAACATAGTCCTGTTTTTCCAGATAAGCACGACCACCATATTCCGGTTCTTCTTCCAGTTGTAAGCCATGCTTTTTCGCCACATCAAACAGCAGCACTCGGCAGGCTGAATCAAAAGTCATCTTGCGATTGTTTTTTCTTCCGACCGGCTTCGCTGGTGCCGGCAGTTCAAACCCCAGTGCTTCCAAAGCCTTTTCCTGTTGTGGGGCAATCTCCCCATATTGATTTTCACAGTCGAACACATGACGCTCGTGAATATGAGGGGTGCTTTCATCCAAGTGCAGCGCCCAATTCAGGATATGGACATGAGAGCCGAAACGCTCATTTACGATTTCCATAAATTCTGTGACGATCTCAATGAGCAGTTCCGGCGGAACATGATTATCAAGTGTTCCAATCTGATAGACCGTTTCCTCTGGACAGGTCTTTTTGCTTTTGAGTAAATCTCCGGTTTCCTTATTTCTTTCAGGGTGTCGGTTCTTCACATTTCTTTCATTCTGTCCGGTCACAAAATCACGATACCGCTGACGATAAAAAAGCTGTTCCACATCTTCAAAAGTGGCAGACAGCTCATTTTCCTTTTCGGGATTTTTGAAATTGCGGAAGCCATTGTAACAGTCCCAATAGAGATTTTGTTTGGCTCGTTCTTCGTCAATGTGTTCGCTGTTGGCAATGTCAAAACTGCGGTCATTGTGCTTCGGATTATAAACGCCATTCTTTCCGGCTCGTCCATTGTGTCTTGTTAATTTCACATGAGTTCCTCCTTTTCTTTTTGATTTCCCCGACAGGGGAGAAGGGCAGCGAAGCTGATTCCTTGCGGCTTTCTGCGTCAAGTAATACCCAGTACTAAGTGGCGAAACGCCACTTAACTGGGCAAGGCTGCCGCCCTTGACCTGCACAGGGGTATTGCATTCCCTGTACCCATGCACAAAGGGTTGCACCCTCTGTACTCCCGCCCGAACAAACTGACTTCGCCCCGTCTCAAGCTCTGTCAGTTCCTTCGGTTTTGCAAAACAGTCCACCGGACTATTTTGCAAAAAGAAAAACCGACGCATGATCGCTTTACGCTCAATACATCGGTTTCTTCATCTGACCTTAACGGTCATATTCAGTTGTGGCAGATTAGCCAATTTGAAAAATTATTCTGGCACATCTACTGAGTAGCTCAGACAATCGCCTCTTTTATTGCTTTCCAAATCGTTATAATACCACATATACATCGTTCTACCATATTCTTCATATTCTATAATTCCATCTGGCTTTTGACCCTCTACTTCTAATGAGTAAATTTCTTTATCATGTGCATAGCCAAAAACGAATCTGGTATCTGGATAATTTGGATTTAAGTCTTGTTGAATATCACTTATTGTTAAAGATAAATGGATAAATTTTTTGAAGTCTCCCCCATAAGTGGTATCTGGTGTAGTGGCAGATGGTGTGGCATTTACAAACGCATATTGTGTACTTTCATTTTCTATCTGTTTTTTGCAGCGTGCAATCACAAAACCTTGAACGGGATCGTTATCACTTCCTGCTCGATAGAAAATCGTATCATACTGTTTGCCATTCCATATATGCAATATTTCATCAACATGATTAAGAAAATCTTCTGGAGCTGATAAATCTTCATGTTCTGCTTTTAAGGGGGAATTCAAAATAGCTTCTTCGATAGAATTATAATATGTAAGTTTAGAATCGTCTTTTCCATTATCTGTCAACTTAAACTCGATATACTCATTTCCTTTGTTTTCTTCTTCCGGAACATAAGTATAACGACCATTTTCAATATGGTCATCATAATCAACAAACAGTCCAATACATATCAGCGCTGCAAAAATCAAAAAAACTATTCCTATAACGATTAGCAATATTTTCAAAAATTTTTTCATACAAAAGTCCACCTTCTTGCTTCATTTCAGTAAATTATATCATACCGATATGAACAATTCAATTTACACTCTATCAAGTAGTTTTTTTACTTACCTGTAACGCACATTTCTGCAAAATCCATAGTCCCCGATACTTTCCTCACGGGTGATATACAGTCGGAATTCTGTCAGCTCATGAAATAAGAAAAACCGACGCATGATCGCTTTACGCTCAATACATCGGTTTCTTCATCTGACCTTGACGGTCATATTCAGTTGTCTAACATCGTACTGTTATAAAATCTATGTCATTTACGATTTTTCTTATGCTGATTTGCCCAGTAAGATTTTACAGGGATTCTTCTTCTTTTTATGTCCTCCATAAATTCTTCTTTGTCAATATTACTATCAATGGTAAATAATTTTTCTCCATTTACATATACACGCATAGAACCTTTCTTTCTCTCGCAATAGGTAATATCTTCAAAGTGAAAAGTTCTCTTTCTTCCAAAAGTTGAACGCCATGTGATTTCATCTCCGTTCACTTCCAGTTTCCACATAATCATGTTCAATGAGCCGATTAAAGAAACAATAAAGAAAATACTAAAACCAATTGGTGGCAATAAATCATCTTGTTGAATAGCACTGGCTACCGTAGCTCCCCCAAAAAGAAACACCGCCAATACAAAAAACATAGTAAGTACTTTTTCGGTTTTTATTATATAATGCGTCCTAATTATTCCCTTTTTCTGTTCTTCCTCTCGTTCTTTAGCTCTCTTTTGTTGAAGATTTACAAGATATTTCAAAAGAAGAAGTACAACTAAATAGGGACCTATTTGTGTAATTATATTCAAACACATTCGTAAAAAATTATTCATTTTTGCCCTCCATAGTTCCAGCTATATAAAAATGATTGTTTGAAATCGAGTATTAAAAACCTCAATTTTTCATATCTCATTATACTTCATCAACTTAAAGAATGGAAGAAAAAATTTTGTGTACAGAGTTCCTGTTCAAGCCTTGTAACGCACATTTCCGCAAAATCCATAGTCCCCGATACTTTCCTCACAGGCGATAGGCAACGGTCAAAACATCAGGTCTGCACCTGACATTTTAACCGCATATCAGCCCTGATTATCACATTATCCCTGCTGGCTGTTCAGCCCATGCTTTTTCGCATATTCGCTGGCTTTCTGTCTGCGTTCCTCACTGTAAGGCGGCAGGAAACGGATAGACAGACGGGACTTTGCCAGCTCATAAGAAACACCGCCTTGAACATTGGATTTTTCCAGTCGGCAAAGGTCAGGGTACTTCTTAGCAAAAGCAGCCAACCTCTTTTTCAATCCGGCGTTGTGGGTGTAGATATTTGCCTTGTCCTCGCCCTCATTAAAGAGAACGATTGTTTCTTTCTCAATCTTCGTCAGTCTCGTCATAGCAGCCCTCCCTATGGTTTTTCAACACACGCAGCTTGCAGTAAAAGCAGCGATACCACCTTTCAACACCCTCAGCACTCAGCTTGACGGAAAGCATATAAAACAGCTTCTTCGCCACTGGATCGGGTGCAAGGGCAGCTACCATACGCAAACGCTCGACAGTTGCTTTCAGGTTCGGACAGCCAAAGGCATAAAGGGCTTCCATTTCATTCCGGTTCATCTTCATTGTGTTTTCCTCCTTAAAGTTTGATAAATGAAAAGCGACAGACACTTCATAAGGAAATACCTGTCGCTTCGTTTACGATACAAATTTGTTGGTTTTGGACTTGATAAAATCAGCAGTAAATCATTTCCTGTCTGATGATTTCTTCGGCTCGGTTACGGATAGAGTTCATGGACTGTACCCACAACATCTGATTGTCTGCTTTCATGGTTTCGGTCACGCCCTCGGCTTGTTTCATCTGCTCAATGATAAGGCTGCACCTTTCCGTTGCCTGTTCGTCCAGGTCAGCAAGGTAAGTATGCAGTTCGCCGGATAAACAGAGGGCAGAGAACCTTGTAGGGCGGTACTGCTCCAAATATGTCCTGTGCAGTCTGCCCCACATACCGATAGGGCGGTGTTCCTCCGGTAGCTTCAAGTCCGGCACATAGTAATCGCCCACAAGAACATAGTCCAGACCGTTGCTTTTGTCATGGATTCGTGATTTCAATTCTGTCATGCTATTTTTTCTCCTTTCACTTTTTGCCGATTTGATTTGCTTGTGACGTTCTGTTCAACACACACATTGCTATCAGAACTTTTTTCTTCTGCTATACGCTCATGCTCCGCAAATTCTTTTGATTTCTCACGAATCTTTTTCATATACTTACGATTGGATTCTCGTTTTCTGCGAAGTCGTTCCGCCTCTTTTTCAGCAGCAATCCTTTCTTCCTCTGTTGGTTCATGCTGCTCCACAGGTACTTGAAATTGCCCGACATAGTTAAGATATATCTCCACCTCTGTGGTGCGGTCTGCACCTTTTCCTTGTGGCTCGTGAACCAGAATTTTGTCGATAAATTCATTTATCATGGCAGGAGTAAGTTCTGTAATATTCTCATACTTTTTAACCAGCTTTAGAAAACGCTCCACATTATTTTGACCGCCTATAATCCGTTGCATATCAGCGGTGTCAGTCTCAATAATCTTGTTCAGCTCGTTCTGCTCATTTTCATAATCAGTAAGCATACTCTGAAAAAGTCTGTCCGGCAATCTTCCAATCACATTATCTTCATAGATTTTCCTGATAAGCATATCCAGTTCGTGAACTCGCTTCTGATTTCTTTCAATGCGGTTTTTTACAGTTTCAGAAACAGCAATATCTTTCATCGCCGATTCTTCTTGCAGAGAATAAACAAACTCCCGCTCATTCAAAGAAACATAATGGCAAGTCTCCTGTATGGTTTTCAGAATGATGCTTTTAAGTGCTTTTGTTGAAATATGGTGGCAAGTACAATGTCGGTCATACTTCTGATAAGCAAGATTATATGTGGAACATTCATAACAATCTGCCGGATTGGAATAACTTGTCCTTTTTTCGCCTTTGGCAGTATAGTATATTCTTTCTCGCCCTTTCCGCTGCCTGTGATTATACATCGGCGCACCACAATCAGCACAGTAAATCTTTCCGGTCAGAACATTAGGCTCGCCCATAGGATCTGCTTTTCTTACATTCTGTCTTAACTTTTGAGCAAGCAGCCATGTTTCTTCATCGACAATAGGCTCTTGTGTATCATCAAAAACCACCCAATCTTCCTTATCTGCCCTTTTCGTCTTTTTGTCCTTATAGGAATTTTTGAATGTCCTGAAGTTGACAGTCTTTCCGATATACTCTGGTCGGGCAATCAGAGTAGTAACCTGATTTCCTCGCCACATATACGGATTTTCTTTGTCATAGTTGCTTGCATGATTTCCAAGTCCCTTTTTGCCAAGATAATAAGATGGTCTTTCAATTTTTTCTTCTGAAAGTTCTCTTGCTATCTGATAAGGTCCTTTTCCCTCAATAGTCATGCGATAAATTCTGCGGACTACTTCAGCAGCTTCTTCATCAATAATCCAATGGTCGGGGTTTTCGGGGTCTTTCAAATAGCCGTATGGTGGGATATTACTTGTATGAGCGTTGCCGGAAGAACCTCTGGATTTCAGTACAGCTTTAATTTTCTTACTTGTGTCCCTGACAAACCACTCATTCATGATATTCAGAAAAGGGGCAAACTCACTGGTTTCTTGACGGTCACTGTCAATACCATTATTGATTGCTATAAATCGAACTTCCTTTTCTCTAAACAGAATGTCAGTGAAAAAACCTACTTGCAAATGGTCTCTGCCGATTCTGGACATATCTTTGCAGATACAGGCAGTGATTTCTCCGTTTTTAACACCTTCAACAAGTCTGTTCCATGAAGGTCTGTCAAAGGTCGCTCCACTCCAACCATCATCGGTAAAATGAACAAGATTCGTAAAACCATGTTTCATAGCATAATCTTCAAGCATTTGCTTTTGATGAACTATACTGTTACTCTCTCCAGCATTATCATCATCACGAGACAGTCTTTCATACAAAGCAGTAATGCCATTGCTTTTATCTTTTTTTCTTCTCATGCTGAACTCCTTTCTTCAATTCCTATCCACTCCTTACGCTCACAAAATATCACATCGGTAAAGTGCTTCGGCGGCGAGGTCTGCCCCTCTTTCAGCTCTGCATTGAGGATGCCGCACTCGATTTCCGTTGCATTAGGCAGAGCGGCGAGTTCCTGTTTCCGGTTCAGGATATCTGCCAGCACCTTGCGCTCCACCGCTTTCCAACCTTCTTCCAGAACCTCTTTGCCCTTGGCGGTAAATTCCTCCCCGGCACATTCGGTGGTCAGCAGGGTTTCCAGATACCGGAAGGGCTTGCTGACCGCCATCAGCGTCCGGGCGATGATGAGCTTCAGGACATTCTGTTCACCCTTGGGCAGTGCCTCCAGATCGGCTTGCAGCATACTGCGGGTAGGCAGGATAGCGTGGTGGTCAGTGACTTTTTCCCGGTTGACAGTACGCCGTGTCCGGGGCGCAGGCTCGTCCACATCTGCCGGGGTAATGTCGAGAAACCTTTCCAGTTCCTCGGTCAGTTCCTCCAGCATTTCCTCGTCATCGTCGGTGATATAGCAGCTATCAGTTCTGGGATAAGTGGTAAGTTTCTTCTCATAAAGACTCTGCACATAGTCCAGCGTCTGTTGTGCGCTGTATCCCAGCAAGCGGTTAGCGTCCCGCTGAAGGGTGGTCAGGTCATACAGCGGCGGCGGATTCTCGGACTTTTCCTTGTGGGTGATGCGCTGGATCGTTGCCACCATCTCCTTTCGGCAGGCTTCCAACAGGTTCTCTGCAACGGATTTTTCAGGAATGCGGCGGCTGGATGCCGTGCAGCCGCTGGTCAGTTCCAGATCTACCGTGTAGAATTTCTCCGGGGTAAAGGCGGCAATGGCAGCTTCCCGCACCACCGTCATGGCAAGCACCGGGGTCATAACACGCCCAACTGCCAGCGGTTGACCGTACAGACACGAAAAAAGCCGGGAAGCGTTAATGCCGACCATCCAGTCGGCACGTTCCCGGCAGAGTGCTGCGTTGTACAGCGCATCGTATTCAGTTGACGGTTTGAGATGGGCAAAGCCCTCTCGGATAGCACTTTCTTCCATGCTGGACAGCCACAGACGGGAAAAGGGCTTTTTGCACCCAGCCTGCTGGTACACCAAGCGGAAAATCAGTTCTCCTTCCCGTCCAGAATCGCAACTGTTCACAATACTATCCACGTCCGGGCGGTGCATGAGCTTTTGCAGGATGCCGAATTGCTTTTTGGTGGACGCAGACACAAGATACTTCCACCTTTCCGGCAGAATGGGCAAATCTGCGATACTCCATTTGACGTATTTGGCATCGTACACATTGGGCGGTGCCAGTTCCACCAGATGACCGATACACCAACTGACGAGATAGCCGTTGCCCTCAAGGTAGCCATCCTGACGGTTGGTGGCACCGAGAACTTTGGCATAGGACATGGCAACCGATGGCTTTTCCGCTACGATCAATTTTGCGATAAAAATCCCTCCAATCTGTTTCGGATTGCAATATGTAAGGCGGCAAACGCCGCCTTAAAATCAGATGGGTTCGGTATCTTCCTCGCCGGTGTCCTCCGGCTCGTCCTCGGTGGGAATCTCAAAATCGCCCTTGTCCTCGGTGTAGTTTGCATCGGGGTCAAGGGCTTCTTTTTCTGCCTGCTTTTTCTGCTTCTGCTTCATAAAGGCGTAAATGCCGCCGCCAGCAACCAAACCGACCAGCGCCAGCACGCCTAAGAATGTGGCAGCATACTTCGTGACTTTGTTGCCGCCAGTCTGTTCAGAACCGGATGCCGCCACTTCTTCTGCGGCTTTCTTAGCTTCTTCCTCGGCTTTCAGCCTGTCCTGTTCCGCCTGTGCCGCTGCTTCCTTTTCAGCGGTATAAGCATCCGCATCTTCTTCCTCCATCAAGGTAAGCAAGTCCGCCTCATCCACCAAATTCATAAAGTGGACTGTCTGCGCCCCTTTGCTGTTCCTATCAATGACCAGATAGAAGGTGGCTCCCGACTTTGACACCAGCGTAATGAACTGCTGCCCGCTGCCATCGGAATAATTGGTGTGGTAGTCGTCTACCAGCGTCAGATTGCCCTCCGGGGTCAGGGCACCAGAGGTTTCGTCCGTGACAGTGACAACATCCTCCTCCACAACTTCCGGCAGAACCGGCTGTTCCACCGGGGCGGCTTCGCCCTCAAAGGCAAAGGCGGGAGCCGCCATGCCAGCGCACAGCGCCGCCGATACCAACAGCGCACCCAGTTTTTCAATCTTCATCTGCATCGACCTCCTTTTCAAAAGTTGCACCTACGGCAGACAGCGCAGCCGGGGTCGGGGTGGCGGTTGCAGACTGCCGCAGCAGGGCGGCAAGCTGTTCCGGCGTGACCTTTGCAGTACGCACCATCTCGTTGACCTCGGCGGAATCCTCTTCCTGAATGCGCCGTTCCAGAATCTCGATGCGATTGTTCAGCTTAATGCGGCGTTCTTTCTCTTTTTCCAGCATCGCCCGCAGCTTATCCGATTTTTCGCTCATAGTAAACCCTCCATTTCATTTTGAAAGCCGTCCGAATCCGGCAAGATACTGTTGCCAGTAGGACGAATGAATATCAGCATACTTTATGGGGTCTCCGGCACTGACCATTTTTCCGTTGCCGAGATATATTCCAACGTGGCTCATCCCCGGCGTATCATACGTTCCTTTGAAGAAAACCAAATCACCGGGCTTTGCTTCTGCCTCGCTGATGTGCTGGCTCTTGTTCCACAGGCCGTTGGCGGTGGTGCACCCCACATCATAGCCGTTCTGGTTATAAACCCAGCAGACGTAGCCGGAGCAGTCAAAGCCTGTTTCCGGGGTAGAGCCGCCCCAGACATAGGGCGTGCCCACATACTTTTGGGCTTCCTTGTAGATGGCGGCAAACTCGCTATCCGTTAAGGCTTCTGCCGGAACCTGATAATCAATACCCGGTGTGCCGGAGCCATCCGAACCACCGGGCGGCAGACCGCCGTTGAACAGATAAGGCCGACCACCCAAGGTATCCTGAAAGATCTCGTAGCGCTTCCATTGGTCGTTGTCCAGTTCCTCCCGGATGACCACTTCCAAGCCACGATTGACCAGTTTAGTGTGGAAGATGCGGTACTCATAGGGCACCTGCGTGGGAACCGGGATTCCTGCCGGGCTGATGACCCAGACCGTCTTATACCGTATCTGCACCTCCACCCATGTGGTCAACTTGTACTGTTTTTTGAAGGTCTCCTTCAACTTGCCCTGCACCTCCGACCGGGTGTAATCGTCATACAGAGTCGTGAGAAAAGAGGTCAACTGCCATGGGTCATGCTCGATAGGGTCAAGGTGATACTGGTACTCGTTGTAGCCGGGGTGGTCGGTGGGGGTGCGCTTGATTTTCTTGTCCAGTTCCTTTTCTAGCTTCTTGTAGTCTTGTTCTGCGCCCCGGATGTCTCTGTCCTCGGCAGAGTACATGGTCTGCCCGGACACCTGTGTGCCGCCGGAAAAGAGGATGCCGCAGGAAGAAAAGCCGGACATGACCATGAGGATGAGCAAAATAAAAACGCCCACGATCACCAGAACGTGCGCGCTGCTTTTGGCGGCATTCATCAGCCCCTTTACGGCGGTGCTGACGGCAGTTTTGCCTTTCTCCACCGCTTGTTCCACGCCGGACCGTGCGGCAGATACACCGTTGGATGCCGCCTTACCGCCTGCGGTCTGTGCCGCTGTGCCCGAACGGGCGGCGGCATAGTAGCTTTTGTGGATTTCTTGCCGCTGTTTCCAGCGTGAAAGCCAGTTGGAGCCGCCCTCGCCAGTGCCGGATGCGCCTGCATCTTGTGGAGCAGTCGGCTCCTGTGCAGAAGATTTTGCGGTTTTGGTTCCTTTCTTGCCCTGCATCTTGGCTTTCTTCTTGAGTTTGCGGGCATATCTGCTCTTGGAAATATCCCGGACATTTCCCGCCGCTTTTTCGCCCTCGCTCAACGCTTGCACGCCGACATTTTCATCCTCGTACTGGTCAACTTCCCGGTGCACCGCAGACCGGGCGGCATGGGCGGCGTACATTTCCCGTTTCTGCGCCTTACTCAACCGGCTCAGTTCGTCCGGGGTCAGTTCCGCCTTGCCAAACCGCAGATGCTGTGCCTTTTCCGCAGCTTTATCTGCATCAGTTTTCAGCTTTTTCTTTCTGGGCACCGACTGCTCCACCTTGGTTTTCTTCGGGGGCGAGCGGGTCTTTTGGGTTGACGTTTCCTCTTTGATGTTCAGCTTCGGATTACTCATTTCTGTGTGCCCTCCGAGATCTCGTTGAGTTTAGTCGTGAGGATACGGTAGAGTTCAAGGTCTTTCGGGAAGTGGTCAACAAAGGGCAGAATCACGTTGCCGAAGAACAGCAGCCCTTCACCTTCGCCGGAGTGGGTCACATAGGAAAGCTGATGGGGCGAGATGTTGAGTTGCTTTGCGAGAATCTGTCGGTCTCCGTTGGCCTGATTGAGCATATACACAAAGTCCGAGTTCTCGAAAATGTTCGATACTTCGGGGCTTGCCAACAGATCTTTGACGTTCTGCGTTAGGGCTGTCGGGATGCCGCCCCACTTACGGAAACGCTTCCAAATCTCCACAGAATAAGCGGCAGTCTGTTCCTCTTTCAGCAAAAGGTGGAACTCGTCTGCATAGTACCGGGTGGATTTTCCGGCACTGCGGTTGGCGGTAACGCGCCCCCACACGGCATCCTGCACGATGAGCATTCCCAGCTTTTTCAGCTGCTTGCCCAGCTGCTTGATGTCGAAGCAGACGATGCGGTTGTGGATGTCCACGTTGGTGTGGTGGTTGAAGATGTTCAAAGAACCCTTGACGTAAATCTCCAATGCCGCCGCCACATGGCGGGCTTCCGGTTCGTCCTGCGTCAGCAGAGCGTTGTACAGATCTTCCAGCAGGGGCATATTTTCCGGGGTGGGATTCTCGAAATACTTGCGGTAGACCACATGAACACAGCGGTCAATGACCGTCTTTTCCACAGGTTGCAAGCCCTCTTTTCCGCCTACCACCAGTTCACACAGCGAAAGAATAAAGTCCGCTTTCAGAGCCAGCGGATTGTCCTCCTCGCTGTAATTGCTGTTGATGTCCATGGGGTTGATATACTGAGTGCTGGCAGGGCCGATGTGGATAACCTGCCCATGCAGACGCTCCACCAGCGGAGCGTATTCTGCTTCCGGGTCGCAGATGATAATATCATCGTCCGTCACCAGAAAAGCGTTGGTGATTTCACGCTTTGCACTGAAGGACTTGCCGGAACCGGGAGTGCCCAGAATCAGACCGTTGGGGTTCTTCAGCTTCTTCCGGTCCACCATGATAAGGTTGTTGGACAGGGCGTTCAGGCCGTAATACAGGCTTTCCTTACCGGACTGGTACAGTTCCTGCGTGGTAAAGGGAATGAAAATGGCCGTACTGCTGGTAGTAAGGCCGCGCTGAATCTCAATCTGATTATCGGCCAGCGGCAGAGAGGACATAAGCCCCTGTTCCTGCTGGTAATCCAAGCGGCACAGATTGCAGTTGTGCTTCTGTGCGATGGAGCTTGCCTGAAAGACATTGTTTTCCAGTTCCTGTTCGGTACGCCCGGTGTTCAGCACGAGGAATGTCACCAAAAACATTCGCTCGTTCTGGCTCTGCAATTCCTTCAGCAGGGCTTTTGCATCTCTGCCGTAGGTTGCCAAATCCGACGGAATGATGTCAATATCATATCCGGCACGGATTGCCTTCTTCTGTTCCTCGATCTTGCTGCGATCCAGTTCGGTGATGGTGCGCTTCACGGTCTTAATGGCACGGTTCTGGTCAACAGACTGGATGTGCATGGTGACGATCTGGGACGAATCCATGTCCAGAAAGTCCTTCAGCAGCTGGTCGCTGATGTCGGATGCCGTGATGCTCAGAAAACTGGCGGCGCAGTAGATGCCGCCCATCTGGAATGTCCGGGAGTTTTTGAAGGCAAAGGCGGTAGGCGCAATAGCATCCTTCACCGAAAGCCCACTTTTTACGAGGTCTTTCCAGTCGAAGTGAAACTTGGATGCGCCGTCCATGTTGAACATATCGTGCATGAGTTTCAGTCGCTGGACACCATTCAGGGGCTTTGCCTGCACACCCAGCCGGTGGAAGTTGTTCAGCAGATCGTTTTGGATGTGGTCGAGCCGGGGCTTGATCTGCGCCATGCTTTCACCCTCCACACCAAAGGTGATAAATTTGGTCTTGGTCAGACCATTATTGCCCTTGGCAAGCTGCTGGCGCAGCATCTGGGAATACTCCGCACGAACATCATCGAAACCGTCCTTCTGGAACGGAATGCGGATACTCTTTTCAAACTCGGTGCTGTCCGTTGCCATGTTCACAAAGGACAGTTCAAACTTGATGGAACTGTCGAAAAAATTGAGGAATGAACACCATTCCTCAAAAATCGCAGTCTTATCCTCCTGCTGCGCCAACTGATAATTGATATCCTGATAGGCAATCGTCCGAGTATAATAGTTCGGCTTCACCCGGCAAGTGCCATCCTCAAACATCCGCTGCATGGGGATGGACTGCTGTGCCGTGTGAGGAATAGCGGGTTTCGGCGGCGTTTTCTTGCCGCCTTTATCGGTCTTTTTCCAAAACGGAATCATGGTTCATGCCTCCTTTCATGAGCAGCGCATAGTAATTTTCGGTCTTATAAGGCCGGATTTTCGGGCGCAGGAATCGCGCCCGGACATAATATGACAGCAGCTTTTCCAGCGGCTGACCATTTTTCTCGTACATACCGAGAAAAAAAGCCGGGAGCATAACTGCCATCATGCCAAGGGTAGCGGCAGAGTTGCCGCCGGAATCCCGGAGCAAAAAGAAAAGCGGCACTCCAATCAGTGCCGCCGTTCCGAAGCAGATGAGCTGCCGCTTTGTCAGGTTGAAAGCCACTTTTGACTTCACCTTGGTCAAATCGCGAGGAACAGAAATATACGCAGCCAATAAAGCACCCCCTTTAATGCGCTCCGAGAACAGATTTCGTCACGGAGCTGGTTTTGAACAGACTGAAACAGAGCAGGACGGTGTAGCCGACAATGCCCCAGATCGAATTGATGGCATCGCCGGAAATCGCCACATTCTGAATCAACACGGCATAGATGGCCACGCAGATGAGGATGAGAAAGCCCTGAAATCCCAGCGCAAACAAGCATTTCAGATAGTTCTGTCCCATGTGGCTCTGTTCATGGTTGCCCCATGTTGCCATGGGAATCGGCGCAAGGCTCACCATACAGTAGATCTCAATCATGCGTCCGTACACAATGACGAAAATCACGGTTGAGAGGATTCTCATGGTGATGCCGATGAAGAAGCTCTGCAAAAAAAAGCCCGAAGAGTGGACCGACATCCATTTGCATCAGACTGGCTTCCAGCATCGACAGGCCGATTTCATTGACGCGAGTATTGCCCGCAATAATGCCGCTGGAATCGGACACGACTTTCTGCGTCAGGTCAAAGACTGCCATCACAATATCGAACGTGTTGGAGATGAACCATACTGAAACAGCGGTCTTGAAAATCCAGCGCATAATAAGTGCTGGCTCAAACTGCGCCATGTTGTTATGCTGGGTTATCATTTCAATCAGTTCGTAACAGGCGATAAATGTGAGGATAATGCCCGCAATCGGCAGAACCACGTTCCGGGAGAGCGATTCGATCATCGCAAAAACGCGTGGTTCAAAGGCCGATGGCCGTGTGCCGACCTGTTGCGCAATGTCACCGACCTGCTCATTTACGGCATCGAACAGCCCGGACAGGTTTGACATGATGCCAGCCGTCAGGATACCCTTTATCCAATCGGCTATGGCTTTGAGAACGGTTTCCATTCAGCAGTCACCGTCCTTTAGGTGAAGTGGTTGATAAGGGTCTTGAGAAGGTTCAGAACAAAAATAATGTGGGTCAGAAGCTGCATAATAGCACCGCCTTTCGTTGATGGGTGGATGGTCTTGCAGCAATTCACTTCCTATTATAATAGGGGCTGTTATCCACAGCGAGGATTGAAGCGATTGCGTATGTACAGGCGGAATAAATCCGCCCGCTGTTCTTAACCGAACAGGCCGCTCAGCAGAGGAATCAGGGTAATGCCGACCAGCGCGACACCGCCGCCAGCCATGAGCTGTTTTATCCCCAATTAGGTGTAAAACTCTGCTCGATGGCGGGCGGCGGCGTACAAAAAATCTATATGGTATTTTTAAGAGAACCGTCCCGGCGGGACAGGTCAGGCAGTGACCTGTTCCACCTCCGGGATGGGTTTGAGATTAAAATGAATTTCGATAGAAATGTGTCTTGTTTTATCTTCGTCAATGCGCTCATGCACGACGATTTCTTTGATTAAGCGGTTAAGGGTGGCTGCGTCCAGCTCTGTGATGTTGGCGTATTCCTGAATGGCTTCCACCCATTGTTTTGCATCATTGGCAAGCTGGACTTCATCGGACAGCCGCTTTCTGCCCTCGGACACTTTTGTTTTAAGCTCCGTCTGCTCGGTCTGTGTCTTTTCCAGCATGGTGTTGAAATTCTGTTCACTGATACGCCCTGCAATCATATCCTCATAAAGCCGCATTACCATTTTGTCCAGAATCTCAATCCGTTCCTCGTCCCTTGTAAGGGAGCGTTCCATTGCTTCCCGCTGTTCCCGCTGCTCGGCTTCACAGGTATTGGTCAAGCGGTCGGCAACCGCTTCCCCGTCCATCAGGGCAGCTCTGGCACATTCCCGGATTTTCCGCAGCACATGGCTGTAAAGGGTGTCATAGTCAATCCGATGCTGGGTGCAGTGGTTCTTTCCAAAGGCATTGTAGGTCTTGCAGGAATAAATCTGCTGAGGATGTTTTGCGTTTGTGTAGCGTACCGTCAGCGACTTCCCACACTCGCCGCATTTTATCAGTCCGGCAAACAGGCTGATTTCATTGGTCTGCCCCGGACGCTGGCGGGATTTCAGCTTATTCTGCACAATGTCAAAGCTCATGCGGTCAATCAGCGGTTCATGCTGCCCCTCCACCACAATCCAGTCCTCCGGCTTCTTTTCCCCAATCGTGCCGATTTTGAAACGGTAGTCCTTTTTCTGGGAAGCAATCGCCCCGGTGTAGACGGGATTCATCAAAAGGTCTTTGATAACGGAGAAGTCCCACATATACCGTCCTTTTTCTGGGTCTTTCTTTTCCCATTTGGTTCGGGTGTTGCGAAGCCCCCGTTCCCGGTTCCACCATGTGGGGCAGGGGATTTTTTCTTCCTCCAGCCGTCTGCGGATATAGTTCGGACCATGACCGTTCAGGGCATATCCGAAAATCAGTCGCACAATCGGGGCGGTTTCCTCGTCAATGAGCAGATGGTTTTTGTCCTCCGGGTCTTTCCGATACCCAAACGGGGCAAGACACCCGGTAAACTGTCCTTTCTGCGCTTTCAGAAGATAAGAGGAATGGACTTTCTTGGAAATATCCTTGCTGTACATCTCGTTCAGGATATTCTTGAACGGGGCAATATCGTTGTTATCCCGCAGGGTGTCGATACCGTCATTCATGGCGATATAGCGGACACCGTTTCTTGGGAAAAAGTCCTCAATCAAATGCCCGGTTTGCAGATAGTTCCGCCCCAGTCGGCTGAGGTCTTTCGTGATGACAAGGTTGATTTGCCTGCGCTCAATGGCTCTCAACATTCTCTGTAAATCAGGACGCTCCATATTAAGACCTGTGAAACCATCGTCCTGATAGACTGCCACAACCTCCCATCCCTGCTTTTCGCAGTATTTTTCCAGCATATCACGCTGGTTTGCGATACTGGCACTTTCGCCTTGCAGGTCATCGTCCTTTGACAGCCTGCAATAGACCGCCGCACGATAGCCCCCGGCAAGTGCCGAACCGATTGTTCTGTATTCCATTTCGTTCATCATAGCCATTTACCCACACAATCCAGACGGTATCTGGCTCTTTTGAACCTCATCTTCATTATAGTCTATATCTTTCTTTTTAGCAAGATATTCTTTTGTATTTGTCTTTCCGTATTTCTGGGAAATCAGGCTGACGAATACATCGGTTGCGTCCAGTTCCCCGTCAAACACAGTAGTCACATGAATCTCTGTTTTGTTTTTTGCCATAGGCAGTTATCCTCCATACATGAAAATAGCCAGACAGAGGGTGTCGGCAACGAAGTCCGACAACGGGCTTCAAAAGACCTTGCAAACAATCTCAATCTGGCGATGGTTACTATTTATACTTTTCTTTTATTTTTCTGTTGTTTTGGTTGTCATAAGGGAGAAACGCCCGGAAATAAGGGGTTTTCTCCGGCAACCGGCTCGGCAACGGGATAGCAACAGGGGGTGCAACGGGCTGTCATTTTCAGAATGGAAGCTCCATCTGTTCTGTGACCTCCACAAAGCCATCCATTGCTTTTTCAGACGGGTTGCATAAGTCCGTTGCCGGGTTTTCACGCTCCCAGCCCTTTTGTCTGCCGTATTCGGAAAACATTCTTGGATTCGGGAAGTACCGCCAGCGGTCAATGCATTGGTTCATAATCTCGTTGATTTCCCGTATTTCCCATTGCTTCGGCTCGTCAAAGGCATGGTTCAAAGCTTCCTTGTAGAGCTGCTTGGAGCAGACCATGCTCCCGGTGTACCTATCAAGATACGCCTGTATCATTCCGGCTTTGGTGTCCTCCGGCATAAAATCTCGCTGGTGTTCTTTGAGATACCGCTGCATGTCGGGGCTGAAAGCCAGCTTGAACCTGCCGCTTCGGTAAATCTCCATCGCTTCCGCCCACATCTGCTCGATATAGGCTCTGGAAGCAGCTTCGTCCTCCAAAATGTGAACCTCGGCTTGCTCCGGGTACACCATGACGGGGATAAAGCGGCGGTTGCCGGAACGGTCAAGGGGAAGAAAATCAAGGGCATTGGAAGTGCCGCCAAACACGCACTGACGGGGGCGGTCTGCCGGGTGGGTTTCATAGGGTATCTTGTAAACCTCTTTCTGCCGGCTTAAAAATGACTTGATTTCCTCAATGCTCTTGGCGTTGGCGGTTGCCATCATTTCCGACATTTCGATAATCCAGTGACCTTGCAGCTTGCGGTACACATTGTCATCGTCCAACTTCCGCAAATCATCGGAGAACCACTCGTCCCGGACTGCCAGCAGACGGAAGAAGGTGGACTTGCCAGCCCCCTGACCGCCTACCAGACAGAGCATGATTTCAAATTTGCATCCCGGCTGAAAGGCTCGTGAGATTGCACCCAGCAGGAACAGCTTCAACGCTTCATAGGTGTAATCGTCTGCGTCAGCCCCCAGAAAGTGCCGCAGGCAGAAACGGATTCGCTCTGTCCCGTCCCACACAAGGGTATTGAGATAGTCCCGGATGGGATGGTACTTGTTTTCATTCGCCACAATCCCGATGGCGTTATCAATCTTCTTCTCATTGGTAAGCCCGTAGGTTTCTTCCAGATAGAGAAGCAGATACTTCATGTCCGTATCGTTCAGGGCGGTGCTTTCCCTGTGGAAGCCGATGGGCTTTATGATGTCCTTGCGGTCGGTCAGGATGTTGTATGCGATAGCCCCGGAAAGCAGAGGGTCACGCTGGAATACGGTCAGGCAGTTCCGTATGCTCTGGCGGACACCGCCTTTCTCGGTGGTTTCCAGCCCCGCCTTGATTTCCTCAATGCTCTGGGGCGGCTGCATGGCGTTCATGGTGTTTTTTAGTTCTTGCTGCGTCTGCGGCTGCAAGCTCTGCCATTCGCTGTTCAAGCTGTATCACATCCTTTCCGTAGTCCGCAATCAAAGCCGCTTTTTCCTCTGTCTCCCCGAACAGCAGCACATCCAGCAGATATTCCACATGGGCTTGCTTTTGTAAGGCTTCCACAAACCGGGGATGAAAGGCTTCCTCTGGGGAGTGCGGGGCATATTCCGTTCTCCATGCCATAAGCAAGTGGAGATAATCGGCAAGGATACGGAAGCAGCGGTTCTTTGCTTCCTGAAACTGTTCCTCCGGGGATTTCTGCCGGGGCTTGGGCTTTTTTGCCTTTCCCGGCGGTTTCCAGTCCTCATAGGAAAGCCCAAAGTCATTTGCCAGTTGTACGGCGGCTTCTTTCTTTCCCAGCCCATACAGGGCGGCGGCAAAATCAATCACATCCCCATCCGCACCGCAGCCGAAGCAGTGGTAACGCCGATCCAGCTTCATGCTTGGGGTTTTATCATTATGGAACGGGCAGCAAGCCATCCCGTTCCGACCTACATGGATTCCATAATGCTCCGCAGCCTGTCTTGTTGTGACGGACTGCTTCACAGCTTCAAATACATTCAAATCTATCCCTCCTTGAAAATAAGAAAAGCACCTGACATTCTCTGATTGAAAATGGCAAGTGCCTGTTAAAGTTCCATATCCTGTTGTCTGTGTTTCGCCTGTGCCGGGGCGGTTCTTTGAGCCTTTTTCTCGTCTGCCTTATCCTGCAAGACTTCCTTGATGGGCTGCTTCTTAGGCGGCTCTTTACTTTCCTCTGTGCCGGGTGTGGCTTTCCGTACCCAGTAGCGGATGTCCCGCAGCTTCTTCAAATCCTCCTGTACCTCGGTCAGTGGTACTTTCAACTCTGCGATTTCTTCCAGAAGCGTTTCCTGCTCCTCTTGCAGCTCCTTTTGGGTACTGTCCTTATCATCTGGGTGCTTGGCAAGGTGGGTGGCGGCTTTTTCATACCGGGCAACCTCCGAGTGTTCCTGTTTGAATTTCTCCTTTGTTTTCTTAAAAAATATCTTCTGGTACTTCTCATAGACAGGCTTACATTCCTTGCAGTCTGTCCGGCTGGCAAGAATCCCGTCAATCACTTTGCTTCGGGCTTCCTTTGGCTTCATCTGATTGCGGTAATCTGCGGCTGATTTCCCGGAAGATTCCAGAAATGCTTCTAAGTCCTCCACAGTGGAAAGCCCCTTTTGCTGGAGATAGGACAGGGCTTCGCTGACTGCATTTAAGTCCTGTGAAGTCCCCCGATTTTGTCCAGACCTCGTCCAGTCCTTCCGTTCTTCCTTTCGTATCTCCATATATTTCATCAGTAGATTGGGAAGAAGTGTCGCTTCCTCCGCCGCCTTTTGTGCAAGCAGTTCTTTCCGTTTTTCTCCCAGCTCGGTAATCCAGCCTTTGAGGTTTTGGATAAGCTGCCGGATGGACTTCATCAGGCGGTTGGCGGCTCTGATTTCCCGGTTCAGGTTGCCGATGTTCGTCTGGATACCCCGCTTTTCCATCTGCCGGACAGCAGCTCCCTCATGGACAGTAGGGATAATATCAAGCCCCTGTCTGGCATAAGAACGCAAGTCCACACGCTCTGGGCGGTCATTGGCTTCCAGATAGCGGTTCTGGATGACCTCCCATTCATGCCGCCAGATTTCGCAATACTTCTGGTCGTTCCAATCCACCGTATCCTCCTTGTGGCTTTTCCATCTGCCGGACGGAAGTTTTATCCGTTCCCCGTTTTCGTCAAGGTCATAAACCTTGCGGCTCTTGGGAAGCCATTTTCCATGTTCGTCCATTGCCCTCATAGTGAGCATGACATGGGCGTGGGGATTGTGTCCCGGCGGATGGGGGTCATGGATTGCAAAATCAGCAATCATGCCTTTGGAAACAAACTGCTGCTCACAAAACTCCCGGACAAGGACAGCATACTGGTCGGGCGGTATCTCTCTGGGGATGGTAAGCACCCACCGCCTTGCAAGCTGGGAGTTCCATTGTTTTTCCACCGCTTCGGCGGCGTTCCATAAGGTATTACGGTCTGCATACTCCGGCGGGGCATTTGCTGGGAGCAGAATCTCATTGTGGACGATACCACGCTTTTCCGGGTAGTGCTTCACTTGCTGGTCGTATTCACAGAACAGCTTTTCGCCGCTTTGGTAAGCAGCGGCGGCAACCGCAGACTGTCGCTGGCTGCGCTGAACAATCGTGATTTCGTTGTGTGGGCAGGGCATTTCGTGTCCCTCCTTTCGGTAATTGGTGGATGGGGTGGCGTTTTACCACCTCATTTTGGCAGAAAAAAAGCAGGAGACCTTTTTCAGATTTCCTGCTCGGTGTGCCGCTATGTGGGCGGCGGGTATTTAATTGTAAAAGTTCGGGGCAAGTTGACCCGATGTGAAGCTGACAAACTTGAATTTATTTTGGCAAATCATCTTCCGCTTTAAAATTCACATTACTGCCATCGATCGAGATTGTGATCGTGTAGTTATAGATTATACCATCTTCTGTTTCCAGCTTAAATGTTACCGCACCACCTCCGAGATACTGAAAATCAGGTTCGTCAGACATTCTTGCATATGTGCCATACTGTTGAAAGTATCCGTCTGCATCAAAGAACGCAACATTGCTTGATTGCTCCTTATCGTTCCGGAAGAGTACTGCACCAACACGGTCACTGGCATGATCTGGAATTAAAACACAGTCTATGTATTCCCAATCTGTTTCTTGCACAAGAGAGAACATAGACACAATATCTTGTTCAGACCAGATTTTTCCTCCATTCAGATTACTGATATCTGTATTCTGAACCGGATTGCTGGCAGAATCTGATGTTTCTGGCATGGCGTCTTTGCTGCTACAGGCGGACATTCCTAATACACAAACCGTCATGAAAATAAAAAGCAATGCTCTCTTCATATGAATACCTCCTCAAATTCCGATTTGTTGTCATCTCCATTATACTTCATCGCCTATCGAAAAGATAGCGTATTTTATGAAACTTGTCGGCTGGGAACAGCTTGCACCGCAAGGTGTCCCCAACAGGCAAGTCCACAAAAGGGTAGCTGGCGGCAGCCAGCGCAGGGGAAGTGTAGCGTCCCCTGTATGATTTGGAGCAGACCATGACTGCGGAAAATCACAGCCCTCCGGCGAGGAGCCTTCGGAGAACGCAATGCACCAACCTCTGGGTGGTGTATAATTGCGCCCTTAGTAAACTAAGGGGTTTCCGGCTTCTCCCGTTCCAGCAGTTTTTTCAATAGTTCCTGCGTGTCCTGCCTGTGAAAAATGAGTTTCAACAACAGCATGACATCATCATCTGTCAGGCGTTCCGGCTCTTGCAGAAAACTTTCCAGCATACCGCCACGAGTACAGAGCCGGTGCGTCCGTTCCTTTCGGGTAAGCTGCTTTAACTGGTGCTGCAATGCCTTTTCATCATTGATGGCTTTCCGCAGTTTCTTTTCGCTTTTCTCCAACTCCCGATTGAGTTTTTCCAGCTTTGAAGTATCAGGCAAGGGCAGCGTCCTCCTTTCCCGGTATCAGCACATAAATCCTGTTTGGTTCTCCAACGCCCTGACGCACCCGCATGATAAGTCCGGCGTTTTCCAGTTCATTCAAAGAACGCTTGACCGTCATAGAGCTGCGGGACAGGACTGCGGCAATGGCTGTGACAGGGAAGCAGACAAACAGGATTCCGTTCTCGTCCTCCTGCCCATTGGAGAGCATAGCGTCCAACATCCGGCAGTACATGACCTTTGCGGTGCTGCTGACTGGAAACCCTGTCAACGCTCTTGGAAAAGCCATACAGGGCGGCAATGGTGTGTCTATCGTCATAAATTCAAAATTCATTCGGTGTGTTCCTCCTTTTTCTTTGCTCGTTTGGATAAATAACGGGGGCAGTCAATCACAACCGCCCGGAAGCTCTGCCTGCACCCATGCTGGCATTTCCGGCATAATTCGTTGTAAGTGACACGCCCCCGGTCATTGAGGTAAAAAGAAAGCTCATGCTTCCTCTTTTTGCTCATTCTCGGCATATTGCGCTTCCTCCCGTTTTCGTGTATGGTTTCGGGGCGATTTTCGGCAAAATTACAGCCATAGAGCCGCCTAAAATCTCCCGAAGTATCAGCGATAGGGTAGACTATCCCCCTATCAGATTGTCGTGTTTCGGTATCATTTCGGTGTCAGTTCGCCAGTTCTCCCCGGTGTCGTTCCTCCCCTGAATCTCACAGCGGCGTATCGCTCCCTTTGGTATGCTCGTTTCGGTCAGGGTTCCTCCACATCCCTGCCAAAAGTCATGGCACTACATCGCCGGGGAAGCATATCCCACACAGGCTGGTCATTCGATTGGAATAATCCATCGATGAACTACCTGTATCATAGAACATTTTTGTGCCTCGTGCGGTATGTCCACAAAGTAGGAATTAAGGGCAAAAATCAAAAATTTCCACGATTGCGGAATTGATATGGTATAATCAATTCAACGGTTATATATGTTGTCAAAAAGGGGGAACTGCTTCAATGAACGGAGCTACTACAATACAGGAACGGCTAAAAGATTTACGATTAAACAAAGGATTAAAACTGGAAGAACTGGCTGAGCAAACGGGTATTTCAAAATCGGCTCTTGGCAGTTATGAAAAAGACGACTATAAGGAAATCAATCATGGCAACCTTATCCTGCTGGCAGATTTTTATGGGGTGTCCCTCGATTATCTCTTTTGCCGGACAGAGAACCGGGCGGAGATCAACACGCCATTAAGGGAGCTGCATTTGAGCGATGAAATGGTAGCACTTCTGAAAAGTGGTCGGATTAACAACCGTCTGCTGTGCGAACTTGCCACACATAAGGATTTTATCAAGTTTCTTGCGGATATTGAGATTTATGTGGATGGGATTGCCACCATGCAGATTCAGAACCTCAATGCCCTTGTCGATACCGTCCGGCATGAAATCATTGAACGGTATCGCCCTGGCGAAGACGACCCCCATTTGAAAGTGTTGCAAGCCGCCCATATCAGTGATGATGAGTATTTCAGTCAGATGGTACGGGATGACCTCAATCTCATTATCCGGGATATTCGGGAAGCTCACAAAAAGGACAGCGAGAGTGCACCCCAGACCACCGTTGCTGATGAACTGAAAGAAAATCTGGAAGCGGTCGAAAATTTCAAGGGCAGCCGGGATGAAAAGCTCGTTGTACTTTACTGCAAGCAGCTCGGTATCAACTATAAAAATCTGTCAGACGAAGAATTTCGCTGGCTGATTCGGATTCTCAAAAAATCAAAGAAAATGGGAACGCCTATCAGCCAGAGGAAAAAACGATAAAGAAAAACCGCTGTTGCATGGTTGGGATGCCTTCCATGTAGCAGCGGTTCTTACTGTGGTTATTATTTCATTCGTTTTCTTAATATCCGGCGATAATTTGTTTCTCCCTTTGGTGCGTCCTGTATAATTTCCAACACACCATCTTCAAGCATTTTATCAATGCGATTGGAAATCCATACATCACTAATTCCAAGTTGATATTTTCCTAAAACATTACCTATGACAATAGCCATTTTGAATTGTTCTGGCTGTTCCGCAATTTCACGAAGAATGAAACTATCATATATATCTTCTGAAACGCTTTGCAATTTACCATTTAACATTGCACGCAAAGGTGCATTTTCATTTTGAAGTTGATTCCATTTCATAGCGCAAGCTGAAAGAAATACAGGCTCAGCTTTCTCTTGTAGAGTTATATAATTTCCCCATTCGCCAGGAGACACCTCACCCCATGATATTTTAGATGTCATAGCATTTTCTTTTCCATATTCCCATGTAGGTAATTTAACCAAATAAATTGTTGTCTGACAGTTTAATGGTCGAAGTTGTTTCATAAGCCAGTACATACCGCAAAGTTCATCCGGATTATAGCTATACCAAATGCGAACTTCTTCCCCAGCTACATATCGTTCAATAACTGAGGACAATGTAGTTTTAATTTTCTGTATTTTTTCTTCAACCTGATAATCTAAATCCTCTACAAACCAGACAGACAGCATTTTCTTGAGAACATTTTTCCTCTGTTCGCCAATTTCATTATCAGAAATATCTCCCACACTAAGAGCCATATCAAAACAATAAACATCACTGCTCTTGCCTCCCAATGGAATAGCATTTTCCCAAGCAATACATTCTTGTTCTTGTGCTTGAAGTTGTGCTTCTTTCATTTCATTTGAAGATGGAACACTCCCGTTTTCGTGCCTTATAAATACCGAAATTGCACTTCCTCTATATTTTCCCCTGCCGTAAGTTTGGGCAATTTTCAAACTTCCACAGGCACTCTCACTAAATACAATTTCAACCATCTGATATACCTCCGATTTAATTGCTCCTGTTTATGAATAAATCATCTCATGCAAAACAATTTCTTCTGCCCGGTTATGGATGTTATTACATCGTTGTACCCATTCCATTTGACAGGTACGCTTTAATTCCTCTGTCACGCCCTCGGTAGCTTTCATCTGCTCCATAATAGTGTCTAACCGTTCCTGTGCCTGTTCGTTCAGGTCTGCAAGATATGTCCACAATTCTCCGGTCAGTATCAATGTATTCAATCTGACTGGGTGGACTTCTCTTAAATATTCCCGGTGCATCCGTCCGTACTTTCCGATAGGGCGGTGTTCCTCCGGCAGTTTCAAGTCCGGGATGTAGTAATCTCCGACAAGGATATAATCAATTCCGTTTTCCGTTATTCTTGGTTTCAATTCGCTCATGTTCCTTACCTCCTGTGGAAGCAGGCTCGTCTGGTACTAACTCAATCACATCGGTAATCTCACAATTCAGCGTTTCGCAGATACGGGCTAATGTATCCATGCTGATGTGCTTTCCCTCTTTGCTCATGTTGGCAATCATATTTGTTGTCATACCAGCGGCAAGCCTTAAATCCTCTTTTCTCATATCACGCTCTAACAGTGTGTGCCAGAGTGGTTTATAGCTGATGTGCATATTGTTTTCCTGCCTTTCTATCCATACCACCGGGGCGGCTGCCCCGGCAGGAACTTTTCTCTTATTATAACACCAATCTTGTGAAATCACAATTTATTCTTGTAACCTGCCGCTGATACCGTCTGGATTGTGCTTTTCCTTTCTTTTTGTTACCTTTAATTAGCCATGAACTGCTTTATACCCTGACTCTTGCTGCCGGATAGCCATAGGTAAGTCTTTGATATAATCTCCAACTTTTCCCCGGCTCCACACCGTGCGTGCAGCTTTCACCGCACACGGCGTTCCATCGAATTCAGTTGCACAGGGCTTGCAATACAACTTACACACTTCGTAGCTTGAACAAGAAAAGATTTTTAATCAATCAAAGGCATTTCTGCCATCTCACGAAACTTATTCAGCTTTAAAATTTGCGTACTATCGAGATTGAGAAGATTCAGGTAAAACTTTATGGTAGCCATGTCAGAAGCATGGATAAGTTTGTGGACTGGAGCCGATATAAGAACGAGGTTTCCGTATTCATCTGTGCCGCCTTTCGCAATAGGTTTCCTGTGGTGACAGTGGATTTCATGGGCTTCCATGATTGAACCTGTCACTGCACATTTTCCATGCTGCGCTGCATACAGAGATATGCGATTATCTGCGTATTCTATCGACCTACCCTGCACAGGGTTTCGCATCAGCCAAAGCATCGTCTTAGTGTCGATGTTCAGATTCTTGTGAATCAGTTCCCGACCTTCTGGCGTATACTTGTTGACCGATTTCCTTTTGTGCTGGGCATTTCTGCTCTGAACATATCCAATAGGAACTACTGGCCGTCCATGCAGAAATCGCAGTTGACTGCTTTTTCCATACTTTTCTTTTATATAGCCCTTTTTCAGTTCACCTTTGCGTGTCAGGTCGTTCCGCAGACGATTGTGCATCTGCTTTTTGAACCCATAAGCCAGCTTTCCGAAGTCCTCAGAAACAGCCGTTGCAATGCAGTAATACTGGTGTATTCCTGCCACCACAGCATTGTAGGTCATCAGTTGCATGAACTGAGCCTTATCATCTGCCGAGTGTTCCAGCTTTTTCACTTCTTCCGTGAGCTTCTTTTGAACCTTCTTGTACGCTTTGTCGCACATATGCGATTTTACAACGTACTTGTTGCTGCGCTTTTGCACTTTCAGCTTAAAACCAAGGAATTCTGAATACTGCCGTTTCAGATTAACAATTCTCGATTTCTCCGGGCTAACATCCAGCCCCAACCGATCTTTCAACCATTTGGCTGTTGCATGATATGCCTTTACTGCATCCTCATGGGATGAGCAAAAAATCTTGAAATCGTCCGCATACCGAACCGAGTGCATTTCTTTCAGATTACTGCGCCGCAATGCCCGATAGACGTGGCTTTTTATTTCTGCACCTGAACGATTCTGCCGTATCGTGAACTCCGTTCTGGTCGGCATATTTTCCCATTGGGATGCAATCCACCAGTCCAGTTCGTTCAGCACGATATTAGCCAGCAGTGGAGAAAGAATTCCGCCCTGCGGCGTACCCTTGGTTGGGTAAATCTTTTTACCATTCGGCAGGATAACAGAGGCTTTTAGCATCTGTTTTATAATGCACAGCAGTTTCTTATCCCGAATACCAAGTGACCATATTTGCCGTATCAGCTTTGTGTGATTGATATTGTCGAAGAAGCCTTTAATGTCAAGGTCTACTACATGGTACAGGTGTTGTACCTGAATCAACCTGCAACACTGTGCAATGGCAGTTTCGGCGGAGCGATTTGGGCGAAATCCGTTAGAATTTTCACTGAACTTCGCTTCGCAGATTGGCTCCATGACTTGCAATATACATTGCTGCACGATACGGTCTGAGATTGCCGGAATCCCCAGTGGTCTGGTTTTCCCATTATCCTTTGGTATTTCCTCACGCCTTACTGGGCGAGGATGGTAATTACTGAATTTCTTCTTTACAAGGCGGACATACTCATCCTCGCTTAATTTTGCGAGATTTCGTATTGTCTTCTTATCTACACCCGGCGTTTTACTTCCATGGTTCCTTTTGATAGTTCGGTATGCCAGTTTAATGTTTTCTTCACTCTCAATGATTGCCATGAGGTGATTGAATGTTTTGCCATTCCTGCTTTCCGCATACAACGTATCAAAGATGGATTCCATGCCGTAGTATTCCGAGTTTCGGATTTTTCCTTGCTTCTTTTCTCGCCGCTCCGAAGTCAACACAGGCATCCTCTCCTTTCGGGTTGGATTTTCTTAGTCTTACTCGAAGCTGTGTTTGTTGTATCTTGATGTTACTTTCACTGAATTCGACTTGTGGCCTTCCCTCCACCGCTTACTTTTTCACGGTTTCACAGGTACTACGCCACTACTTTCACTGAAACAAAGAATGGTTATTGCCCTCTCACGAAGGTATTCCCATCCACCATCTCACAGCCTTGCAACAGGCTAAATGTTTTCAGCTTCCTGCGTTCCGATATTTCTATCATGGGCCACCTTTAGGTTCTTCCTCTAAGCCTGTACTCAATTCTTTCCGAATCGTGCCGCCTGTAACGGCACATGGACTTTCATAACAACCATTCTTACTCATCCACGAATACCTCCATATAAGGAGTACCACCATTTCGATGGTATCAACGTTTAGACTTGTACATTCAGAAGTTCGTCAGTATTTCCATACATACTAACCATGGGCGGCTGACACCCGGCATATCCGATGCACCGTCCACCTCTGGACAGCTTTCGGCTCTGACCTTGCGGCCAGAACTACGACATCTTTCTGCCGACTTCACCGAGCTTCTGACAATCGGCGGTTGCGCGCCTATGCCAGTCGGAGTATCAGTGTGGACGCTTCGGGGCGTTACTCCCTCATTTCATCCATCGAAATATCAGTTCTCCAAGATTCTGGACTTCTTTAGTCCTTCAACTTGTGCCTGACCTTTTCAGTCAGGAACGCATCGCACGGTTATCGTTGCCATAACCTTCCAGCAGGTTAATGGCACCCCAAACGCCGAGGCCAGCACCCAGAGCGACAACCAGAGTCTGAAGAACTTCGATAGCAGAGTTAAAGAATTCCATAGTCGTTTCTCCTTTATAATTGAAAACTTGTAGACCGTCCGTACACACCTGAAGCCATAATAGTTGAGCCGCAAGCTGCGGTGGGAGTTGACTTGCTGGTGTACCTCTCTGGCCGGGTAAAAATAAAGCCGCCTACCGAATCAGGCAGACGGGAGCGAATCAGCGTCCACCACGATGAACTCATCACCGGGGTGGATTTTTGCTTTTCGGTTCAGATATTTTTCAATATCGAATCGGTTCTTTTCGTCAAAATCAGAAGTGAGCTTGTAGTTCGGGTGCTGAGTCAAATCGTACTTGTCCGAGAGGAAAGGCCGCACACCGCGCAGTTGCAGGATGCACTTGCCGCCATCCATCACAGCTAACTCATCCCGGCTCAATAATTCGTGACCCAACTTGGAGTAATTTGTTCCGTAGCTTGGGCTGTTGCCGCGCGTGTCCGAGGTATTGAACGCATCAATCGTTTCCTTGCCCAGCATTTCAGACAAGTCTTTCAGTGTGCCGGGTTCCGAACCGCCGAGAAAAATCTGACTGTCCATATTGCCGATGATGGTGTCGGCATTGTCTTTGTAGATGGCCTTTAACTGGCTTTTCGCCTGCAAAACAAGGCAAGCCGAAATCTCACGGCTACGGATGGTTGCCACCAGCTTTTCCAGATTTGGAATCTGCCCGATGTTGGCGCACTCGTCAATCAGACAGCGCACATGAATAGGCAGCTTGCCACCGTACACATCATCCGCTTTGTCGCACAAGAGGTTAAAAAGCTGGGTGTAGACCATCGAAATCAGGAAATTAAAGGTGCTGTCCGTATCCGACATGATGAGGAACAGAGCTGTTTTCTTATCGCCCAGCGTATCCAGTTGTAGCTCATCATACATCGTTAAATCGCGCAATTCTTGAATGTCGAATGGGGCAAGCCTAGCACCGCAGGAAATGAGGATGGATTTTGCGGTCTTTCCGGCAGCTAATTTATAGAGCTTGTACTGCCGTCCTGCAAAGCTGTTCGGCTTCTTTTTGGCTAAATCCTCAAAGAGCAAATCAACTGGATTTTGGTATTCTTCATCGTCCTCCAGCACCTGCATGGTATTGAGCATTTCCAGCAGCGTAGCGAAATTCTGTTCCTCGACAGGGGCTTCATAATGCAGATAGGCGATAAGAGCGGTAAGCAAAAGACGTTCACTTTTCTCCCAAAATGGATCGCCGCCAGACCCCTCACCCTTGGTGTTGGTCATAAGCGTTGTCACCAGCTTCAAAATGTCTTTTTCGCTGTGAACGTAGCTGAACGGATTGTAGTGCATCGACTTTTTGAAGTTGATGGTGTTCAGAATCCTGACCATGTAGCCGTTTTTCAGAAGTGCGTTCCCACACTCGACCACGATACTACCTTTCGGGTCAGTGACCACATAGGAACTGTGACATTGTAAAAGGTTGGGCTTGAGCCAAAACCGGGTCTTGCCGCTGCCGGAGCCGCCCACCACCAGCACGTTTTTATTCCGGGCGTTCTTGGGGTCAGGCGGGCGGTTGCTCATCATCAGCCGTTCCGTTTTGGTCAGGATGATGTTGTCGGCAAACTTGGGAGCCATGAACGGCTCAATATCCTTGGCGGTGCCCCATGAAGCGTTTTGTCAAGTGCTATTTTGAGTTATTGACGCACAATCAAAGTGAAAGCGCGAAAGTGCAAAGCGCAAAGGGTCTGCACTTTGCGTTTTCAGCTTGCGGGTTCGGGCGGCTGCTTCTTCTTGATGAAGTTGTACCATTGACCGCCGACGCGCCTTGCATCCAAAACACCGCCCATGTTGCGCTTGGCGTTCTGCACCGTCCTTTCAGATATTCCGGCTTCGGCTGCGGCCTTTACAATTTCCTCGCTGGCAAGCTCTTTCCCGTCTGCAAGCAGGTCAAGTATCAGCCGTTCCGCCTGTTCGGTCTTGGTGGCCGTGTTGCCGCCCGCGCCGGATAGCAGCTCGTCGGCGGTAATGTCATACTCGCCTATCCACGAAAAGCCCGTTTCCGGGTCAAGGCAAAAGGCAACGGGCTTGCCCTCCGGCGCAAGGGAAGATTTGTCATGGACGATAACGCGCACATTTGGCTCCCGCTTCACGCGCCCAATCAGCAGGACGCTCCTTGCTGCGGCGCGGAAGTCAATAGAACCTAAGCCCCGGTATGCGCTCTGTCCTCCGGCGGCTTTATTCAAGTGTCCGATAAGGATAACGGCGCACCCGGTACGCTCGGCAACATCGGCAAGGCGGCGGAACATGGGGCGCACCTCGTTTGCCCTGTTCATGTCGGTCTTTTCGCCCATGTACGCCTGTATGGGGTCAAGGATAATCAGCCGCGCCCCGGTCTGCCGGATAGCTCTCTCTATGCGCTCGTCGGAAAGGGAAAGCCCCTGCTTGCTCTCATCAATGACAAGAACACGGTCAAGGTCTGCTTCGGCTTCCATAAGGCGGGGCTTGATGGTGTCGCCCAAACCGTCCTCGGCGGTCTGGTAAATCACATTGAATGGCTCATGCGCTGCCATGTGGGGGAACGGCTTGCGGTTGGTACAAGCGGCGGCAAGGCGTAGGGCAAAGGTGGTCTTGCCCTCGCCGGGGTTGCCTTGCACAATGGTTACTTTCCCAAACGGGATATACGGCTCCCATAGCCATTCAACGGTCTGCGTGTCAACCTCGCTCATGCGGATAATCTCGACGGTTTCTTCCTGCGGCGGCTCTTTCAAGCCGTAAACAGCTTCCCGGATATACTTCCCGTCTGTGATTTCTGCCCGGTGCTGCAATACCTCGTTCCAATCCTTGAAAAGAGGGATAAGCCGGTGGACGGTATAGCCCTCCGGCATGAGCTTTACAAGGCGGCTGCAAGCGTCGTTCCCGGCTTCATCGCTGTCAAGGCAGAGGTAAACGGTCTTGATGTTCGGACGGTCAGAGAGAAAGCGGAGCAGGGCTTTTTCTCCCACGCCGCCCAATGACAGGTAGCTTTGCTTCTGCCATTCCTTTTTGAACAGGCAGAGGAAAGAGATCAGGTCAATGGGTGCTTCAAAGACAAACAATCTTTCGCCCTCGCCCCGGTAACAGAAGTTAAAGGCTTTGTCGCTGCCTTTCACATCAAGCCGGAAGTTTCCCGCCGTTCCTTTGCTGTGGGCGTAGCGCGGTATTCCGTCCTCGTCCCGCCCCACAAATACGGCGTTGTGGTGGGCTGCGTCCTCGTAAATATCGCCGCGGGCAAAGAAAAAGCCCGTCACATCTTCATCAATGCGGCGGGCTGTTGTGAGGTAGTTCCTCGCTGTTCGGTTGTCGCTGTTTGGGGGTGGTAGCCGGAAGTCGGATAGGGACGCGGGGCAAGGTCTGTCCGGCGGCGGTGCGGCTCCCTTTTCTCCTGTGAGAAGTTCTACGGCTTCGGTGAAGCTCTTGCCGAAAAACTCCATAACAAAATCAACGGGGCCGCCGCCCTTGCTCTGGCTGTGCCTGTACCACTTGTTTCCCCGGACGGTCAAGCTGTCGTGCCGTTTCCAGCGGTATTCATTCCCGGCGCGGGTAAGCTGCTCGCCCTGTGATTGCAGGAAAGAAACAAGGTCGGCTTGGTTCGCCCGGTCTATCTGTTCTTGGGTGTAATACAAAAAGCTCAACTCCTTTCATCGTTCTAAGTCGTGCCGCTTGGCGCGGGTCTGCTCCGGCTGGTCGGCTTTCAGCGCAATGTCAACACACTTGCGGATATTGTGCAGCTCGGCAACCTCGGCGCGGGTTTCTTTCAGCTTGGTATATTCCGCTGTTCTCTGCCCGCTGAGAGTGGCGTACTCTTTTTCCCATTCAGAGATAGGCAAGGTCTTTGTCCCTTTCGGCAGATTTGCATGGAGATAGCGGCTCGCTGCGTTCCATAGCGTAAGCTCGGCGCGGTGGGCTTCCTCGTACTTGTCGCGCTTGCTCGTCCAGCCATTTTTCAGCTTTTTCAGCTCGTCGTGAATGGGCTTGTACTCGGTGTAGTTCTTCCCGTATTCAATCAGCTTTTGCAATTCTTTCATGCGCTTCTCGGCGGTTTTCATGCCCTCCCGGATAGCGTCGGCTTGGTCGCTGACAGAGGAAAGGGCAGCGTCCAGCTCGTCAAGGGTGGAAATGCCATGCTCGGAAAGATAGTTGACCGCCTTTGCAACGGTTTTCAGTTCGTCGGCGGTGTGCTGCCTTTGCCAACTCTGCGAATACTTCCGGCTCTTTTCTCTCTGAACGCTTAAATACTTCATCAGCAGATTTGCAAGGCCGGGGGATTGCGGGGGCTGCTCCGGGGCGGTTTCCCGCGCCTTGAACAGTTCGCCAATCCATTCTTTGAGCTTTCCAATCTGCGCCCGGATTTCCCGGATAAGGCGGTTTGCTTTTTGGATATTCCGGTTCAGCTCGCCTTTCTCGGTGGCTATGCCTTTCTTCTCCATTTGACAGGCCGCCACGCCCATGTGGACGGTGGGCAGCTCGTCAATGCCGCGCTCGGCGTTGCTGCGGTGGTCGATGCGCTCCGGGCTTCCGGCGCGTTCAAGGTAGGCGTTTGAAATATCCGCCCATGCCTTGCGCCATAAAAGCGCGTTGCCCTTGTCGTTCCAGCCGGTCAGGTCAACTTTGCGGGCCTTGTATTTGCCGCTTGGCAAGCGAATACGCTCGCCGTTTTCATCAAGGTCATATTCCTTTTTGGACTTCGCCGCCCATGCGCCGCGCTCGTCAAGGGGGCGCATGGTAAGCATGATGTGACAATGGGGATTGCCCTTGCCGGTGTCGTGAATGGCGTAATCAACGCACATTCCTCTGGAAACAAATTGAGAGGAACAGTATTCCCGGACAAGCCGGATCTGTTCCTCTCTGGATAACTCTATGGGAAGCGCCGCGTCAATCTCTCTGGCAAGCTGGGCGTTCCCGGCTTTCTCGTAAAGCTCCACGCTGTTCCACAAGGTTGAACGGTCAGAGAAAGAGGGCGGGGCATTGGGCGGCAGTAGGATTTCCGTATGGACAACACCGCCTTTGCGGGTGTAGTCGTGGGTCATTCCGTCCCACTCATTTGTCAACTTTTCGCCGCTTCGGTAGGCGGCTGCGGCAACGGCTGATTTGCCCTTGCCCCGGCTGACAATGCTGATATTACAATGGTAGATGGCTATGGGTATCACCTCCCGGATAGGATAATAAAACCCGCAAAAATGGTACAGACGCCAACGGCGGGTGTACTGTTTTTGTGGGTGTGCAGGGATAGCCGCGTAAGCGGCGCAAGGGGTGCAGCCCCTTGTTGCGGCAAAGCCGCCAATGTCGGTCAGAGAGGGAAGCAAGCGGCTTTCTCTCTGTGCCGACAAGCCCTCGGCAGAGCGCACGCACCCGTAAGGGTGTATAAGTGCGCCCTTTGTGCCAAAGGGATTATTCGCTTTTCCCGCCCTTGGTGCGTTTTTTCAGATAAGCCCGCGCTTCCTCGCTCGTCAAGGCAAGCCGGAGAAAGGCGGCGGCTTCCTCGTCGGTCATGGTCTTGGCTTCCGGCACAATGCTCTCAAAGACCGCACCCCGGACGATCAGCCGATGGCTGCGCGTCCTGCGTTCCTCTTGGGATAACTTTTGCCGCAACACCTTTTCCCGGTTTTCAAGCTGCCGGATTTTCTTCTTCCCGTCCTCAATCTCGGCTTGCAATTCCTCGCGGTTTTTTTCTCTCGGTTTCGTCATGGGTGGTCACTCCTTTCTACCTGTCGGCATAGAAAAAGGACAGTCGATTTCCTCGGCTGTCCTTTTGATTAGGGTGTTTGGTTTACTCCGTTCTGCTCAATAAATGGGAATATTAAATATCAATACGCCCTTTAATACATTCCTATTAAAACATCAGCTTCGATTGTCAAATGTGTGAGAGTACGCCAATCAACGCAATCTTATTCAACGCAAAAGAGAAGCGGCGTCATTTCAATAAACGACATTCTTTGTTCTGATGACAACTGTACGGTGGCTGAAACCGTTTCTCTTGAAATGGTTTTAAGATATTTCTCAAAATATTCAACGACAGACTCATTTGAATAATCTGGATTTTTCAAGTGTGCTTGCACTTTAGTCCTGATTTCCCTCAAATGATTTTTCGTAGGAATTACTTTCACAACATATCCGTTAGGAGATAGCAATCGCTGAAATTCTTTGTAGTGTGCAGGCGAAAATATGTCTAAAATACAATCCATACTTCCGTCTTTCAAAGGGATTTTTGATAAGTCAGTAACAAACCACTTCACTGCTTTGCGCTTGTCTTTTTTTGATGCAATCTGTATTGCCTCCCTTGACAAGTCAAAGGCAAAGATGTTTCGTTCTGTTCTTTGCTGTATCTGCCTTGCATAGAAACCCTCGCCGCAACCAACATCTAAAATGTTTCTTATAGATGGCGTATCAGAAATAAACTGTATGATTTTCTCCAACACAACATCATACATGCCATACTCCAAAATTTGGTGCCGGTTGTCAAAAGACCGCTTGCTGTAGTTGGTTTTGGGCGATGATTTTAACAACAAATTTACATACCCATATCTTGAAATATCAAAGCAATGTCCATGTCTACAAATTAGGCTATTGCCTTGTATATCCATTGATTTTGTGCAAATTGGGCATTGAAAATAAACCTTGCTGTCTGCAAAGCGTGATAAATTATTATTCATTTGTTTTTCCTCCGTAATTACATCTCTGATTCAATAAGCGAGTTATGCAATACGGATAACCGCAACATAACTCGCGGTTTTATCTTAATCTCATAAATGTAACCATTGTGTTGTCCTCCAATCAATTCCGCAGTATTACTCTGCTTTTAGAAAAAGTATAGCACAAAACTATGAACATTTCCACTCTATTTCAGCCTGTCGGCGGCGTTGCTCTCTCTGGCGTACCGCCGCGCCGCTTCCCGCCGTTCCTCGCTGTATGGGGCGGTCAGACGGAAAGAGAAGCGGCCTTTCTCAATGTCAAACTCCATGCAGCCCGTTTCCGGGTCTGCGTCGGTCTGGCGGCACACATCGGGGTGCTGCTCGGCATAGGCGGCAAGCCGCTTCTTCAAGTCGGTATTGTGGGTACGGATATGGATCAACGGGTCTTTCTCATCAAACCAGATGTCTGTGGTCTTTTTTTGCTTGGGAAGCCCTGTTCGCATAAACTCTCCTTTCTGCGCCCCTGTTACGCAATAGGGGCATTTTTCGGGTGTTTTCTCCGGCTCTTGACTTGGAGAAAACGGCGTTTTTGACGATAAAAACCGCCCGGACGGGGAATGTATCGTCGGGGCGGCTGTTATCGCAAAATTTCCGATTTTTCCGGCTCTTGACCGTCCTGCAAGCTGTCGGCAAGTATCACTTTGAGCAGCTTGTCGCGGAATGTTTCTGTGCCGCTGTGATTGAAAAACAATTCCGCAACGATGGTCTGTCCGTTCTTCTGTGTCGTGATGATACTGTCGGGGGTCTGTTCTGCCATAGGCGGCTCCTTTCTCCGGGCGCGAAAAAGGGATTTCCCGTAGCCCGGAAAATCCCTCTTAGTTGTCGGTATTCTGTTTTACTGTGCGGGTGCTGCGGCGGCGGCCTGCGCCTTTCTCCTTGCCCGGTATTCCCGCGCTTTCATGCGGTCATATTCCCGTTGCTTTTCAAGGTTTCGCGCCCGGTACTCCCTTGAATACTGCCGGTGGTAGGCGCGGCTCTTTTCCTTTTGGGCTTCTTCGATTTCCTCCCGCATTTGCCGGACTTCCTGCTCCGTAGGCTCTGCAAGCTGCGTCACTTCGTTCTCAAATCTGCCGATATAGTTAAAATATATCCCGATGTGCTGAACAGCCTGTTTTGCCCTTTTCTTGTCGCGCTCATGCACTTCAATCCGGCTGATAAACTCGTTGAGAATGGCGGGGGTCAGGTCAGTAAAGGCGGCATAGCGTTCCGTCAGCTTCAAAAACTTCTGCGCCCGCCCTCCCGCGTTCTCATAAGCGGATAGCTGCTCTTGGAGTGTGGCAAGCTCCGTTTTCAGTGTGTAGTATTCTTCCGAATATTTTTGCGACATTTGCTCATAGCGGTCTTGCGGGATAGTGCCGAGGGCGTTGTCCTCATAGAGCTTATTCAGCACCTTGTCAATCTGTTCAAGGCGTGTCGTGATTTGCGGGATACGTTTCTGCTGCTTCTTGGTCTGGTCGGTCTGCTGCATGGCAAGGTTCTTTTTCACTAAGGCTTCAAACTCCGCCCGGTTGCTGATAGAGTAGTCCTCGATTTTCTTCAGCACTTCCGCGACGGTCTGCATGAGCAAGTCCGCGTCGATGATGTGTGGGGAATGGCACTTGGGGTTTTTGGCTTTCCCCTTGTGATACTCGCTGCAATAGGCAACATGCCGCTTGCCGCCGTTCCTGTAATCTATGCGGATGTGCATTTTTGCGCCGCAATCCTTACAGAAAAGCAAGCCCGACAAAGGGTGGATTTCCCCGTCCCCGTTGGGGCGTCTGACGGGCGCGTTTTCCAAAATCCGCTGTGCGGTTTCAAAGTCGGCGCGGTCAATAATCGGCTCATGCACATTTTCGGTTATCTGCCATTGGCTCCGGTCTACATAGTGGTTCCGCTTGTCCCGGAAATGCTTTGTAGTCTTGAAGTTGACTACATCGCCGCAATACTCCTGCCGCGTGAGGATATGGGTCAAGGTGACTTTGTTCCACTTGTAGCGGTTATCCTCATTGAGCGCCTTGTTTTTACACGTTCCCCGTCCCCGGTCTTTCATGTAGAAAGTAGGGGTAGGGATTTGCTCCTGCGTCAGATATACGGCGATTTGGTTGCGGTTCTTCCCGCCGATAAACAGACGGAAAATAAGGCGCACAACCTCGGCGGCTTCCTCGTCGATTATCCAAAAATCCTTGTTGTCCGGGTCTTTCATATAGCCGTAGGGGGCTTCGGTGGCAATCGGCTTTCCGCTCATGCCCTTCGTTTTAATGCCGGTCTTTACTTTCTTGCTGATGTCCTTTGCGTACCACTCCGACATGATGTTGATAAAGGGCGCAAACTCCAATGTGTCGGGCTTCTCGCTGTCTATCCCGTTGTTGACCGCGATAAAGCGCACATTGTTCCGTCTGAATATCTCCATAGCGTTGCCAACTTGGAGATAGTCGCGCCCCCAGCGCGTCAGGTCTTTCATAATGCAGACACCGATTTTTCCGTTTTCTACATCGTCCATCATGCGGGAATAGGCAGAACGGTCAAAAAATCTGCCGCTTTCGTCATCGTCAATGTAGTGCCGGATATTGGTTAAGTGCTGTCCTCTGGCATAGTTCTCCAAAAAGATTTTTTGGTTCTGTATGCTGTTGCTCTCACCGCCGTCCCTGTCCTCGTCGCCCACGGAAAGGCGGGAGTAAAGGGCGGTAATTTTGCTATAATCAGTCATGTGCATAACCTCCTGTGCGTCCATGTAGGTGTCCTTTACACTTAAAATTATGCACTCCACCGGGCAGAGCCATACTCCATGCCGTGGCGGTACTTCTTGGCGTTTTTGCCACGCAGATAGACCGCAAGCCATAGCCCTGCACCGTAGCACAAACCTACCAGCAGATCCAGTGGGTGCAGGCTTGGCAGCGGGTTTGCGAATGCCAGCGGAACGGTGCCCATCATGGACATGATCTTATCGCCCAGCTCCTTGCCCTCGGCAAGCCGCCATGCTTCACCAAAGTTCGTTGCCGCCAGTCCTAACAGGAGATAGGGCAGATACAGCGCCAGTAGCTTTGTCAGCTTTTTCGTGGTCACAGTCCACGCTCCTGTTCCTTGTGCCGGACTTTGCCGGGAAGTTCCGCTGCGGCCTGCACCAGTTCGTGCAGCTTTTCCAGCACGGAGGGACGCTTGGTTTTGCTCAGCAGGGATGCCGAATATTCTTTGAAAGCGGCATTGAACGCTTCCACATCCGGGGCTTTGAAAAAGACCAGATACCGGGGCGGCACTTCGGAACTGTCCTTACGGATGGCGTAGTCGATGCCGTACTTTTTGGCGTACCGCTCAAAGCCCTTAATGTTGGTTTTGTCGATTTCCACGCTGGAAACACCCCGGTTCTGCCGCAGAAGCATACGGACACTCTGCTTGCCGCTGGATTTATCGGCCAGTAATTTTGACTGATACTGCTGAAGTGCCGTTCGTCCAGCGTTCAGAATTGTCCGGGCGGTCAGCTTCGTGGTGGACACCACGATGTTGAATGTTTTCTGCTCGACTTCTTCCTGCAATTTCACCACCATCCCTTGCCGCCTGCATCAGCGCAGCCACGAAGAAGCCGCAGAGTGCGCCGAACTCAAAAAATGCGAAACCGATGAAAAAATTCAGCATAACACACCTCAGACGATGCAAATGCAGGGCAGCTTCTGATCGTCTGCCATGAGTGTGACGCTGTGGCTCGCCAGAAACTTCTGGAAACGGTACACGTCATCAATGGTAAGCGAAATGAAGTTCCCGTCCATGTTGGCGCGTACCAGAATGACCGGGCCAGTCAGGTAACGCTTGCCCGCCATCTTCAGAACCTGTGCCGGATTGTAGCAGAGCAGCAGCGAAGTGTCGGGAAAATGGATGCTGGCATCGCTTTCATCGAAGCAGGGCAGAATGTCAGGGGCTTCATCCAGAGTAATAACCGTCAGTTCCATATCCGGCGCAATGGCGGCAAAGTAGACTTCACCGGGCTTCTTGCCACCTGCCAGAATGGTGCAGATGCGCATATCAATGGTGATCTCCTCGGAACGAATCATACGAGTAGCGGTGTTGTTCATAGGCTTTTTCCTCCATGTTTGCAAAAGAAAAAGACCCAAAGTGGGTCTTGCGTTTTATCTGATCGTCAGCGTTCAGCTTCATGCTTGCGCTTTTTCATGCGCTGGTCGAGCATCTTGAGAATTGAATTTTCGATTTGTTCTGACGAATAGTTGCTCGGAAAATATTTTTTGATAGAATCGCTCCTGAATACAACTTTTTCGGTTTTACTTTCTTCCAAAAGCCCAATGATTTTTTCTTCCATCTCTCTCGGAGTAGAGCTTTCGGGAAAATATTTCCGCAGGGTATCGTTTTTGATAACAACTTTGTCCAATTCGTCCTTTTTCGGTTCACCCATCACGGCAAAGGCAACGTCATACGAGAAATGACCTTCCTGCGCCAGCTTTTTGAGCCGTTGCGCCTGTGAAAGCGATGGGGCGTTTTGCGTGTCAGCCATAGCTTCAAGAAAATCTCGCTGCTGGCTTTCATCAAGATAAGAGAGTTCCACCGCAGGGTTAAATGAGATTTTCTTTTCGTCTACCATGTCCAGCAGTTCCGGGATAAGATTGGTTAAGCGGATAAAACGGTGTACTTGGTTGCGGCTATCACCAGCTTCTTGTCCAACAATATCAAGAGCTTGCAACTTCATCCCAACTTGGGATGAAGTTAAATCCGACCTAGCACCTTGATTTTTTAGAGCTTCCAGCTTCATTTTGTAAGCGAAAGCCCTTTCACTGGGCAGAATGTTCTCACGTTGGAGATTGCTGTCCACCATGAGCAAAACGGCGGCATCATCATCCATCTGACGGACGATAACAGGCAGGGCATCCAGCCCGGCAAGCTGTGCAGCGTGCTGACGGCGGTGCCCGGAGATGATCTCATAGCCCCCTTCCGGGCGAGGGCGGGCAATCAGCGGAGACAGCACGCCGTACTGTTCCACGCTTTCCACCGTGCGCTGCATGGATTCATCATCCAAAACCTTAAAGGGGTGGTTCTTGAAAGGGAACAGCTCTCCAATGGGAATCTGCTGCACCTGCTCCCGCTGCTGCTCCTGCCGGGATTCCTCGGTGGAGAAAATGTCATCTGCCCCTTTCAGCGACACGTTTAAGCTGTTTTTCGGCATTCGCCATCACCTCCTCGGTCAGAGATTTATAGGCTTCTGCCACCTTGCCTTTGGGGTCGTGCTGGAAAATGCTCTTACCCACGGCACTGATTTCCGCAGCACGGACAGACCGGGGAATGGTCTGGTCGAACACCTTGATCTTACTGCCGTAGGCACCTCGAATCAGGTTGTCGATCTGCTGCCCATAGTTGGTGCGGCTGTCGGTCATAGTCAGCAGGATGCCTTCGATTTTCAGCTTCGGGTTGATCTGCCGCCGGACTTTTTGGACGGTCTGTAAAAGCTGTTCCAGACCTTTCGCAGACAAGTACTGCGCCTGCACGGGAATCAGGGTGGTGTCTGCCGCTGCCAAGGCATTGACGGTCAGCATCCCAAGGGAAGGAGTGCAGTCCAGCAGAATAAAATCGTACTCCCGTTTGGCACTGTCCAGCACCTGTTTCAACATCTTTTCCCGGTTCATGCAGTTGACGAGAGACACTTCCAGCCCTGCCAGTTCGATGTTAGCAGGGATCAGGTCAACGCCCTCTGCATGGTGCAGGATGCCTTCACCGGGCGGAATACTCTGATCGTCCATGGCTTTTGCCATCAAGGTGGAAAGGGTCGTGGGCAGTTCATCGGGCTGCTGCCAGCCCATGCTGATGGTCAAGCTGCCCTGCGGGTCAGCGTCCACCAACAGGACCTTCTTGCCCTCCATCGCCAGACCGATGCCTAGATTTTCACAGGTCGTGGTCTTGCCGGTGCCGCCTTTCTGGTTGACGATGGCTATTGTGGTTGCTTTTTTTGAAATTCTCATCACCTCCGATTCGCTAAGTCGTGGTTGGTTTGGTTCTGATAGGAAAGCTGCATCGTGGTGGGTGCGTTGTACAGAGAAGCGAGCAGATATTGTTTCATGTTACGAATCGGATTGCTGTTCTCTGCAAGGCACTTCAGCACAAAGCGGATATGGTCGGCGTTCAGCTTCATAAACCGGCTGCGTACTACCTCGGCGGGCTTATCATCCCCGGCAATGTGCAGCAGCTTGCGGTTGGTGGCACAGGTATCCACCAGCAAATTCACGATTTGGTAGAGGGTATCTTCATCATCCGGGTAAAGCCGGAGCAGAAGGTCCACCTCCAAAGAGCATGAAAAATATTCTTCGAGCAGTTCGCGATTCTTCATCTTCTCCGATTCGTCGGAAAGGATAAGATTCGTATTATTCATCTCTGTTTTAGTCTCTTTCTTCTTAATACCTCGTGATTTTACCGGGTCTTGACAAGCGGTTTTAGAGCCACAAGAATCGTCATTATCACGATTCTTGACACTCTCCTTTGAAGATTCTGACGAAAAGTTTTTCACATACACCAAACATGGCTTTCCTTGCCCTCGACGTTTTCGTTCAATCAAACCAAATTTTTCAAGTTCCCGAAGCAGTCGGGTCGCTTTGTTGTCTGCGCAACGCAAAGTCCTCTTGACATCCTCAATCGTGAAGATGATGAACACGCGACCTTTTTTGTCAAACCATTCATTTTTAACAGAAAGGCTCATGCGGTCAAGCAGGATGCCGTACAGAGTTTTGGCATCGGTTGACAGATCTTGAAACCGCTGCTCCTGAAAAAGAGCCTTTGGAATGCGGAAGAACGAAAAGAGTTCTCCGGCCTGTCCGTAAAAGTAGTCAAGGGTCATACAATTCTGTCAAGGATGAAAAAACAACGATGGTTCATTGACATGGTTGACAAATCCTCCTTATAGATAATTCGTGCAAACAAAAAGCGCAACTTCGATTGGTGAAAATCGAAATTGCGCGATGTAACTTAGCTGTGGGAGAAAGGTCATTTGTCGGGGTCGTTTGACCACAATTTGACCACAAAAGGAATGAAACGTCTTGACATCCAATGAAACAGAATGGTATAATACATTTGAAATTTAACGATACTGAGTCTAGGCAGTATCGGATTGTACATTGTGTTTTCGAGAGAAGCACAATGGGGTTCAAGAGGCCGTGAGTTCGATTCTCGCCACTCGGACCAAACAAAAATAATCCGAACTTGTTTCCGATAGGAGATGGGTTCGGATTATTTGTTTTCTTCGGAAAATTCAACGCAGGTGTCCGTGGAAGATAAAATCCGAAATCATAGATTGACCGACATAAGCTACAACATGATTTCAGGAGGACACGAATATGAAGTACGATGCAAGAGCTTGTCATTTCAACATGGACACCGGATGCGTGGAGCTGCTGCTCCGGGATGGAAGAAAAATTTCCATCGACTGCACCGGGGTCGAGGATGCGTTGAATGTGACCATGGCGCAGAGGTCGGAGTTAGACTATCTCATCTACAATGACCCTCTGGCGTATGCTGATTTGATTCTGAATGGTGATCCGGAAGAATATTTGGAAACAGTAGTGGACTACTGAGATTTGAGACATAAAAGTAAGAATAATTAAACAGAAGCAGGATGCCTTTCAGTTGTTGGGTATCCTGCTTTTATAATATGAGGTAAGATGAGAAATGTCAATAGAGCTTTTGATGCTTGGAACTATTGACAAAAATATCAAAAACGCCTATAATGCTATACAGATAGCATATGCGACCGTATAAACTCGATCTGATTAAATTATGGAGGATATTTTACATGAAAAGAATTCCAGCATACTTGACAGATGAAGAAATCGCACGTAAAATTACAAAATGCGTGTCAAGTGCGACAGGAAATGATAGTCAAGAGCATAATAGAAAAATCCGGACGCATAATAGCTCTCCGTCGGCTGTATGGGATTTTATTAATACGGCGTTATGTAAGGCTTTCTATAATGATGAATGCCAGGCATATGTTGTTGCACGTGGACCATGGGAAATGGCTGTTATATACTGCAAAAAGAATGGCTGCCTTTATACTATTATGAGAGAAAAGCGTTTTGCAGAACTGCAAAGAACGCAGGCAAGAAGAAACCAATCGCATTATCTTGACCTTTTGGCAGGTATTATAAACGCTGACTTAAGAGATGATGATTTTAATCAGATGTCGATGCTCCCTGAAACACCTTCTGATCAAGAGGCGATGAAGCAGCAACTTTTGAAATTGCTGTATACTCTGGTAGATAGTCTTGACGAACTGAAAAGACACGTTTTGATACTGTTCAATGCAAACTATGAAACTGGGTTAACGGCAATTCGTGCAGTAACGGTAAATCGGATGCTCACTGTCATAGAGCAGGCTAATTGGAGCAGATACATCGATTTGAATAATGTAGCTGTGGTTGAAACGGTAGACGAAGAAAATAGCAACTTTGATACACCTGATATGGGTATAAAGCTGACTAAGAAAGCTGAGCAGCGTAAGAAAAAGGTTGCTGGACTTAAAAAGTGGGATGAAAGCGCAGAAGGCTAATTATAGGAGAAAGAGAGGGCTCGATTGCCATGCAGGGCAATTTGAATGGAGAACGCCTAAAGAAGGCAAGAATATATAGAGGATTTTCCGTTAGTGAACTAGCTGAAAAATCAGGATGTAGTCGGCAGAGCATTTATATGTATGAAAGAGAAAAAACAAAACGTGTGGACCTGAATGCGATTGAAGCTCTTGCAAGGACATTGGATTTTCCCGAACGTTTTTTCTGCGAGTCTGATATGAAAGCGGAAATTGGATCGACATATTTCCGTGCATTATTAACCACTAGCTCTAGATACAGAGAAGCCCAAACACAAAAGATGGAGTTTTTAGCCGATATTTTTGTATTTCTACAGGAATATCTAGAATTTCCACATCGCACAATACCAGATTGCTTTGGACAGACACCGGAAGAAGCAGCCGCAACCCTACGTCGAGAATGGCACCTTGGAACTCGCCCGATAGAAAATATCGTTGCGCTGGTAGAGTCAAATGGAATTATTGTAACGAAGTTTCCGGTTGAGACGAATGACATAGATGCGTTTAGTCAGTTGGTTAGAATTGGAGACGAAGATATATATTTAATCGGCTATTCAGAAAACAAAACGGCAGCTTCACGCGTTCATTTTGATATTGCTCACGAACTTGGACATATTTGCTTGCATGGTTGGAGTGAGGATATCGAAAAAATTGATCGAGATGAATTCAAAGAACGTGAGAAGGAGGCAAACGAATTTGCTGCAGCATTTTTATTACCTAGAGAAGGTTTTGCTAAAGATGCAGCAGTCAATCCCAAATCAATTCCAGCATATACAGAGTTAAAACGTAAATGGAAGGTTTCTATTCAAGCTATGGCACGGAGATCTTTTTCATTGGGTCTTATTACGATGGAAGAGTACCAAGAAATAATACGAACAATGCAGAGAAGAGGTATACGCAAACAAGAACCATTAGATAATATTTTAGTAACAGCAAGTCCAACACTTTTGAAGACTGCTGTTATGATGCTATTGACCGAGAATGTGTTCACCCCTCAAGAGTTTATGGATGAACTTTCGTACAATTATAATTTGAGCTTATATCCAAAAGAAGTCGAATCTTTATTAGATTTGCCGAATGGAACATTAGAAAAGCCGAAAACAGTTTATTTGAGCAATTTGAAACTAAAAGAATAAGTAATCAAATAGATTGAAAGCAACAAAAACAGGGTGCGCCCCGAAGGACGCACCCTGAAAAATCCACATACGACAGCGATATGTACAACAGGGCGTTCCCCGTCGGGAACGCTCTGTTTTTCTTTGCCGGAGAGATGAGCCTGTTCCACCTGCCACGCGGCAAACTCTCGCTGTCCATCCTCGCTGTTCCAGCAGGCAAGGATGGCCGGGTAGAATGCCCGCGCCAGACGGTCGATGACTTCATCGGGGTAGGGGGAAGTGTTTGTGGACTTTTTCTTTTTGTTCAAACGCACGCTCCTTTGATCATCCCACCGTGGCAAAGTCGGGCGAGAAAATCAAAGTTCCAATTTCATATCAGGCGCAAGGGCGCGGAAGTTTTCCACCCTGCACTTGCGGCTGGTGGCCCGTTGATGGCTTACAAGTGCCTGTCGTTATGCCGTTTTAGAGGATTCACCGCTGGATTCTGCAAGAACTTCGTCCAGCGTTTTCAAAAATTCAAGATGAGGTTTCAAGGCAAAGCGAAGAACTTTGACCTGTTCCGGATGCGTAAGAAGTTTCGGGTTCAAGTCGAACGTAACTTCCCAACTCTTTCGCATGAGAGATTCAGCATTGTGGAGCCGGTAGTACAGTTCGAGAAACTTTTGGGGAACATCATAGTTTTCATCAATGGTGTTGCTGGCGGCTTTCTCTGCCTGCTTCACCGTTACTTTGTTAGGCTTGACTTTCTTCGGCTTCGGCACATAATTCTTGATTTCCTCAAAAATTTCAGCCTGTTCTTCAGGCTTGGCCTTGCCGAGATTTTCGAGAAGATAATCGGGAATGTGCAGTTCCTCGCGGAAGAACCGATCACGGAAACCGGGAGACAGTTCATCCGCAACGTCAACGCCGTGGGCATAGTATTCTGCACGGCGGACTGAACTTGCGCTGCTGTGATTTTCCTGTGCAATGCGCTCACAGGTTTTCATGGGCTTCTGGTTGTGTTCAGATTGAACACCGCCAGATTTCTTTACAGTATGCTGATTGCCGCGAAATGCTTCGGTACACTTTTCAGAGGAATACTGCTTCCCCATAAGGAACTTCTTCTGCTCCGGGGTCAGATTACGCCGCCCCAACTGATTCTTGCAGATCCATGCGAGGACTTCTTCTCTGCTTTCAAATGGGAGCGGCATCGTGGAGAAAGAGATTTCGGGATGCTCCTGAACGATTTCATAACGGTTGTGTCCATCAACAAGGGTATTACCCCAGACAATCAAAGGAGAAATCAGCTTGCCTTCCTTGAGGATATTTTCTTCAAGCTGCTTAAATTCATCATCGGTCAGAGGGGGAATCTGGGACTGAAACTCCGGGTCGATTTTCAGATTGATCATACGCACACTCCTTTATCTCTCCTGCTGCGCCGGTTCTTCCTCCCGGAAAAAGGACGCAACATTCTGCTTTGCGGTTTTCAGCTTGAACAGTTCTTCCTTGGCTTCCTTGTACTGTTCGTAGAACTTTGCCTTTTCGGATGCCAGCTGCGCATACTCGGCTTCTAGCTTTTTCGGGCTGGGCAGCTTGGTGAGGTTATTTGCCTTGAAATAGGCTGCTGCCACCCGGTATGCTGTCAGCTCTGCACGGTGCTGCTCCTCAAAGGCTGCGGGTCGTTTGGCAGTCTTTAACTGCTGTGCGACATTCTTGGTGCTGGTGTAGGCTGCGATGTGATAGCGCAGCTCATTGTTGGCTTTCATGCGACCTTCGAGGTCTTTCACCACCGCCAGTGCGTCGTGATACTTGGTTTCCAGTTCAGCGATGCGCTGGTTCAAGACGTCCTCGTCGGTCAAGTCCTTTTCCTGCAGAAGCTTCACGGTCTGTGCCATAACTTTGAGATTGTGTTTCGTGAGCCAACGCTTATAGCCGATGCCCTTGCCCTCGGTCATCCTCGACTGGATGTCGATCAGTTTCCCGATGGTATCCTGCTTGAACTGCGCCTTGGGTTTGCGTTCGGCGTTTGCGTTAAGGGCAGCAAGCACTTCTGCCTTGTCGAACTTGTCCCCGAGATGTTTCGCTCGGATGAACTTCGTTCTGCCAGCGGGCAGAAAGCTAAGCTGTCCACGGCTTTCCTTGACGGCAATGCCGTGCTGCTGCATGAGCCTGTCGGAAAAATCTTCAAAGCTCGTGGCACGGTACAGCACTGAAGAAATCTGTTTCCGCAAGGTGTCTTTTACGGTTTCAAACTTCTTCTGCTTGGGCGGCTGTCCGGTTGCGGCGAGGCCTGCGTTTTCACGGTCAAGTTTCAACTGACCACGCCTACGCGCCCAATATTCAGCTTCGCTGACACGCTCTTTCGAGCCGTTGAGCAGGTCGATCTGGTACAGTCCAGCACCTTCGCACAGCTCCATGACCTCGACACGCAAGTGCCGCATGGTCTGGGCCGTGCTGGAGTGCTTCATACCCTCACACCAGTCGCGGGGCTTTTGCATATAGGGCTTGCGTTCCACTTCTCGCATTCGGATGCTGCCGATCACGATGTGGACATGGATGTTTCCCGAATGGTTGTGCCCATCGGGGTGAGTGCAGACGATGGCGGGATGACCGGGGAAGTTTTCTTCGCAGAATTTCAGGCCAAGTGCCTGTGCCTTTTCCATGGTCAAGCCGTTGTCGGCTGCATCGCGTGGGTCAAAGCTGATGATATACTGGTGGCTTTTAATATCACCATGCTGGGTGTTCTTGCCATACTTGCGGTTTGCCAGCAGACAGGCCGTTGCAAATGAGAAATCACCGCACTCAAGGGTGTCGAGCAGGTAGGATTCCCGCAGCTTCGGCTTGCCCTGTTCATCCAGAAGCTGCTTTCCGGTGAACTCATCGTGTTGGTAGATCAGGTACGCTTCAATGGCGGTGTAGTCCGAGTTCTTAGAGGCGATATGCTTGAGCGTTGCCATACAGTTCACCCAGAACTTTCTCGGCGTGCAGCCGAAATGCGGTCAGGTCTGCAAGTTCGTCAAGGAGTTTCGCCCGGATCTGTTCGGTGTCTGCACCGCCGGAATTGAAGTGCCTTGCAAGCTGGTTCAGGTTGCCGCCCACCTTGCTGCACTGAGCAAGCAGGGTGGAAACAGCGGTCAGGGTTTCTTCACCGCCGCCGGCAACGATGACCGTTTTCTCGATTTTGACGTTGTGAATGGCTCGGCGGATAAAAGTGGAGAGGGAGAGATTCAGGAGTTTGCAAGTGAGTTCCAGTGACGCTTTTTCCTCCGCTGTCACACGGAACTTGATGATGTGCGTTTTGTTGTTCGGCGTGTCGTGGCGCTGGGAATTGCTAGGGGTCAGTTGAACATTCGTTTTGGTCATTGTACCTCCTGTCTGTTCGATAACTCCTCGGTGAAGTTATGTAAGCACGACACGCCGTTCCATTCGTGCCGTAAGGCACGAATGATGAGCAGGGTTTGGGGCAGGCACGCCCCAACAAGATCACTTGGAAAACTCGCAAGAGTTTGAGAAGTGAAGTCCCGGATGGACAGGAAATTTTCAAGAATTGAAAATTTGTGGCCACGGGACGGTTCTTGCCCTCTACCGCTGCGCTCAAAACGCATTTTCAACAAATGTTTCCGAATTGTTAAGACGCAAAAATAAGTAGAGGTGGTGCTGCTCATGTAATGGGGTCACCGTTTGCTCCGAACGAAGTTCCTGCCCCTGTTTGTGCAGCGGCGTTGACGGAAAGTCGGTATCACGTCCGGTCGGCTCATGAAATTTTCAAGGTACGTTTCCCATAAAGAAAAATACCGCCCACGCAGCGCAGCGATGGATTTTGTCGGGTGAATCGGCGGCAAAATAGATCGGGTGTGTTGCGGGGCGGTTAATCTTTCAGGGATGATCCACGGCGAGGCAGTGTTCAAAATGAACACGACCACATCTTGTGGATGGTTTCAAACCAATCCACAAAATCGGTGGGATTTGTGACAGAGAATATCATGGTTTGCAGGGTGCGTCAAGATAGTTTTGTGAAATTTATTGCGATAAAGTTGTGATAGTAGGACTTATCTGCCGGAAATTGAAGCATCTTACAAAGAATTTGTGTGCACAAATTGGAAAATCAGCACATCTGTGCTATACTCAAAGCAGAATTTGTTGAGCTAAAACGGAGGTATTGAACCATGGCAGAGAAAAACACCGCCGACATTGGATTCGAAAAGCAGATTTGGAATGCTGCCTGCGTGCTTCGGGGCAATATGGATGCTTCAGAGTATAAGGGTGTCGTCCTTGGTCTTATTTTCCTGAAATATATTTCGGATCGTTTTGAAGATAAGTACAATCAGCTGGTTGCAGACGGTGATGGCTTTGAGGAAGATCGTGACGAGTACACATCGGAGGGAATCTTCTTTGTGCCTGCTGGTGCGCGTTGGAGCGATGTTTCTGCAAAGGCACATGACCCGGAAATCGGTCAGGTAATTGACGATGCAATGCGCGCTATCGAAAAAGAAAACGTGCGCCTGAAGGATATCCTGCCGAAAAATTTCGCACGCCAGGAACTGGATAAACGGCGGTTGGGCGAAGTCGTTGACCTGTTTACGAACATCAAAATGATTGAACACGGCAGCGAAAAGGACATTCTGGGACGCACTTATGAATACTGTCTGTCGATGTTTGCAGAGCAGGAAGGAAAGCGCGGAGGCGAGTTCTTTACGCCGTCCTGTGTTGTGCGGACGCTGGTGGAAGTGCTACAACCGTTTAAGGGACGAGTGTATGACCCTTGCTGCGGCAGCGGCGGTATGTTTGTTCAGTCTGCAAAATTTGTAGAGAACCATAGTGGAAATATCAACGATATCTCGATTTATGGACAGGATTCCAACCCTACCACATGGAAACTGGCGCAGATGAACCTTGCCATTCGTGGCATTGAACCCGACCTTGGAAAGTATGCGGCGGATACATTCCTTGACGACCAGCACCCGACCATGCGGGCAGACTATATCATGGCGAATCCACCTTTCAACCTGTCGAACTGGGGCGCAGAGCAGCTCAAAGATGATGTACGCTGGCAGTATGGTATGCCGCCTGCAAGCAACGCGAACTTTGCATGGCTTCAGCACATGATTTATCATCTTGCACCGGGTGGCCGCATGGGTATGGTGCTTGCAAACGGTTCGCTCTCTTCTCAGTCTGGCGGTGAAGGTGACATTCGCAAGAATATTGTGAATGCTGACCTTGTGGACTGTATCATTGCCATGCCGACACAGCTTTTCTATACGACCCAAATTCCAGTTTCGCTCTGGTTTATCTCTAAACGCAAGAAACAAGCCGGAAAAACGCTGTTTATCGATGCCCGGAAGATGGGCGATATGGTGAGCCGCAAGCTGCGTGAACTGACCGATGAGGATATAAAAAAAATTGCCGATACCTACAATGCTTATGTTAATGGTACACTGGAAGATGTAAAAGGTTTCTGCGCAGTTGTTGATACGGAGAAAATTGCAGAGCAGGATTATATTTTAACGCCGGGCCGTTATGTTGGGGTTGAGGAACAGGAAGATGATGGTGAGCCGTTTGAAGAGAAAATGGCTCGGCTGACATCTGAACTGTCGGATTTGTTCAAGCAATCGCATAAGCTAGAGGCAGAAATTAAGGAAAAGCTGGGGGCGATTGGATATCATGTCGAATGAAAAAGAATATTGGCTGTTTTTTGATACGAACGTCCTATTTCAATTGTATGATAAAAAGGCAGACTTCAATTCATTTTCATTTAATTCGACTTTTGAAAATGTTTGTGATATGCTTAGTCAACTTGATATTTATGAACGCGTGAGTGTTGGTATTCCAAAAGTAGTTTGGAATGAAATGACTCAGCAAATAATTGAGGCTCATGCTACAAGAGTTTTAGAATTTGGATCATATATTAAGAAATGGAAATTCCCAGAATACAGAGTTACTACATGCGATATTGAAGACTACCCCAATTATATCAAATCAGTTGTTGAAAGGTACAAAGAAGAACTTGAAAAGGGCCTTATCAAAATCACCGAATTATCTTTGCCAAGTGCATCAAGGTTTCAAAGTGTGATGGAGCGTGCGTTTTCTAAATTACCACCGTTTGGTGGCAAAGAGAAAAACTCAGACAAAGGTTTTAAAGATGTTCTTATTTGGGAAAGTATCTTGGAATTCACAGCACAACACGAAAATGCTAATATCATCTTCTATACAAAAGATAAAGGATACAAAGATGTGCTTGTTGACGAGTTTGAAAAGTTGTATCCTAATGCAAGTATTGCGATATTGTCGGCTGAAAATGAAATAAAAACTGTCTTAGAAGAATGGGCTAAAAGTATTGATGAGTATTCTTATCAACCTATTGGAGAGGAAAATGACGTTGATCCTTTTGCAGAGTGGGTGGAATCTCCAAACTTTGTGGTTCAATTGATTGATCATGACTATGGACTTATACCACAGAGTGCACTAGTAGCAGAAACGATTTTTAAATTGGTTGATTATGAGATGCCCACTTTATTGGATTCTAAAGATCAAAACATTAAGTATTCGATGCCTGCAACTTTGGACATAACATATATATTAAAAGATTGTACGACAATTCAAAAAGTAGCGTTAGTAAATATAATTGTTTGTAAAACATCTGAGGATGAATATGCAATAGAATCTATTCAGGTGAAGAATCCACCGGATGTGGAAGCTACTGCTTGAAGTATGAATTGCACGCTATCAAAAGCGTAGTTGGGCGAGGTGAGATAATGACTAGATTGGGTGATATATGTGAAAAAATCGGAAGCGGTGCAACTCCGCATGGAGGAAAAGAGGCATATTGCTTAGAAGGAATATCATTTGTTCGCAGTCAGAATATAGGAGATTTTTCTTTTTCTGCGAACGGATTGGCACATATAAATAATGAACAAGCAAAAAAACTTAGCAATGTGGAACTTAAACCCAATGATATACTTCTTAATATTACGGGGGATTCGGTTGCGAGAACTTGTATAATAGACTCAGAGTATTTGCCGGCTCGCGTGAATCAGCATGTTGCAATTATTCGAGGAAAAAAGGATATAGTACTTAGTAGCTATTTGCTTTATTTCTTACAATGGAAAAAGAAATATTTACTTCAACTTGCCTCTGCTGGAGCAACCCGAAATGCGTTGACAAAAAGCATGATTGAACAGCTAGAGATTGAATTGCCAACAATTGAACAGCAAAGAAAAATTGCTGGAGCGCTCGATAAAATTCAAGAAAAAATAAAGCTGAATCAGAAAATAAACGATAATTTAGAGCAGCAAGCCGCCGCATTGTTTTCAAGCCTCTATAATCGATCAAATACTGAGGTTAGATACACTGATTTAATACAAATACTCGGCGGTGGAACCCCCAAAACAGGCGAAACTGCGTATTGGAACGGTAATATTGCTTTCTTTACTCCAAAAGATGTTGGCACACCATATACATTTATCACAGAAAAGACTATTACAGAAGAGGGACTTTCACATTGCAATAGCCGACTATATCCTGTGAATACAGTTTTCGTTACGGCAAGAGGTACTGTTGGAAAAGTTGGTCTGTCCGGAGTTCCGATGGCTATGAATCAATCCTGTTATGCACTTGTCGGTAAGGAAACACATCAACTTCTTGTCTATTTTTACACCCTCAAAGCTGTTGATAGACTTAAGCATAAAGCAAGTGGAGCTGTATTTGATGCGATTACCACTAGAGATTTTGATTCAGAGCAAATCATGAAGCTATCTGATGATGATGCTAAAGCGTTTCTCTGTGTTGCAGAGCCAATGTTTCAGGAGATACTTAACAATAGCATCGAAAACTTGCGGCTTTCAACACTACGGGACTTCCTGTTGCCCAAGCTAATGTCTGGTGAGATTGACGTCTCTTCCGTTCAGCTCTAAGCTGCTAAATTATCGTTTACCAGATTTTTAATAACTCTCACCAGTGGCGGGAGATTCTATGGAGAAACTGCCACTGCCGTCGTTCTCTGAAATCGTAATAAGGAGATACGGCGATGAAAAATCAAATTATCAACGAGATACAGCGAAAAATGCTGCCGTATCTCAATAACGAACAGTTGCTGCATTTGAAAGCAGTGCTGGAAGCGTCATTTCAAGGTGTCATAATTGAAATGGGTGAAGAACAGCCAAAGGCTGAGGAACAAGATTCGGCAGCAGCGTTCATTACGGCAAAACGGATAGAGGGTTGCTCCGAGAAAACATTGACCTATTATTCAAAAACTATCGAAGCGATGCTGAATGGCGTGGGAAAATCACCGCAGCAAATTACAACGGACGATTTGCGAAGGTATCTGACGGATTATCAAACACAGCGGCGGTCAAGCAAAGTTACAATTGATAATATCCGGCGTATTCTTTCCAGTTTCTTCTCGTGGCTGGAAGATGAAGATTTTATTGTGAAAAGCCCTGTTCGTAGGATTCACAAAGTGAAAACCGCCAAAATCATCAGGGAAACGTATACGGATGAAGCATTGGAGCTGATGCGTGACAACTGCTCAACAGTACGAGATTTGGCGATTATTGATTTGCTGGCATCTTCTGGAATGCGTGTCGGGGAATTGGTGACACTTAATCGGGAGGATATCAATTTCAACGAGCGCGAATGTGTTGTATTTGGTAAGGGCAACAAGGAGCGATTGGTATACTTTGACGCACGAACGAAGATTCACCTTCAAAATTATCTGGATGAACGGTCAGATAGCAATCCAGCACTCTTTGTGACACTGAAAGAGCCACATGAGCGGTTGATGATCGGCGGTGTGGAGACAATGCTTCGTGAATTGGGACGGCGATTAAAACTGAATAAAGTGCATCCGCATAAGTTCCGGCGGACATTGGCAACATCAGCAATTGACAAAGGAATGCCGATTGAACAGGTGCAGCAGCTTTTAGGACACCAGAAAATCGACACAACTATGCACTATGCAATGGTGAAACAGCAGAATGTAAAGTTGGCACACAGAAAATATATAGGATAAGGAGTGGAATGATCTTGAATTGGGGAGAACTGATAACCTTAGAATATGGAAAACCAGTAAAGGATAAAGAATCTACAGACGGAAAAGTTCCTGTGTATGGAACAAATGGCCAGATTGGAACATCTCACCTGCCAGCGCAATGCAAACACCCTTCTTTTATTTTGGGGAGAAAAGGCGCATATCGAGGGGTACATTATTCGGATTGTCCATTTTCTGTAATAGATACAGCTTTCTATGCAGAACCTTTGACGGATAGAATAGATTTGAAATGGGCTTACTATAAATTTTTGACGTATGATATCAATGGAATGGATAGCGGTTCGGCGATTCCTTCAACAGACCGTTACCAAATCTATTCAATTGAAGTTGAAGTCCCACCACTGGAGAAGCAAAGAAAAATTGTAGCAGTATTAGATTGCATTGACAGGAAAATTAATATAAATCAAAAGGTAAACGATAATTTAGCAGCTTAGAGCTGAACGGAAGAGACGTCAATCTCACCAGACATTAGCTTGGGCAACAGGAAGTCCCGTAGTGTTGAAAGCCGCAAGTTTTCGATGCTATTGTTAAGTATCTCCTGAAACATTGGCTCTGCAACACAGAGAAACGCTTTAGCATCATCATCAGATAGCTTCATGATTTGCTCTGAATCAAAATCTCTAGTGGTAATCGCATCAAATACAGCTCCACTTGCTTTATGCTTAAGTCTATCAACAGCTTTGAGGGTGTAAAAATAGACAAGAAGTTGATGTGTTTCCTTACCGACAAGTGCATAACAGGATTGATTCATAGCCATCGGAACTCCGGACAGACCAACTTTTCCAACAGTACCTCTTGCCGTAACGAAAACTGTATTCACAGGATATAGTCGGCTATTGCAATGTGAAAGTCCCTCTTCTGTAATAGTCTTTTCTGTGATAAATGTATATGGTGTGCCAACATCTTTTGGAGTAAAGAAAGCAATATTACCGTTCCAATACGCAGTTTCGCCTGTTTTGGGGGTTCCACCGCCGAGTATTTGTATTAAATCAGTGTATCTAACCTCAGTATTTGATCGATTATAGAGGCTTGAAAACAATGCGGCGGCTTGCTGCTCTAAATTATCGTTTATGATATCAATAACTTACTTTATAATTAGAAAGGATGCTTCTATATGAGTACGAGCCTTGTGATGACAGTAGAACGAGTGAAAAATATCCTTAGCCAGAATGGACAAGTTATTGTGAGTGAAGGTAGAAACAAAAACAACCAGGCAACAGTTTTAACTGTAGGTAACGGCTGCATTATCAATTGTTGGGATAGTGGAAAGGTTAATACACAAGGGAAAAATACAGTAGAAATTGATCAGCTATTGACAGGAAAAATTGCAACTCCAACGCTTAATAAAAAAGTATTTGTTGTATACGGACACGATAATAATGCTAGAACTCAGTTAGAGGCGATGCTGCGACGGTGGGATTTGGAGCCGCTTATCATTGATCAGCTGGCATCAAAAGGCCAAACTATTATAGAGAAACTAGAAGAGTATACGGGACAAGCGAATTTTGGTATTGTTCTTGCCACACCAGATGATGTTGGCTACGCAAAAGACCATGAAGATGATAAAAAATTCCGTGCACGGCAAAATGTTGTGCTGGAATTGGGAATGTTGTTGGCAAAGATAGGACGCTCAAAAGTTGCGATTCTGCTCTCGCAGGCAGATAAAATGGAAAGACCATCAGATATTGATGGATTGATATATATTCCATTTAGCAATAATGTTGAAGAGGGAAAAGTATCCCTTGCAAAAGAATTAAAACGAAATGGATATACAATCGATATCGAAAATCTCTGATTCGGACTATCATATGCCGTGGAGGAATCATCATGCTTTCATTTACCGAGGATGCCTTTGAACAAGCGGTCATAGAGCAATTTGAAAATATGGGTTACACCCACATTTATGCTCCTGATATGAACCGAACAGATTACAGCCGCCCGCTGCTGGACGATGTTTTGCGGGATTGTCTGGTGCGGCTGAACCGGAATCTCCCGGTGATGGCGATTGACGAAGCGATTCTGAAACTGAATGATTTTGATGCGGGAAGCCTGTTGCAGAAGAATATTGTCTTTATGGACTATCTGCAAAACGGTATCACGGTCAAATACGCAGTCAAGGGTGAAGAACGGTCTTCGGTAGTAAAGCTGATTGATTATGCAGATGCGGACAAAAATGATTTCTATGTGGTAAACCAGTATACCTTCGTGGAAAATGGAAACAACCGCCGCCCGGATATTATTTTGTTTATCAATGGCTTGCCGCTGGTTTTGATGGAACTGAAAAGTCCTTCCAAGGACGAAGTGGGCGCAGAAAACGCATACAACCAGATTCGGAACTACATGAAGGACATCCCTTCGATGTTCTATTATAATGCAATCTGCGTAATCAGCGACCTTTCGACCAATAAGGCGGGAACAATCACTTCTGGACTTGACCGTTTTATGGAGTGGAAAACAAAGGATGGCGATTACGAAAATACGGCGTATGCGCAGTTTGACACCTTCTATGAGGGGATGTTCCAGAAAGCCCGGTTGCTAGATATTCTGAAAAATTTTATCCTGTTTTCCGGCGATGGGCAGAAGCTGATTAAAATTTTGGCTGGATACCACCAGTATTTTGCAGTGCGAAAAGCTATCGAAAAGGCCAAGATTGCCACTAAAACGGATGGCAAGGGTGGTGTGTTCTGGCATACGCAGGGCAGCGGGAAATCGCTGTCGATGGTATTCTACGCCCATTTACTGCAAGAAGCTTTGGATAGCCCCACCATCGTTGTGATGACGGACCGCATTGACCTTGACGATCAGCTCTACACGCAGTTCGCCAGGTGCGCGCCGTTTTTGCGCCAGACACCTGTACAGGCAACCAGCAAGGAAAATCTAAGCAAGCTGCTGGATGGTCGAAAAGCAAACGGCATTATCTTCACCACGATGTTCAAGTTTGAGCGTGGCGAAAAGCCGCTGTCCGAACGGAGAAATATTGTGGTAATGGCGGATGAAGCCCACCGTGGACAGTATGGTTTTGATGAAAAAATTGTCATCAAAGAAAATGAACAGGGTGAAAAAGAAGCACATACGGTCATTGGCAATGCCCGTATCATTCATGATGCCCTGCCGAATGCAACTTACATAGGCTTTACAGGAACACCTATTTCGGCAAAAGATAGAAATACGCGTGAAGTTTTTGGTGATTATATCGATATTTATGATATGACACAGGCGGTGGAAGATGGTGCAACGCGTCCGGTTTACTATGAGAGCCGCGTTATCAAACTCCACCTTGACCAAAATACGCTGGCCTTGATTGATGCGACCTACGATGCGCTGGAACAGCAATCGGACGCTGCAACGATTGAAAAAAGCAAAAAGATGTTGGGGCAGATGGAAAGTGTGTTGGGAGCAGAGTCTACCATTCAATCCCTGTGCGAAGATATTGTCAACCATTACGAAAAGTACCGCGCTAATCTTTTGACGGGCAAGGCGATGATCGTGGCGTATTCGCGCCCGATTGCGATGAAGATTTATCGAAAACTTCTGGAGCTGCGCCCGACATGGAATGAAAAAATCGGCGTAGTTATGACGGGTGGCAACAATGACCCGGAGGATTGGAAAGAAATCATCGGTACAAAATCTCACAAAGAAGAACTTGCCCGGAAATTCAAAGACAACGATGACCCGATGAAGATTGCCATTGTTGTGGATATGTGGCTGACAGGTTTTGATGTGCCTTCACTGGCTACGATGTATGTTTACAAGCCAATGCACGGATACAATCTGATGCAGGCCATCGCGCGTGTCAACCGCGTGTTTAAGGACAAAGAGGGCGGCTTGATTGTAGATTACGTTGGCATTGCGTCTGCCCTCAAAGCCGCTATGAAGGAGTATACCAAGCGTGACCAGTCCCGATATGGCGATATGGACATTGCCAAAGTTGCTTATCCAAAGTTTCAGGAAAAGCTTCAGGTGTGCAAAGATTTGTTGCACGGCTTTGATTTCAGCGGATTTATTGGCGGTTCTCCGTTGATGATGGCAAAGCTGGTCACTGGCGGCGTAAACTTTGTTCTGGACGCAAAAGCACCCAAGCGCAAAGATCTGTTCCTGCGAGAAGCTCTGTTGCTGAAACAGTTGCATTCGCTGTGTTCCAGCATGACCACGGAGCGGGAGCGACATGAAGCGGCCTATATGGAAGCAGTCCGTTCTACGGTGGTGAAGATCACCTATGGTGGGAGTGGCGGCAAGACACTTTCTTTGAAAGAAATCAATGCTCAAATCAATGAACTGCTGAAAGCAAGTATCCAGAGTCAAGGTGTTATCAGTTTGTTTGACAGTAAGAAGGCAGATGAAAATATCAGCCTGTTTGACCCGGCGGTGTTGGATGAAATTTCAAAAATGAAAGAAAAGAACATTGCCGTAGAAATTTTGAAAAAACTTATGGCAGAGCAAGTTTCACTGTATAAACGGACAAATGTTGTGCAGTCTCAGAAGTTTTCAGAAAAGATTACACAGTTGATGAACTCTTACTACAATGGCTTGATTACAAACGAGGAGGTCATCAAGGAACTTCTGAAAACGGCACAGGAGATTACAGAACTGTATAACAATGGTAAAAAGCTGGGCTTGACGCAGGAAGAACTGGCTTTTTACGATGCTCTAACAAAGCCGGAAAACATAAAGGACTTCTATCAAAATAATGAATTGATTGACTTGACCAGAGAACTTACGGAAATGCTGCGCAAAAATCGGACGATAGACTGGCAGAAAAAAGAAACTGCCCGTGCGAGTATGCGTAAGATGGTGAAGCACTTGCTGAAAAAATATAAGTATCCACCGGAAGATTATGATACGGCAATCAGCACGGTCATTAGCCAGTGTGAGATGTGGACTGACAACATGGTAGTATGAATTGTATGAAATGTCGTTGATTTGTGCTTGACAATCGGATTCCTTTTCTGTAAAATGATTTTAGAAAATACTATTATTGAAAATAAGAAAGGCTGTTTTATGGGAAAGATGATCTTAGATGACCTCCGCAAGCGTCTGGAACGTCTGGACGAAGACGCAGACCTGATGATCGACAATAACGACCGCTATCAGATGGTGATTGTGGGCGGCAGTGCATTCATTTTGATGGGTAAGCTGACCCGCGCCACCCATGACATTGATGCCTTGAGTGTTCCGAAAGAACTGTACAGTTTGCTTGGCAAGTACGACATCAACACCGACGTGGAAGCCTATATCGACAATTTTCCATACAATTTCCAAGATCGGCTTCAGCCATTGCCCTTTGGTGGTACAAAGGTGCAGTTCTACACACCCAGTCTGGAAGATTTGGTGATTGCAAAGCTCTGCTCTTTCCGTGACACTGACAAGGCAGACGTAGAGAGCGAGGCTGTGCGGAATTCGTTGGATTGGGATTTGCTGGAACACCTTGCAACGGATGAAGATGAGTTGAGAGCCAGCATCTTGAACGACTGGCGGTATCGGGACTTTTATATCCGTTATCAGGAGTATGTGGAGAGGTGGAGACCATGCGAAAGCTGACATTTGAGGGCTTCCTGAAGCAGTATGTGGCAGAGCTTTCTGGGGTGCAGACGGCAAGCGTCCATAAGCTGGCAGCTTGTCTAAATGAAAATCCCCGCCTGAAAGAACCGCTGTTCCTCTATGCGCTGACCTTTGATAAAGTAGAACTGCTGCTCCGCTATACCGCAAACAGTGCTGTTGCTGCAGAATATGAGCAGCTTTCCAATCGCTATTCGCTGGCGCAAATGCGACTGCTTCTGGAAAATCAATCACCAGAATTGCCGGAAGGCTATTTGAAGGTTTGGCGCAGCTATTGTTCGGTGCGGGATGCCGTCCTTGCAGACAATGACACAAAAGAGTTGATCCATCGCCGGGTATTGGAACTTCAGCAAAAAAAGAAATTGACGAATTATCGTCTCTACACAGACTTGAAGCTGAATCCGGGCAATGTGAATGCATGGCTCAAACACAACGATTCCAGCAAAATGAGCCTTGACTGTGCACGGCAGATCTACAAGTATGCAAAAAGCTACCCGTCTGTTCGATAAGAAAAAGGAAGTGAGCCTATGACCGCCGTAATCTACGCCCGCTATTCCTCGGACAATCAGCGCGAAGAATCCATCGAAGGCCAGATTCGCGAGTGTACGGCCTATGCGGAAAAGAACGGTATCACGGTCATCAAACACTACATTGACCGTGCATTTTCGGCAAAAACGGACAATCGTCCGGAGTTCCAGCAGATGGTCAAAGACAGCGGCAAAAAGCTGTTTGATGTTGTTCTCGTCTGGAAATTTGACCGCTTTGCCCGGAATCGTTTTGATAGCGCAAACTACAAGATGATCCTGAAAAAGAACGGTGTCCACCTGATCTCCGTTATGGAACCCATTGCCGAGGGTTCACAGGGCATTCTGGTGGAAACCCTTCTGGAAGGTATGGCGGAATACTATTCGGCAGAGCTGTCCGAAAAGGTGATTCGTGGCCAGACGGAGAATGCTTTGAAGGGAAAGTGCACTGGCGGTACGGGAACCATCGGCTATAAAATCGACGATGACAAGTTCTATCATCTTGACCCGCTGACCGCTCCGTTGGTACTGGAAGCCTTTCAGCAGTATGACAACGGCGATAAGATGGTAGAGATCGTAAACTTCCTCAACGACAAGGGTGTCCGCAATATGCTGGGCGGAAAAATGACCCACAGCAGCGTAAATACCATGCTGAAGAACCGCCGGTACATTGGAGAATTGTCTTTCCGGGACATCGTTGTGCCAGATGCAATTCCGGTTATTGTTCCGAAAGACCTGTTTGATCGGGTGCAGAAGCGTCTGGACAAGAACAAGCGTGCCCCTGCCTGTGGCAAGGCAGACGAGGAATATCTGCTGACCACCAAGCTGTTCTGCGGCAAGTGCGGTGCGCTGATGTTCGGCGAAAGCGGAACTAGTGCCACCGGACGCACCTACTATTATTATAAATGCGCCAACGTCAAACGGCGCAAGGGCTGCAACAAAAAGACCGTGCAGAAGGACTGGCTGGAAGATCTGGTCGTCCGGGAGACTATGGAGTTGATTCAGGACGATGCGGTGATCGACAAGATCGTTCAATTGGTCATGGATGTCCAGAATCAGGAAAACACAACGATCCCGCTGTTGGAAAAGCAACTGCGAGAGGTCAACAAAAAGCTGGACAACCTGATGAAGGCAATCGAGGACGGCTTGTACACCCGGACAACGAAAGAGCGTCTGGAAGCGCTGGAAATTCAGAAAGATGAGCTGACTGAAAAAATTGCAGATGAAAAGTTGAAAAAGCCCAGCTTCAACGAAGATTTCATTCGGTTCTGGTTGCTGAAATTTAGAAAATTCGATATATCGCAGAAAAAGCAGCGGAAAGCGCTGATTGAAATTTTTGTGAATGCCATTTTCCTGTACGATGACAGGATGCTGATCACATTCAACTACAAGGATGGCACCCAAACCGTCCGGTTTGAGGACACTTTGACCGCCGATTCGGCGGAGGAAAAAAGTTCGGATTTGTCCAGCTCTGCTGGACCATAAATCCAACGATTTCACGTTAGAAATCGTTGGATTTTTTTGTTTGTGGGCTGACCTCATTTGGTTTTGACCACAATTTTGACCACAATGCCAAAGATTTTATCTGGTCTAATTTGACATAGCAACGCTGCTTATATAGAGTGAAGCACTACTTATAAATAGTGGTGTCAGGAATTGAGATTTTGTGATACCAAAAAAGACACCCTCGCTTTTGATAGGAATCTCATGCAGGGATGTCCTTATCTCAACGCGAAGGTGTCTTAATAACGAGGGTCAGATGCCACGGAACGTAAAGGTGAACTCCACAGGCTTGGTCACATCAGGAATATACTCCGGGTGGACATTGGCACCCCAGCTGTCATCGCCGCCAACGCCCATCTGCTCGCCGATGGCACGGATGACCGTGTAATGGACCGGGGGCAGCTCGTAAGGATGCTTGGCACTCTCCATTTCATGGGGAGTGTAGGGCAGCGCAGAGAAGAACATGGGCTTTGCGGCATCTGCGGTAAACAGCAGCCCGCGACCTTTACGGTCCACTACCTTTGCCCAGCGCACAGCGGTCTTTGCACCGCACTCCTGCGGCACAAGGTACTGTGCCATGTTGTCTGCAACCTTGTTCTGGTAAATGCCAAGCTTTGCACCATGCTGACGATCCCAGTAGGTCTCCGCAGGGCCGTTTCCGTACCACTCCACCGTGTCGTAGTCAGCGTCGATCTTGAACAGTACGCCGAACTCCGGCATTGCTGCAAGTCCTTCCACCGGGTCATAGTGCAGGGTGGTCTGGATGCGGCCATCACCGAACACACGGTACTGCAGGCTGCACTCTGCTGCGGGGCTGGTCTGGAGGTTATAGAGATAGGTCACGACCACGCTGTCGGCTTCCACCTCGCAGGTGGGGTTCTGGAGGATGGTGCCGCCATGAACAGACGGAATCTCCTTGCCGATGCCCTTGGCGGTAGCGTACAGGCTTGCCAGCTTCCACTGGCCGCGAACGCCGCCCATGTTGTTGCCGCAGTCGTTGTCGGTGGGAGCGCGCCAGAAGTTGGGACGGGGAATCTCCTGAATCATCTCTTTGCCGGCATAGCGGTAGGAAGTCAGACCGCCATTCAGATCGGAGAACAAAACATCGAAATTCTCACCACGGACACCGATGTTGTGTGTACCGTGCGTAACGGTAAACGGCGTGACCTTCTTGCTGGGAATGGAACGAACCACAGCGATCACACCCTGTCCAAAGGCGATTTCATGGCCCTTCTTTGCCCAGCTGGTGTCCTCCTTCAAACGGAAGCTGATGGTCACTGCATATTCACCGGGGAGCGCAGGAACCATAAATGGCAGCGGGAAGCTGGAACGCTCTTCGGGAGCAACATCAATATGGGTCAGTTCCTGTTGCTGATACAACTTTCCATCACGGTGCAGCAGAGCAACGCAGTCGAAAGCACCCGTAGAAGTGAACAGGTTCTTATTCCAGACTTCAAATCCAGAATTGTCAATGGAAACTGCAATGTTCTGATAGCAGAACTTGACCTCCTGCATCTTGGGAGAAGGAGCACGATCACCACCGTAGGCAATGCCGTTTCCGCTGAAATTATAGTCGGTAGGACGCTCACCGAAGTCGCCGCCGTAGGCTTGGAACCACTTGCCGTAGCGGTCTTTTTTCCAGATGGACTGGTCGATGTAATCCCAGATGAAGCCGCCCTGATAGCCGCAGTCTTTCTGGTCGGCAAGTTCCGTGTACTTGTGCAAAGCACCGTTGGAGTTGCCCATAGCATGAGAGTATTCGCACTCGATATAAGGCCGCTTATCGCCCTGTGCCAGATACTCTTTAATGTCCTTCACAGTGCTGTACATATGGCTCTCGATATCGGTGGTTTCGAGGAAGCGGGGATCATTGACCACACCTTCGTAATGCACCAGACGGGTGTCATCAAAGCGGCGGACCATCTCTGCCATCTGGAGCAGGGTCTCACCACCAAACGATTCGTTGCCCAGAGACCAGATCAGAACAGCAGGATGGTTTTTGTCACGCTGGTAAGTGGAATTCATGCGGTCAAACAGGGCGGCCTTCCACTCCGGCTTATCGTTGGGCAAAACGCCCTCGATGCCGCGAATGCCCGCCTGATAGATGTCCCATGTGCCATGGGATTCCAGATTGTTCTCTGCGATCAGATACAGACCATACTCGTCGCACAGGTCATACAGTGCATCCTGATTCTGGTAATGGCTGGTACGGATGGCATTGATGTTGTTCTGCTTCATGGTGATGATATCCCGAAGCAGTTCCTCATGGGTGTGTACACCCACAGCACGACCCGTAATGGAGCTGAACTCATGACGGTTGGCACCCTTGAACACGATGCGCTTGCCGTTGAGCAGCATCCGATTGTTCTTCAACTCGAACTTGCGGAAACCGACTTTCTGCCCAGTCACCTCTACCAGATGGCCTGCATCGTCCAGCAGCTCGATTTCCAGTTCATACAGAGCCGGGTCCTCTGCACTCCACAGGTGGGGGTTCTCCACCGCATGGCTGAACAGAGCAGAGCCGCCGTTCAGTGCGATTTTTTCGGAGAACACTTCCAGTTCACTGCGGCGCAGGGTCAGACGGGCTGCGCCCTTACCCTCCACCTGCAATGCAACTTCCAGCGTGGAATGCGTAAAATCATCCCCGGCAAACAGCGTTTTGACGGATATATCTTCCAGATGCACGGTGGGGATGGCGTACAGCCACACGCTGCGGAAGATGCCGGAGAAGCGGAAGAAGTCCTGATCTTCGCACCAGCTGGAGGAAGTCCACTTGAACACCTGCACAGCAAGTTTGTTCACGCCCGGCTGTAGATAGGGAGTCAGATCGAATGCGTGTGCGGAGAAGCTGTCCTCGGTGTAACCCACATAAGACCCGTTCAGCCAAAGAGCCATGCCGCTTTCCACACCCTCGAACTCGATGTGGACGGGCTTGCCCTGCATGGATTCCGGCAGCTCGAAGTATTTTACATAGCTTGCCACCGGATTGAACCGCTGCGGGATCTCGCCCGGCTGCACTTCTTCACGGCCATCCCACGGATACTGAACATTCGCGTACTGGGGAATGTCGTAGCCCTCCATCTGGATGTGTGCCGGAACATGAATGTCATCCCAGCCGCTGCAATCGTAATCTGTCTTTTCAAAGCCGGGAATGGCACTGGTGTAGTTCTTTGCGTAGGCGAATTTCCAGATACCGTCCAGCTTCAGCGCAAGCGAAGATTCTCCTGCCAGATATTCTTCGCGGGAAGCGTAAGTACGGAAACTTGCATGAGCATTCAGCACGTTTTCCTTGAAAAAGGTGGGGTCTTTTACTTTTGCAAAATCAAATGCAGCCATAGTATTTCCTCATTTACCTTTTATAATTTTATAATATTTCTCCAGCCTCCCCGGAGGAATCGCTGGATTCCTCCGGGGAACAGCAGATGAAGGAGAAATGATAATGGCTTGTTATCAGACTGCTGCACGCAGTTTTTCATTTGCTTCTTCGACCTTCATACGAGAGAGAATGAAGGTGATGATGGCATCCAGAGCAAACGGAATCACCAGATACATGATCTTCAGCATATTGATGCAGGAATCCGGCTGAACGGTCAGAGCGCTGTCAAAATGGCTTGCTGCCAGCAGCCAGCCGGTGATGGCAGTACCCAGACCGCCGCCCAGCTTCACACCGAGAGAAGTGCAGGAGTACATCGTGCCATCCACGCGCTTATGCTTCGTCAGCCAAGTATATTCAGAGCAAGCAGCAATCGCAGCGTTCATATCGCCCTGCCAAGGACCCTGACCAAGAGCTGCGATTGCAGTAAAGAGCAGCATCAAGGTCACATTGCCGCTGCCCATGTAACCAGCTACAGCAACCAGTGCACGAGAAATCGTTGCCAGAGTATAGCTCATTACATTCAGCTTATACATTCCATTCCACTTTGCAACCAAGGTCGGGGTGAACACCAGTGCGATGATCAGAGGAATGTTGATTGCCCAAGAGAATACACCGAACAGATTCTGGTTGCCAAGGATGTAGGTTGCATAGTAGGTGCCCATGCTGATCATGGCACCGTAGATCTGCTGCAAAATGTAGGTGACGCAGATCATCATATAATATTTGTTACCAGCAAGCAGCTTTGTAGCCTGAACCAGATTGTACTTTTCGTCCTGCTCGATTTCCCTTTTGTCGGTGGTATCCACCAATTCGCCTTCCGGCAGTTCCTTCACGGAGAAAACGGAGAGGGTGTTGACAAGCAGACCGATGATGGCGTAGATGATTGCAACAGTGCGCCAACCGGCAGCACCACCGCCCAATGCCGTAACAGCACCCAGCGTGATGGACTGGATGAGCAGGCTGGTGGCAAAGGCGAACATGAAACGCCAAGAACCCATCTCGACCTGTTCGGCACTGTTCTTCGTGACGAGAGCAGTCAGTGCAGAGTAAGCAATGTTGTTGGCAGTGTAGAATACAGCGTTCAGCAGAGTATATGCGATCAGGAACCATGCGTACTGTGCAAACTGTCCCAGATTGGTCGGGATGGCGAAAATTGCCACCAGCGTAATGGCACAGCCAATGTAGCCGTACAGCATCCAAGGACGGGCTTTGCCCATCTTAGAATGCGTTTTGTCAATCAAGGAACCAAAGAAAATGTCCGTCACACCGTCCAGCAGTTTGGAAACTGCAATCAGAGTGCCGACAATACCGGGGTTCAGGCCAACGGTGTTGGTCAGATAGATCATGACGAAGGAGGACAGGAATGCATATACCACGTTGCCTGCAATATCGCCTGAACCATAGCCGACTTTATTATACCACTTTAGATAACGTTTTCCAGTCATTGTGCTTTCTCCCATCTTGCTTTTTTTGTGTGGGCGCGACCAATCTGCTGCGCATTTCAGACTGGAATTCTCATTACGCAAGTTGCCCAAATCTCTTGCGTTTCGTCTGAAAATATTATAGAATCTAATGGAACAAAAAGATATAGACAAGATGGAACAAAATATGCACAAAATCAAAGAGTTTGTGATTTTGTGATAGAACATTTCCCAAATCACTGTAAAATCTCTGAAGATGAGGAGGGCGCAGGGATGTATTTCAACTCAGGATATTTGAACAACTCCCGTTTGGATTTCAAAGACTACTCAAAGCCGCTGGTTGTAGGCAGTTGCGGCACTTATCGCTTGAAAAAACGCCCTAAGCTACCTACTTTTTGGGCAAAGGGTCGCAGAGACTATCAAATCCTCTATGTGGCATCTGGTAAAGCACACTTCTGGTTCGATGGTGTTGAGGAAGTGGTGACTTCTGGACACATGGTGCTTTATCAGCCGAAAGAAATCCAGAAGTATGTCTACTATGTAGAAGATCATCCAGAGGTGTTCTGGATTCACTTTACAGGATACGATGTCAAAAACATCCTGAACTATCACGGAATACCCTTGGACAAGCACGTTTTTTACAGCGGCACACTGCCGGATTACAAAATGCTGTTCCGAAAGATCATCCGGGAACTGCAACAATGTGAATATGGCTATGAAGACTATATTGCTTCTCTCTTCAACATCATTCTGTTTTTAGTAAGCAGGCAACAGCAGGAAAGCGAGAAAACAACTACAAGCATCCCCGAAGAAATCGAAGCCGCCGTTGCCTACTTTAACGAGAATTATAATACAAAGGTCAGTGTGGACGATTACGCAGAATCGCTGCATATCAGTACGAACTGGTTTATCCGTAATTTTAAGCAGTACATGAAAATAAGCCCTGCACAATACATCCTGTCCCTTCGGATGGTAAATGCACAAAGCTTATTGGAGAACACCGAATACAATATTGGAGAAATTGCAGAGATCGTAGGGTATGATAACCCACTCTATTTTAGCCGGGTATTCAAGAAAGAGTATGGTGTCAGTCCGGCACAGTACCGAAAGAATCTGGAAGAATCTACTGAAAAATGAGAAGGATTCCTTATAAATAAGAAGAGTAGAACTATGCCGATAAAAAATGCGATCCACAGCCAACAAGTCTACGACCCAACGGATGAATCCATCATGGCAGAGCAGGAACTTTGCATGGAGCGGCTGTATGCTTATTGAAAAAATGGTATCTACCATTTTTTACTTTAGGGAGCAGTGTCAGTTCTTCTAGCCTCATACTGGATAATGTAATGCTCCTATGAAGAGCCTCATACAATCGGTTGGCTCAATGCAAATATGTCCTCCTTTGTGGAGTTCATCAACACGCTGTCATAAGCACGGAGTTCCCCTGCGAACCAAACATTCCGATATAAAAAGGACGCTGCCGCCTCTGGGTGAGAGGTTGCAGCGTCCTTTTGGCATCAGAGGGCGAATGGTCTGTCAGATTGGACGGCTCCTAATGAATGAGATTTTAGCTTGCATTTTCCTGATTTTCAAGAATGCGCCAGCCGTCCATCAGGTCTGAATTTTCCATAATAAAGGTGTGGGCGGTATCCTGTCCCCACGAGTTGTCGTATTTCTGCATCAGATAATCGCTCAACTCGGTTCGATTTTTGAACTTCAACAAGCGATACGGCTCCTGAAAAGCGACCTTTTCGACGAAATATACTGCATCCGATGTGGGAAGCATAACGCCGACATGACCGATCATAAGAGAATTGTCCGTTTCAGAGAACTGATCGTGCAGAATCACGGAGACAAGACGAATTTTATCATCTTCCGCGAAAGAGAGACCGCATTTCTTCCATTCCTGCTGAATCGTTTTCAAATGGGTAGGAATATCGGTCGTATTGGTGGTTTTAACCGGGGCGAACAGCGCATCAAACTTTTGCCGTTCATCGCCGCAAAGGGATTCCGGGTCAGAATCCAGCGTTTCATAGTCCATAAACAGGGTGTCCTCGGCTGAGTCAAGGTCTGCCTTGCCTGTGACAGTGATAAAATCACCGAACAGCCCACAAGCGGTAATCCGACAGTTCCAGCCGGGGAAGGTATCGTATTTTTCTGTCCATGCGTCCTGCATGGAGTAAGGATCGTATTTCAGATCCGAAGGCTTGGCATTTTCAAACCCTGTGGTGAGCCATGCCGGGTCCACAGCATTGTTGAACTTTTGCACATGATCAAAGAAGGTCTGTATCCGTAGGTCGGATACGCCGGCATCCTGCAAAAGCTTGGAAAGAAGAGCTTGTGTATCCGAATCTGCCAAATTGGAGTATTCAATTTGCTGAAGGACGGGCTGAGAAGTTTTTTGAGTGCAGCCTCCTGCCAGAAGCGCACCGCAAAAAAGTGCAGCGGTGCAGACAAGAAAAGTTCGACGTTTCAAAAATGGTCACCTCGTTGTGTTTTTTGGAAAGTTTCTTTGAGTGCCGGAGTCTCAACCATAAGCGAAGAGAGCAACGCCGTTGGTCTCGTAACGAATGGTATCACAGATAAACAAAGAAAATCAATGACTTCTGTCGCATTTGACCATATATATTGTTGCAGTATCCATATCCCATACGGCTAACGCCCATTTGGGGAAAGACAATGCGGCAGTTTTCTGAACGATTTTCTTCATGTCGGACACAACAGGAGTATGCCCAAGTTGGAATAAGAATTTTCCGTTTTTTCCGAATGGAAGGTTCAAATCGCTTTCCAGATAGACGGAGGATACCAACTTGCGAAGCGCGGCACGGCAATCCCATAGGTTTCCCCATGCTGCAGTGGGAGTTTGAAGAAACGCCTCGTCCACATTATAATAGGCCGTAATCTTGATGTGCGTGAGGCTTTCCTCTGTATAAGATTTGTAGCGCCAGGAAGATCCATATGGCATCTTTTCCAGACCGATTTCACAGAGATAATGCTGCTCTTCTGAGATGTGTTTCTTCTTTTTCATACATTCTTTCGCTTGTATAATGCCGGGCAGATGTTCTTCGGCGGGGCTTCTTCCAAGAAAAATCACTCGTGAAGATTGAAACGGGAGTTTTACGGTACGCAGTGCCAGCAAGCAGGCTTTTTCTTTGCCGGGATTTATGCTATACTTATTAAATCAAATCAATGGGCAGGAGGAACCAGCGTGGAGGATTACCGCACCATCCGGGGCACGGCCACCGGCGAATATGAGGAAAAGAAGAGCCGCTTTATTGCGCAGCTCTCCTTTGCGGACAGCGAGGAAAAGGCGGTGGCCTTTTTGGAGCAGGTGCGGGCAGCCAACCGCACGGCCCGGCACAATGTCTATGCCTACCGCCTGCGGGAGGGCAACCGGGAGCGCTACTCCGATGACGGTGAACCGGCCAAGACGGCGGGAACTCCGGCACTGGAAGTGCTGCAGCACAGCGGATTGACTGACCTCATCGTGGTCGTTACCCGGTACTTTGGCGGCGTGCTGCTGGGCACCGGCGGCCTGGTGCGGGCCTATACCACCGCCACCGCCCGCGCGTTGGAAGCTGCCGAAGTGGTCACGGTACGCAGTGTGGTGGAGCTGGAAGTGACGGTGGACTACTCGCTCTACGAGCGGGCGGCGCTGCTCATCCAGGCGGCGGGGGCAAAGCTTGCAGACCCTCAGTTCACCGACCGTGTCACACTGCGCTGGCAGATGCCTGAGGGTACGGAGCCGCCCTTGCTGGAGCAGCTCCGGGAGCTGACCCGGGGTGGCGCACAGGTGAGTGTATCGCAGCCGTTCTACGCTCCGTTCTGACCTGCAAACTGACTGCCTGCCGTTATGATACAGGCTTCCCTGCGGGGAAGGCTGGCGAGCGGCAGCAAGATCGAGAAATTTTATTCGTTCCAAGACAAAAACTTTCCCCCTTCGACAGGGCGGGTGTGCTATACTTGCCGCAGACGCGGCATGGGGATCGGCTGCGCCGTGCGAGAGGAGGGGGAGAAAAAGAAAGTGAGGGTTCCTGATGGATGTACGACAGCGCACCGAAGAGATCGAGCGGCTGACCTTGGCCTCCTGGGCAACATTCAGCGATGCCAGCCGGGGCAGGGTGAGGCCCGAAGAGCAGGACCCTATCCGTCCGGTGTTCCAGCGGGACCGTGACCGGATCATCCACTGCAAGGCGTTCCGGCGGCTCAAGCAGAAAACGCAGGTATTTCTCTCGCCGGAGGGCGACCTCTACCGCACCCGGCTCACCCACACGCTGGAGGTGGCGCAGATCGCCCGCACCATCGCCCGCGCCCTGCGTCTCAACGAGGATCTGACCGAGGCCATCAGCCTGGCCCATGACCTGGGGCACACGCCCTTTGGCCACGCAGGGGAGAGCGCATTGGACAAGCTCTGCCCGGAGGGATTCCGGCATTATATGCAGAGCCTGCGTGTGGTGGACAAGCTGGAAAAGGACGGCAGGGGCCTGAACCTGACCTGGGAGGTGCGCAACGGCATCGTGACCCATACCAAGGGCACCTGGGCGGCTACCCCGGAGGGACGCATCGTCCGCATGGCGGATCAGATCGCCTTTGTGAACCACGATATCGAGGATGCCGTGCGTGCCGGTGTGCTGGACCCGGCCACCCTGCCCAGAGATTGCACCGCCGTGCTGGGTGAGACGAAGTCGCAGCGCATCACCGCCATGATCAACAGCATCCTGCGCAGCAGCGAGGGGGATGTGCAGGTGGGCGCGGAGGAAAACGAAGCCTTCCTGGCCCTCAAGGATTTCATGTACTGCACCGTCTATGTGGATCGCAGTGCCAAAAAGGAAGAGCAGAAGGTGGAAAAGGTGCTCACCGAGCTCTACGAGTATTACCTGACCCACATCGAACAGATGTCCAACTTCTACCTGCAGCTGGCCTATCAGGAAGGACGCGACCGCGCAGTGACGGACTATATCAGCGGCATGAGCGATGAATTTGCCATCCGTACCTTTGAGGATGTCTTTGTGCCCCGCAAGTGGCATGTGTTATAAAAGGAGCATCGGAATACCAAAATGATCCCACACGAATATATTGAGGAACTGACCCGCCGCACCGATATCGTGGATGTGGTGGGCAACTATGTCCAGCTCAAGCGGAAGGGCAGACTGTATGGCGGCCTGTGCCCCTTCCATAGCGAAAAGACCCCCTCGTTCTACGTCTACCCGGACACCCAGAGCTTTTACTGCTTTGGCTGCGGTGTGGGCGGCGATGTCATCCACTTCGTCCGCCGCATCAACAGCATCGACTACACCGAGGCGGTCAAGATGCTGGCTGCCCGCGCGGGAATGCCGGAACCGCAGGAGGACGATAAGACGGGCCGCCTGCGTAGCCGCATCCTTTCCATGAACAAGGAAGCCGCACGGTACTTCCACGCCTGCCTGAACTCCACGGTCGAGGAAGCCCGGCAGGCCCGGGCCTACTGGCGGCGGCGCGGTCTGGACGACAAGACCATCGTCCGGTTCGGGCTGGGCTATGCACCGGATGACGGGCAGGGGCTGTACCAGTATCTGCGCGATAAGGGGTACAACCAGCAGGAGCTGGATGCCAGCGGCCTGTTCAAGCGCAGCCAGTCAGGCCGGATCTACTGCCTGTTCTGGAAGCGGGTGATGACCCCTATCTTTGACCTGCGGGGCAACATCATAGCCTTTGGCGGGCGTGTGCTGGACGATTCCAAACCCAAGTATGTCAACAGCCCCGAGACACTGGTCTACCACAAGTCAGATACTGTGTTCGCACTGCAGATCGCCAAGAAGAGCGCTTCCCGGCGGTTCGTTCTCTGCGAGGGTTACATGGACGTTATTTCCATGCATCAGGCGGGGATCGACACAGCGGTCTGCGCCTGTGGCACGGCCCTGACTCCGGATCAGGTAAAGCTCATCAGCCAGTACGCGGAGGAAGTCATCCTGAGCTACGACTCGGATGAGGCCGGTCAGAAGGCCACCCTGCGCTCGCTGGAACTGTTCCGCAACAGCCCGGTCAAGGTGGGTGTGCTGCAGATCCCGGGTGCAAAAGATCCGGATGAGTACATCAAAAAGTATGGCTCCGAGCGGTTCAAGGCACTGCTGGACGGCGTGGGCAACGCGCTGGACTTCCGGCTGGGGCGGCTCAAGAACAAATACGACCTTAAGCAGGATGCCCAGCGGCTGGAATATGTCAAAGAAGCCGTGAATATGCTGGCGGAGCGCTCCAACCCCACCGAGCAGGAGGTCTACGCCGGGCGGCTGGCTGAGGAAACGAACATCTCCAAGAACGCCATTATGACCCAGCTTGCCGATGCAGTAAAGCGCTCCAACAGCAAACGCCGGTGGGCGCAGAATCAGGCACGGCTGCAGTCCGGTGAGATGCACCAGATCAGCGTGCCTTACAGTGCGGGCGGCTCTCAGGCGCTGGGAGTTGCCTCGGCAGAACAGCGGCTGCTGGCCGCCATGCTCCGGGAGCCCAGCTATATCCCGCAGGTGCGGGCCCAGCTCAGCCCGGAAAAGTTCGTTCTGCCCCAGCAGAAGGAGCTGTACGAAGCGTTTCTGCAGTGCCAGGAGCAGGGAATCGAGATCAGCCTTTCCACTCTGCGCCCCTTTGTGAGCGAAGAGGCGCTGAATGAGCTGAGCCGCCTTGCGGCACAATACAGCGATGTGAACTGTACGCCGGACGATATCCGGCTCTATCTGGACCGCATTGCCCGGGGCACCCCCGTGGCAGGCAAGGCGGCCGAAATGTCCAATGATGATTTGATACGGTATCTCCAGTCGATGCGAGAAAAGAAGCAGGGCACAGACCCTGCGGACGACTGACCGTTCCTCTCCTCCGGCTGGAGCTGGAAGGAGAAAGAATCATGCGGAAATTGTCGCAGACGGAAGAACTGGTGAAGATCCTGGCAGGCCGGGCCCGCCGCCATACCCTGACACCCGAGCAGATCAGCCGGGCCATGGATGAGCAGGAATACGATGTATCCGGGCTGGATGCGCTGTATGCGGCGCTGGAAGCCCGGGGCATCCGTGTAACCGAAGAAGAAGCGGACATGCCCATGCTGGATGAAACACAGATCGGGGAACTGGAGCACGAGCTCTCAGCCGAGGGCGTAGCGCTGGATGACCCGGTGAAGGCATATCTGAAGGAGATCGGCCGGGTGCCGCTGCTGACAATGGAACAGGAGCTGGAGCTTGCCCGGGCCGCGCAGGCCGGGGATGCGGATGCCCGGCGGAAACTGAGCGAAGCAAACCTGCGGCTGGTGGTCTCGGTGGCCAAACGCTATGCCGGGCGGGGGCTGCCCTTCCTTGACCTCATTCAGGAGGGAAACCTCGGCCTGATGAAAGCGGCAGAAAAGTTTGAACCTGACCGGGGGTTCCGATTCTCGACCTACGCGACATGGTGGATCCGGCAGTCCATCACCCGGGCCATTGCCGATCAGGGGCGGGTCATCCGTATCCCGGTGCATCTGGTGGAGAGCATCAACCGGGTGAAAAAGACGGCAGGGGAGCTTTTGCGCAAAAACGGCAGGGAACCCACAGCCGAAGAGATCGCCGTCCGGCTGGATATGGAGCCTGACCGGGTGCGGGAGCTGCTGCAGCTGGCGCAGGACCCCATCAGCCTGGAAACACCGGTGGGTGAGGAAGAGGATGCCCACCTGGAGGATTTTATTCAGGATGAGGAAGCAGGCGTTCCGGTGGACGAGGCCGGGCGAGAACTGCTGCGGCGGGAGCTGGCAAACGTCCTCAAGAGCCTGACACCCCGGGAGGAGCGGGTGCTGACCCTGCGCTTCGGGCTGGAGGACGGGCAGGCCCGCACCCTGGAAGAGCTGGGAAAGGAGTTCAACGTGACCCGGGAACGCATCCGGCAGATCGAGGCCAAGGCGCTGCGCAAGCTCCGCCATCCCAGCCGCGCAAAGCGACTGCGGGATTATCTGGAAGAATGAGCATGTAAGGGCACCGCAGGCAGCTGCGGTGCTTTTTGCATGGGCAGGGGAGAGCACGCATCAAGAGCCAAGGTGTACAAAATGCACAAGGGTGTTTTTGGTGAGAACGTGCAAAACTCAAAAATCAAGAGCCAAAATGCGCAAAGCTTACACGCGCCCGTGCGTACCATGAAATCGCGGGCTTGACAAAAATATTGGGCCAAAATGCGAAAAATGGCTTGACAGCAAGGCTTTTGAGGTGTATACTGCATTAGTATCACATAATGGCCTAGTGCGCCAAAAAGGGAGCTGCGCTGAAAGCGGCTGGACGGTGTTGACCGAAAAGTTTGTGAAAAGCGACGAACTTCCTTGGAGGATACGGGTCGATTTATGTGTGTGTGCTCAAATCTGACCCGTATAACGCAATATCCGTAGAGTATAAAAGTAAGGAGTGGTTGATTTTATGATGAAAGTCAAGCCCGTAAAGCTCGGCAAAACCGAGCGCATGAGCTTCTCCCACATCGACGAAGTCATCAGTATGCCGAACCTGATCGAGGTCCAGAAGAACTCTTACCAGTGGTTCCTGGACGAGGGCCTGAAAGAGGTCTTCCACGACATCGGCACCATTGAGGACTACACCGGTAACCTGGCGCTGAGCTTCGTGGACTTCCGTCTGGATAAGGAGCCCAAGTACAGCATCAAGGAGTGCAAGGAGCGCGACGTGACCTACGCTGCCCCCCTGCGCGTGACTGCCCGTCTGCTGAACAAGGAGACCGGCGAGGTCAAGGACCAGGAAATTTTCATGGGCGACTTCCCGCTGATGACCGATGCGGGCACCTTTGTGATCAACGGTGCCGAGCGTGCCATTGTCAGCCAGCTGGTCCGTTCTCCCGGCGTATTCTACGGAGATGCCAAAGATAAGGTAGGCAACGACCTGTACAGCGCAACCATGAACCCCAACCGCGGTGCATGGCTGGAGTACGAGACCGATGCCGCCAACGTGTTCTATGTCCGTATCGATAAGAACCGTAAGCTGCCTGTCACCGTGCTGTGCCGTGCGCTGGGCCTTTCCTCTGATGAGGAGATCCTGAACTTCTTTGGCGAGGATGAGCGCATCCTGGCCACTCTGGAGAAGGACACCACCAAGAACCAGGACGAGGGCCTGCTGGAGGTCTACCGCAAGCTGCGCCCCGGCGAGCCCCCCACGGTGGAGTCCGCTACCAACCAGATCAACATGCTGTTCTTCGATCCGCGCCGCTACGACCTGTCTCGTTTTGGCCGCTACAAGATGAACAAGAAGCTGTCTCTGGCCCGCCGCATCACCGGCTTTGTTGCCGCTGAGAACATCGTTGCTCCCCTGACCGGCGAGATCATCGTTGAGGCCAAGGGCAAGATCACCCGTGAGCTGGCCGAGAAGGCAGATGCCGCCGGTGTGGATACCGTTATTCTGAGCATTGATGGCAAGAAGGTCAAGGTCATCACCAACGGCTGTGTGGACGCACAGGGCTTCTTCTCCTTTGATGTCAAGGAGTGCGGCATCAACGAGCGCTGCTCCTTTGATGAGATCAAGAAGATCCTCGACACCACCTCCGATGTGGAGGAGCAGAAGGAAATGCTCCGCCGCAACCATGACCAGCTGATCGGCCGCACCGTCACCGTGAAGGACATCCTGTCCTCCATCAACTACCTGAACGGTCTGGGCCACGGCGTTGGCACCACCGATGATATCGACCATCTGGGCAACCGCCGCATCCGCAGCGTTGGTGAGCTGCTGCAGAACCAGTTCCGCATCGGCTTCTCCCGCATGGAGCGCGTCATCCGTGAGCGCATGACTCTGCAGAGCCAGGATCAGAGCGTTATCACCCCGCAGGCACTGATCAACATCCGTCCTGTGGTTGCCGCCATCAAGGAGTTCTTCGGCTCCTCTCCGCTGTCTCAGTTCATGGATCAGAACAACCCTCTGGCTGAGCTGACCCACAAGCGCCGTCTGTCTGCTCTGGGCCCCGGCGGTCTGAGCCGTGACCGCGCAGGTTTCGAGGTTCGTGACGTTCACTACAGCCACTATGGTCGTATGTGCCCCATTGAGACCCCTGAAGGCCCCAACATCGGTCTGATCTCCTATCTGGCATCCTACGCCAAGATCAACGAGTACGGCTTCGTTGAGGCTCCCTACCGCAAGGTCAAAAAGACTTACGACGAAAACGGCAAGCTGATCGATCAGGTCGTTACCGATGAAGTGGAGTATATGACCGCTGACGTTGAGGACGAGTACGTTGTTGCTCAGGCCAACGAGCCTCTGGATGAGACCAAGCACTTCATCCGTCCCCGTGTTTCTGCCCGCCGCCGCGATGACATCCTGGAAATCGATGCCGATAAGGTCGATTATATGGACGTTTCGCCCCGAATGATGGTCTCTGTTGCGACCGCCTGCATCCCCTTCCTGGAGAACGATGACTGTAACCGTGCTCTGATGGGCTCCAACATGCAGCGTCAGGCAGTGCCTCTGATGGTCACCCAGCAGCCCATCGTGGCTACCGGTATGGAATACAAGGCTGCCACCGACTCCGGCACCGCTGTTCTGGCAAAGAACGACGGTATCGTTGAGAAGATGGATGCCGACCACGTCACCGTCCGCAATGCACAGGGCGGCGTGGACAACTACCCGCTGGTCAAGTTTGCCCGCTCCAACGCAGGCACCTGCATCAACCAGCGTCCCATCGTTGAAGTGGGCGAGAGCGTCAAGGCCGGTCAGGTGCTGGCCGACGGCCCGGCCATGCGCAACGGTGAGATCTCTCTGGGTAAGAACGCCCTGATCGGCTTTATGACCTGGGAGGGCTACAACTACGAGGACGCTGTCCTGCTGAACGAGAAGATCGTCCGCGAGGATGTGTATACCTCGATCCATATTGAAGAGTACGAGACCGAGTCCCGTGACACCAAGCTCGGACCTGAGGAGATCACCCGTGATATCCCCAACGTCTCCGAGGATGCCCTGAAGGATCTGGACGAGCGCGGCATCATCCGCATCGGTGCCGAGGTCAAGAGCGGCGACATCCTGGTCGGCAAGGTCACCCCGAAGGGTGAGACCGAGCTGACCGCTGAGGAGCGCCTGCTCCGCGCCATCTTCGGCGAGAAGGCCCGCGAAGTCCGTGATACCTCTCTGCGCGTGCCCCACGGCGAGTACGGCATCATCGTGGATGTCAAGGTCTTTACTCCTGAAAACAGCGATGAGCTGCAGCCCGGTGTCCGCGAGGTCGTCCGCTGCTACATCGCTCAGAAGCGTAAGATCAGCGTCGGCGATAAGATGGCAGGCCGTCACGGCAACAAGGGTGTCGTTTCCCGTATCCTGCCGCAGGAGGATATGCCCTACCTGCCCGACGGCACCCCGCTGGACATCGTGCTGAACCCCCTGGGCGTTCCTTCCCGTATGAACATCGGTCAGGTGCTGGAAGTCAACCTGGGCTACGCTGCCAAGGCATGCGGCATCAAGGTTATGACCCCCGTGTTCGATTCCGCGCGTGAGAACGACATCGGCGATACCTTCGACACCGCCCGTGAGCTGTGGCACGGTGAGAATGCTCCCGCATATCCCACCAAGCTGCCCAAGATCATGGGTGAGAAGGGCCACATCATCGACTTCTCCAAGATCGAGCTGGACCGTGATGGCAAGACCACCGTTTACGATGGCCGTACCGGCGAGAAGTTCGATAACCGCGTTACCGTTGGTTATATGTACTACCTCAAGCTGCATCACCTGGTCGATGATAAGATCCATGCCCGTTCCACCGGCCCCTACTCTCTGGTCACCCAGCAGCCTCTGGGCGGCAAGGCTCAGTTCGGCGGTCAGCGCTTCGGCGAGATGGAAGTCTGGGCTCTGGAAGCTTACGGTGCCGCTTACACCCTGCAGGAGATCCTGACCGTCAAGTCCGATGACGTTGAGGGCCGTGTCAAGACCTACGAGGCCATTGTCAAGGGCGAACCCATCCCGCAGCCCGGCATCCCCGAGTCCTTCCGCGTTATGCTGAAGGAGCTGCAGTCTCTGGGTATGGACGTTGTGGTCCAGGACAAGGACGGCAACGAGATCGATATGCGCCAGAACTTCGACGACGAAGAGACCGGCTTTGATATGCGTGATGTTGCAGGTTCCGAGACTGTTACCAACGAGAATGAGCTGCTGAACGATTACACCATCAAGGATGCTGACGCAGGCTTCGATGATCCTTCTGTGCTGGAAGATGACAACTCCGGCAGTGCGGCTCCCGCTTCCGACGAAGTGGATTTTTAACTAGAGATTAAGAAAGGGTTCGTTTCATGGAAAACAACGTTTTCGATTCCATTAAAATCGGCCTGGCTTCTCCGGAGCAGATCCGCAACTGGAGCTACGGCGAGGTCAAGAAGCCTGAGACCATCAACTACCGCACCCTGAAGCCGGAGCGCGACGGCCTGTACTGCGAGCGCATTTTTGGACCTACCAAGGACTGGGAGTGCCACTGCGGCAAGTACAAGCGCATCCGCTACAAGGGCAAGATCTGCGATCGCTGCGGTGTCGAGGTCACCAAGGCAAAGGTTCGCCGTGAGCGCATGGGCCACATTGAGCTGGCCGCGCCCGTCAGCCACATCTGGTACTTCAAGGGCATCCCCAGCCGCATTGGCCTGATGCTGGACATCAGCCCCCGCCTGCTGGAGAAGGTCCTGTACTTTGCAAGCTATATCGTTACCAATCCCGGTCTGACCCCGCTGGAAAAGAAGCAACTGCTGACCGAGAAGGAATACCGTGAGATGCGTGAGCGCTACGGCGATGAGTTTGAGGCATCCATGGGTGCTGAGGCCATCCAGGAGCTGCTGAAGGAGATCGATCTGGATCAGCTGAGCGCTGAGCTGACCGCTGAGGTGGAAAAGTCCTCCGGCCAGAAGAAGGTCCGCATCCTGAAGCGTCTGGAGGTCGTTGAGGCATTCCGCATTTCCGGCAACCGCCCCGAGTGGATGGTCATGGACGTGCTGCCCGTGCTGCCCCCTGATCTGCGCCCCATGGTCCAGCTGGATGGCGGCCGTTTTGCCACCTCCGACCTGAACGACCTGTACCGCCGCGTGATCAACCGCAACAACCGTCTGCGCCGCCTGCTGGAGCTGGGTGCTCCCGACATCATCGTGCGCAACGAGAAGCGGATGCTGCAGGAAGCAGTTGACAGCCTGATCGACAACGGCCGCCGCGGCCGCCCGGTCACCGGCCCCAACAACCGTGCCCTGAAGAGCCTGTCCGATCTGCTGAAGGGCAAGCAGGGCCGCTTCCGCCAGAACCTGCTGGGCAAGCGTGTTGACTACTCCGGCCGTTCCGTTATCGTCGTCGGCCCTGAGCTGAAGATGGATCAGTGCGGTCTGCCCAAGGAGATGGCTCTGGAGCTGTTCAAGCCCTTCGTGATGAAGGATCTGGTCGAGAAGGGTGTTGCCAACAACATCAAGTCTGCCCGTAAGATGGTCGAGCGTGCAAAGCCCGAGGTCTGGGACAGCCTGGAGACCGTGATCAAGGGCCACCCGGTCCTGCTGAACCGTGCACCTACCCTGCACCGTCTGGGCATTCAGGCCTTCAACCCCGTGCTGGTCGAGGGCCGTGCCATCAAGCTGCACCCACTGGCATGTACCGCGTTCAACGCTGACTTCGACGGTGACCAGATGGCAGTTCACCTGCCCCTGGGCGAGGATGCCTGCCGTGAGGCCAAGATGCTGATGCTGGCTTCCGGCAACCTGCTGAAGCCCTCTGACGGCGCACCTGTTACCGTTCCTACTCAGGATATGATCCTGGGCAGCTACTACCTGACCACCGTTCGTGAGAACGAAGAGGGTGCAGGCAAGATCTTCCGTGATGAGAACGAGGCCCTGATGGCCTATGCAGAGCACGTTGTGACCCTGCACGCTCCCATCAAGGTCCGCCGCACCATGGTCATTGACGGTGTGGAGCGCACCGGTCTGGTGGATGCCACCGTTGGCCGGATCATCTTCAATAACCCCGTTCCTCAGAACCTGGGTTATATCGACCGCACCGACCCGGAGCACTGGCTGGAGTATGAGGTCAGCTTCCGCGTGACCAAAAAGACCCTGCCCGACATCATTTCCCGCTGCATGACCCGCAATGGTACCCGTGCCTGCGCAAAGATGCTGGACTCCATCAAGGCTCAGGGCTATAAGTACTCCACCCTGTCTGCAATCTCTGTTGCTGTGTGTGACGCTGTCATTCCTCCGCAGAAGGACGAGCTGATCGCTGACGCGGATAAGCAGGTCTCTCAGGTCAACAAGCTGTTCAACCGCGGCCTGATCTCTGAGAACGAGCGTTACACCCAGACCATCAACATCTGGCAGGCAACCACCGATAAGGTCTCCAAGGCTCTGGCAGCCAACCTGCCCAAGGACAACGAGATCTTTATGATGGCTGATTCCGGTGCGCGTGGTTCTATGAACCAGATCAAACAGCTGGCCGGCATGCGCGGCCTGCTGGCCAACACCGCAGGTAAGACCATCGAGATGCCCATTCGTGCAAACTACCGCGAAGGTCTGAACATTCTGGAATATTTCGTTTCTGCCCGTGGCGCTCGTAAGGGTCTGGCCGATACCGCTCTGCGTACCGCTGACTCCGGCTACCTGACCCGCCGCATGGTCGATGTCTCTCAGGAGGTCATCGTCCGTGAGATCGACTGCGGCACCACCGATGGCCTGTGGGTCTCTGAGATCCACGAGGGCAAGGAGAAGATCGAGAGCTTCCGTGAGCGTATCATCGGCCGTTACGCCGTGGGCGATGTGATCAACCCCGTCACCGGCGAGGTCATCGTACCTGAGGGCAAGATGATCGACCTGTACGATGCCAACGACATCGAGGCTGCAGGCATCACCAAGCTGAAGATCCGCAGCCTGCTGACCTGCCGCGCCAAGGTGGGTGTCTGCGCACACTGCTACGGCAGCGATATGGCAAACGGTGAGCCCGTCCAGCTGGGCGAGTCCATCGGTGTCATCGCAGCAGAGTCTATCGGCGAGCCCGGTACCCAGCTGACCATGCGTACCTTCCATACCGGCGGTATTGCATCTGCTGAGGATATTACCCAGGGTCTTCCCCGTGTTGAGGAGCTGTTCGAGAGCCGCCGTCCCAAGAGCATGGCCATTATGAGCGAGATCTCCGGTGTTGTCTCTCAGGATGACACCAAGAAGAATGTCGTCATCAAGGTCACCGGCAAGGATGAGAACGGTGCCGAGGTGGTGAAGAGCTACTCCATCCCCTTCACCCAGCATGCACGTGTCATGCCCGGCGATCGTGTGGAGAAGGGCGACATCATCACCCGCGAAGGTGTTCTGTATCCCCAGGATATCCTGGCCATCAAGGGTCTGAGCGATGTGCAGAACTACCTGATCAGCGAGGTCCAGAAGGTCTACCGTCTGCAGGGCGTTGAGATCAACGATAAGCATATCGAGGTCATCGTCCGTCAGATGTGCCGCAAGGTCCGCGTGACCGACTCCGGCTCCTCCGACCTGATCGGTGGTGCACTGGCAAACCGTCTGGAAGTTGAGAACATCAACGCCGAGCTGCAGAAGCGCATTGATGACGGTGAAGAGGGCATCAAGCTGGTCGAGTATCAGCAGGTGCTGCTGGGCATCACCAAGGCTGCCCTGGCAAACGAGTCCTTCCTGTCTGCCGCATCCTTCCAGGAGACCACCCGTGTCCTGACCGAAGCCGCCATCAAGGGCAAGGTTGACCCGCTGGCCGGCCTGAAGGAGAACGTCATCATCGGTAAGCTGATCCCCGCCGGTACCGGTCTGCCGGAGGTGCGTGAGGATCTGAAGCGCCGTGAGCAGGAGCGCGACGAGGCTGTTGCCGCTGAGCTGGCTGCAGCAAACCAGCAGTAAAACTCTGTCTGCCCGGAACTGAATCGATCCATGAGCCGCCTTTCCCTGAACGCAGGGGAGGGCGGCTTTTTTGATTTGAAACTCCCTTCGTCATTGCTTCGCAATGCCACCTCCCTCTGGGAGGGAGGCCTGCTTGGCCCGAAGCAGGGGAAAGGCCCCCTCTGAGAGGGGGCTGTCTGCGCAGCAGACTGAGGGAGTAAAGGAAAAATCGGCGGTTGAGTCCTTCGGCGAATAAAACAAAAAAATATTGGAAAAACTGTTGACATTCCTAATCAAAACGAGTATTATATAACTGTTGCGCGTCCCCATAGGGGAAGTGCGGCTAAAAAGTCGGAAAATATCCGATGTTCACTATTAAGAAAGGAGAAACAAAATGCCTACTTTTAACCAGCTTGTACGCAAAGGCCGTGAGGTCCTGGTTACCAAGAGCACCGCTCCCGCCCTGCAGAAGACTTATAACTCTCAGAAGAAGCAGTACTCTGATCTGAGCAGCCCCCAGAAGCGTGGTGTCTGCACTGCAGTTCGTACCATGACCCCCAAGAAGCCTAACTCTGCTCTGCGTAAGGTTGCTCGTGTCCGCCTCACGAATGGTATCGAGGTCACCTCTTACATTCCCGGTATCGGCCATAACCTGCAGGAGCACTCCGTCGTGCTGATCCGTGGCGGCCGTGTTAAGGACCTGCCCGGTGTGCGTTACCACATCATCCGTGGTACCCTGGATACTCAGGGTGTGGCAGGCCGTAACCAGGCCCGCTCCAAGTACGGCGCAAAGCGTCCTAAGGCCGGTGCTGCAAAGAAGTAATTGAGGACAACCGCCATAAACGGCTTTCCATTATATAAATAACAAGTCCGCATTGTGCGGAGGGTAACGGTTTATGTAAGGTCAGCTCTTTGTGACACAACGGGAGTTTTATTACTTTCGAGTACCGATGATATCATTCTGTGAAGGAGGGAAGAAAGATGCCTAGAAGAGGTAACATTGCTAAGCGCGATGTCTTAGCTGATCCTATTTACAATTCCAAGATGGTCACCCGTCTGGTCAACAGCGTGATGCTGGATGGCAAGAAGGGCGTCGCTCAGAAGATCGTTTACGAGGCTTTCTCCATGATTCAGGAAAAGACCGGCAACGATCCTCTGGAAACTTTCGAGAAGGCGATGGAGAACATCATGCCCAGCCTCGAGTGCAAGACCCGCCGTGTTGGTGGTGCTAACTACCAGGTTCCTCTGGAAGTCAGCCCTGCCCGCCGCGAGACCCTGGGTCTGCGCTGGCTGACCGCTTACAGCCGCAGCCGTGGTGAGAAGACCATGGCCCAGCGTCTGGCCGCCGAGATCATGGATGCTGCCAACAACACTGGTAACGCCGTGAAGAAGCGCGAGGATACCCACAAGATGGCCGAGGCCAACAAGGCTTTCGCTCATTTCCGTTATTGATCTGTTCTGTAGGAGGTTAATTTCATGGCTACACCCAGAGAAGTTTCTCTTCAGATGACGAGAAATATCGGCATTATGGCCCACATTGATGCTGGTAAGACGACTACCACCGAGCGTATTCTGTACTACACCGGCATCAACCACAAGATCGGCGAAGTCCATGATGGCGGCGCTACCATGGACTGGATGGTTCAGGAGCAGGAGCGTGGTATCACCATCACTTCCGCTGCTACCACCTGCTACTGGAGCCACTCTGAGACCCAGAAGGATCCGGTTGCATTCAAGAAGAACCGTCACCGCATCAACATCATCGACACCCCGGGCCACGTGGACTTTACTGTTGAGGTCCAGCGTTCCCTGCGCGTCCTGGACGGTTCTGTGACCGTTCTGGCTGCTAAGGGCGGTGTCGAGCCTCAGTCTGAGACCGTTTGGCGTCAGGCTGATGAGTACAAAGTCCCCCGCATGGTTTACGTCAACAAGATGGATACCATGGGTGCCGACTTCTTCCGCTGCATCAAGATGCTGCATGATCGTCTGCACGCTAACGGCGTGGCGATCCAGCTGCCCATCGGCCAGGAGGATACCTTCCGTGGTATCGTTGACCTGGTCGATATGAACGCTGAGGTCTACTATGACGACATGGGCAACGATATGCGCACTGAGCCCATCCCTGAGGATATGGTCGAGCAGGCCGAGGAGTACCGCAACATCCTGATCGAGGCTGTTGCCGAGAACGACGAAGTGCTGATGGAAAAGTACCTCGAGGGTGAGGAGATCACTCGTGAGGAACTGAAGGCTGCTATCCGTAAGGAGACCATTGCAAATACTCTGGTTCCCGTTACCTGCGGTTCTTCCTACAAGAACCGTGGTGTCCAGAAGCTGCTGGACGCTATCGTGGACTATATGCCCGCACCTACCGATGTCGAGGACATCAAGGGTGTGAACCCTGAGACCGAAGAGCAGGAGACCCGTCCGTCTTCTGACGACGCTCCCTTCGCAGCTCTGGCCTTCAAGATCGCAACCGATCCGTTTGTTGGTAAGCTGGCTTACTTCCGTGTCTACTCCGGTAAGGTCGAGGCTGGTACTACTGTCTACAACTCCGTGAAGGACGCTAGAGAGCGTATGGGCCGCATCCTGCAGATGCACTCCAACCACCGCAAGGATATCGACTGCTGCTATGCAGGTGATATCGCTGCTGTTGTCGGTCTGAAGAACACCACCACCGGTGACACTCTGTGTGATGAGAATCATCCCATCATTCTGGAGTCCATGAAGTTCCCCGAGCCCGTTATCCGCGTTGCCATCGAGCCCAAGACCAAGGCCGGCAACGAGAAGATGGGCATCGCGCTGGCAAAGCTGGCCGAAGAGGATCCTACCTTCAAGACCTACACTGATGAAGAGACCGGCCAGACCATCATCGCTGGCATGGGCGAGCTCCATCTGGAGATCATCGTCGACCGTCTGCTGCGTGAGTTCAAGGTCGAGGCCAACGTTGGCGCACCTCAGGTCGCTTACCGTGAGACCATCCGCAAGGAGGCCAATCAGGAGACCAAGTACGCACGTCAGTCTGGTGGTAAGGGCCAGTACGGTCATGTTAAGATCAAGATCGAGCCCAACGAGCCCGGCAAGGGTTACGAGTTCGTCAACGCCATCGTTGGCGGTGCCATCCCGAAGGAATACATCCCGGCTATCGACAATGGTATCCAGGGTGCTATGAAGTCCGGCGTTCTGGCTGGCTATCCTGTCGTTGATGTCAAGGTCACCCTGTGGGATGGTTCTTATCACGAGGTCGACTCCTCTGAAATGGCCTTCTCCATTGCAGGTTCTATGGCCTTCAAGGACGCTATGCGCAAGGCTGACCCCATCATCACCGAGCCCATCATGAAGGTTGCTGTTATCGTTCCTGATGAGTATCTGGGCGATGTCATCGGCGACCTGAACTCTCGCCGTGGCCAGATCCAGGGCATGGAGGCAATGGCAGGCACTCAGCGTGTCAACGCCTTCGTTCCTCTGGCTCAGATGTTCGGCTACGCCACCGACCTGCGTTCCAAGACCCAGGGCCGTGGCCAGTATGTCATGGAGCCTTCTCACTACGAGCCGGTTCCCAAGAACATTGCCGACCAGATCATTGCTGGCCGCACCAAGGCTTGATTGCCTGAAACAAAGTAAAATTTTGCCGGGGTAGTGTAGCTCCGGCAAAATTTCCTGTAAAAGCACTTGATTTTACAGGACAAATTTAGTAGAATAGTTTTGCAATGCAATTCTGTGTTTGCAGGACTGTTGTAACCAAATTCAATCCGATTAAGGGAGGATATTCCAATGGCTGAAAAGGCAAAATTTGACCGTTCTAAGCCGCATGTTAACATCGGCACCATCGGTCACGTTGACCACGGCAAGACCACTCTGACCGCCGCTATCACCAAGTATCTGGCACTGAAGGGCGACGCAGACTTCATGGACTATGCCAACATCGATAAGGCTCCCGAGGAGCGCGCTCGTGGTATTACGATCAACTCCGCTCATGTCGAGTACCAGACCGATGCTCGTCACTACGCTCACGTTGACTGCCCGGGCCATGCTGACTACGTTAAGAACATGATCACCGGTGCTGCTCAGATGGACGGCGCTATCCTGGTCGTTGCTGCTACCGATGGTCCCATGCCCCAGACCCGTGAGCACATCCTGCTGGCTCGTCAGGTCGGCGTGCCCTATATCGTTGTCTTTATGAACAAGTGCGATATGGTCGACGACGAGGAGCTGCTGGATCTGGTCGAGATGGAGATCCGTGAGCTGCTGAGCGAGTATGACTTCCCCGGCGACGACACCCCCATCATCCGTGGCTCCGCTCTGAAGGCTCTGGAGTCCACCTCCAAGGATCCTGATGCACCCGAGTATGCTTGCATCAAGGAGCTGATGGACGCTGTTGACAGCTATATCCCCAACCCCGATCGTGAGGAAGACAAGCCCTTCCTGATGCCCATCGAGGATGTCATGACCATTTCCGGCCGTGGTACTGTTGCTACCGGTCGTGTTGAGCGTGGCATTGCTAAGGTTGGCGATGCAATGGAGATTGTTGGCATTAAGCCCGATCGTCTGAGCACCACCATCACCGGCCTGGAGATGTTCCGTAAGTCTCTGGACTTCGCTGAGGCTGGCGATAACATCGGCGCTCTGCTGCGTGGTGTTGACCGTACCCAGATCGAGCGTGGCCAGGTTCTGGCTAAGCCCGGCACTGTCCATCCCCACAAGGTCTTCGAGTCTCAGGTCTACGTCCTGACCAAGGACGAAGGCGGCCGTCACACCCCCTTCTTCTCCAACTATCGTCCTCAGTTCTACTTCCGTACCACTGACGTGACCGGCATCATCACCCTGCCCGAAGGCACCGAGATGTGCATGCCCGGCGATAACGTTCAGATGCACGTTGAGCTGCTGACCCCCGTTGCTATGGAAGAGGGCCTGCGTTTCGCTATCCGTGAGGGTGGCCGTACCGTTGGTTCCGGCGTTGTTGGCAAGATCATTGAGTGATTTTGACCCTCTGCGCCTGTTCTAAGGCAAAAGGTTAAACTTACAAAGAGCCTTCCCATTCCGGAGAGTGGGAAGGCTCTTTTTGCGCTAACAGATCCTCTGCCCGAGATGGCAGGGGATTTTTGTTTTTGCCAAAAAGTGCTTTACAAATAAAGGTTGTTATGATATGCTGACATTAAAGAAACAAGATGTCGAAGAATGGAGGACGGCACGATGGCGTTTGACTATAAGAAGGAGTACAAGGAGTTTTATCTTCCACCCAGGAAGCCGGGTATTGTAACTGTTCCGCCGATGAATTTTGTGTCTGTACAGGGCAGGGGAGACCCCAATGAACCAGGTGGGGAATATCAGGCGGCAATGGAGTTGCTGTATGGCATTGCCTTTACCATCAAGATGAGCTACAAGGGAAGCCATAAGATCGACGGTTACTTTGAATATGTTGTCCCACCGTTGGAGGGTTTGTGGCATCAAGAGGGGGTGGACGGTGTGGACTACGCCCACAAAGAATGCTTTGAGTGGACAAGTATGATCCGCCTGCCGGATTTCGTGACCCGGGAAGTGTTCGATTGGGCCGTTCAGGAAGCGACTGCAAAAAAGAAGAAGGATTTCTCCAAAGTGCAGTTCCTCCACTATGATGAAGGACTTTGTGTGCAGTGTATGCATGTTGGTTCTTATGATGCCGAACCGGAGACGCTGGAGCAGATGGATGCTTTTGCGCGGGAACAGGGCTATGAGACTGATTTCACCGGGCACCGCCGTCACCACGAAATTTACCTCAGCGATCCGCGCCGGACAGCACCGGAAAAACTGAAAACAGTACTGCGGCATCCTGTTCGCGTAAAATAAAATCGGGAAAGTTCACAAAGACTGTCGATTTTCGTTGTGAGATGTGCTATACTAAGTCTACCTATAGAAACATCTCGAAAAAGGGAGGAGAACATCATGCAGCATGAAACTGTCATCGTGCTGGACTTTGGCGGCCAGTACAATCAGCTGATCGCGCGCCGTGTCCGCGAGAACAATGTCTACTGTGAAATCTATTCCTACAAAACAGACCTGTCGGTCATCAAGGCGAAGAACCCCAAGGGTATCATCTTCACCGGCGGCCCCAACAGCGTCTATCTGGAAGATTCGCCCACCATTGACCCCGAGATCTTCAACTGGGGCATCCCTGTGCTGGGAATCTGCTACGGCAGCCAGCTGATGATGCACCTGCTGGGCGGTCATGTCTGCCGCGCCCCTGAGCGTGAGTACGGCAAGACCGAGGTCTTTGTGGACAACAGCAGCAAGATGTTCGAGGATGTTCAGCCCTCCACCATCTGCTGGATGAGCCACAACGACTACATCGAGCAGGCAGCCCCCGGCTTCAAGATCACCGCACACACTGTGAACTGCCCTGTGGCTGCTGCAGAGAACGCCGAGAAGGGCCTGTATGCTGTTCAGTTCCACCCGGAAGTGCTCCACACCGCTGAGGGCAAGAAGATGCTCCGCAACTTCGTGTATAACGTCTGTGGCTGCTCCGGTGACTGGAAGATGGACTCCTTCGTGGAGAACAATGTCAAGGCTCTGCGGGAGCGCATTGGCGACGGCAAGGTGCTGTGTGCCCTGTCCGGCGGCGTGGATTCCTCTGTGCTGGCTGCGATGCTGGCAAAGGCCATCGGAAAGCAGCTGACCTGCGTGTTTGTGGACCACGGCCTGCTCCGCAAGAACGAAAAGGAAGAGGTCTGCTCTGTTTTTGGCCCGGGCAATGCCAACGGCTTTGATATCAACTTCATCTGTGTGGATGCCCGCGACCGCTATTTCAGCAAGCTGGCTGGTGTTACCGAGCCCGAGCGCAAGCGTAAGATCATCGGCGAGGAGTTCATCCGCGTCTTTGAGGAGCAGGCAAAGCTGATCGGCAAGGTGGATTTCCTGGCACAGGGCACCATCTATCCTGACGTTGTGGAGAGCGGCCTGGGCGGCGAATCCACTGTCATCAAGAGCCACCACAATGTCGGCGGCCTGCCCGATACCGTGGACTTTAAGGAGCTGGTGGAGCCTCTGCGCAACCTGTTCAAGGATGAGGTGCGTCAGGTTGGCCGCGAACTGGGCCTGCCTGAGTATCTGGTCAGCCGTCAGCCGTTCCCCGGCCCCGGTCTGGGCATCCGCATCATCGGCGAGGTGACCCCCGAAAAGGTTGCCATTGTGCAGGATGCAGACGCAATCTGGCGTGAGGAGATCGCCAAGGCTGGTCTGGATAAGGAGATCAACCAGTATTACGCCGCACTGACCAATATGCGCAGTGTCGGCGTGATGGGTGACGAGCGTACCTATGACTACGCTGTGGCCCTGCGTGCCGTGACCACCACCGACTTTATGACGGCTGAGAGCTACAATGTGCCCTGGGATGTTCTGGGCACCGTGACCAGCCGTATCGTCAATGAGGTCAAGCACGTCAACCGTGTGTTCTACGATTGCACTGGTAAGCCGCCTGCCACCATCGAGCTCGAGTAATTTCCACCAACTGGATTTAATCAGAAATGCGCAACCCCCGTCAGTATGAGCTGGCGGGGGTTTTGTGCGTATAGGGGCAACGATTCGGGATTTTCGAATGGTTCAAGTTTGGCAGTGGGGACTATTAAGAAAAACTTAATGGTTGGAAGGTGTGATACACCAATGAAGTTGAATGAACTAGATGTATTTGATATAATCGGTTTAATAGGAAATAGAGTTGATGGGACAAAGTTGTGATCATAAGTATAGAGTGCTTTCCTGTGGACGATTGGATGCAGTGTTTCCATCATGTGTAAAACTGGTAGTCGCGAAAATTTCAGGGATTATTATGAGGACACTGAAAAAAAGGAGGAAAGAAAATGGCAAAGGCTAAATTTCAAGACACGTTAAAAAGCGGTTTGACTGGGGTCGCAACTGTCGGGAAAAAAATTGTGGATACAGCAGGAGACGGGGCTGCTGCTGCAATCAGCAAAGGCAAGGAACAGCTTGACAAGGCAAACCAAAAGAAAGGCGAAGCACTTTCCTCGCAGCAGATGGTTGACATTCTGGATGTCTGCTATGATAAAGCACTACGGGGCATTCCGAAGGTGAGTAAGTCGGTTGATGAACTGGCAGAGGATTATTCATCGAAATACCCGACAGCGGAAAAGGCAGCAAAGGCGTTGGTGGCAAATCAATTGGTAAAGTGTACGACATCAGGTTTTCTTACGGGACTTGGCGGGATAATTACACTTCCGGTTGCGGTTCCGGCTAATGTAAGCAGCGTCCTCTATGTGCAACTCCGTATGATTGCTGCGGTAGCCAAACTGGGCGGTTATGAACCCAATACCGATCAGGTGCAGACACTGGTCTATGCTTGTATGACCGGGCAAGCAGTTGCGGATGTTCTGAAAGGTACAGGGGTCAAATTAGGTACGAAAATTGCAACAGCTAGCATTGAAAAAATTTCAGGCGCAACATTGACTCGAATCAATCAAAAAGTAGGATTTCGATTGATTACAAAGTTTGGTCAGACTGGAATCATCAATCTTGGAAAGATGGTACCGTTGGCTGGCGGTGTAATTGGTGGTGGATTTGACCTTGTGACAACGAACATCATTGCACAGAATGCCTTGAAGTTGTTCATCGAAACGACCATAGAGAGAAGTGAGCAGAATGATTCAGACACCATTGGGGAGGATTGAAATAACTAAAGATGAGAAAAAAGTCGATTGCACAATCAGAAGAGTAAGAAATGACGACCGGTGCCCAGAATTAAACGGACGATTTGCGGTTTTGATTGACTATATTCCAGATGGACAGGAGCACACGGTTTCGTGTTGTATAAAAGGGATCCGAGAATCAAAAAGTGATTTTATAGAATCAGATGAAAGAGTTGATATAAAAAGTTTCTGTAGGGAAACAACAAAGCTTTCAATTGGATTATTCAGTGATATTCCGGACGAATGGGATAAAACACCAGATGATATAATGGATTATTGGACGGAATATCTAAAGAATGGTGTGCAGTATCATATTCGGGCAGGTGCCAAGCAAGCGATATACCCTTTTGGTGTTGCGTGGATTGAGCACAAAAGTGACAAAAACGAAGTTCAGACATCGTATGGTGCAGACCCAACGATTTGGTATGATGAAATATGCGCCAAGGAAAAATTTGTGTATTGTTGCGTGAAACAGGAAATCGACAAGTGGGATCCATACGATTTCTTCCCGGAAGCACCATCAAATGAGTATGATGGCGAAAGTAAAAGAATTATGAGGAAGATAACAGTTTCCTCATTTATGAACGAAATCGCAGAAGCGGTTGCTGAAGTCTTCTCTGAATCTTTTGGTCAGGGGGAGGGCTTCTCGGCAGACTATTGCAGGAACGTAGCCGGTAAAATCAAACACAGAATAACAAAGTACGAAAACAGGTTGAAAAACAAAAGATAATACGTTATAATACTCACAGAGATCCCACTGGTTGTGTGATACTATCCTGATACTAAAAAATCGGAAAGCCACATCTACCACAGCAATCTCATGGAAAAGTGAACATCCAAGGATGGACTTACTAAACAAATTTGCTAAGTAAAGAAATAAACTTACCGAGCTCGAGTAATGGATCAAAATGCCGAAAGCCTGTATTCATGCGGGTTTTCGGCATTTGTTTTTATCAATGCATAAGAAAAGGGAAAGAAGGAATAGGTTATGCTGCCGACAAGAGATGAAGCAATGGCGTTGATTCGGGATGGTCTATCAAATAATCCGGGGCCTTGGGGAAAACATAGTTTAACAGCAGCACATTGTGCAGAAAAAATAGCAGCGGCATGTGGAGATATAGATGCGGAGAAGGCCTATGTTTTAGGCTTACTGCATGATATAGGAAGAAAATTTGGCGTAAGACATCTTGGCCATGTTTCCGATGGATACAGATTTATGATGTCGCTTGGATATGATGAGGCAGCAAAGATTTGCTTGACGCATTCTTTTAACAATCATACTCTAGATGAATACATTGGAAAGCTTGATGTTTCAGAGGAAGAGATGGAGATGATTAAGACTGAATTAGCCAGGACAGTATACGATGATTATGACCGACTGATCCAATTGTGTGATAGTCTGGCAGGAGCGGAAGGGGTTCTGGATATAGAAGATAGAATGAACGATGTAAAGAAACGGTATGGCTTTTATCCGCAGGACAAGTGGGATTCCAATATGAGATTGAAGCAATACTTTGAGAAGAAAATGAAGAAGGACATCTACCTTGTTTGTGAGAAAGACTCATTTGTGCCGGAAGAGATAGGATGATCGCAGGTCTTGCAAATGGGTTTCCTGATGGGACACTTTATGCTATAATAGGCAGGCAGCGAGGTGAAGTGTATGAAAAAAACAAGAGATCTGTTCTGGACTTTTTTGAAGATCGGTGCGTTCACATTTGGCGGCGGCTACGCAATGGTGGCCCTGCTGGAACGGGAATTTGTGGAGGACAAGCAGTGGCTGAGCCGGGAGGAATTTCTCGATATGGTCGCCATTGCGGAGTCCACGCCGGGCCCTGTGGCGGTGAACAGTGCCACCTATGTGGGCTATAAGATCGAAGGGGCAGAAGGGGCCGCGGCATCCACGCTGGCGGTCTGCCTGCCCTCGTTTGTGGTCATCTACCTGATCTCACTGGTGTTTGACCGGTTCTTGCAGCTGTCGGCAGTGGCAAGCGCGTTCCGGGGCATTCAGGTCTGCGTCATCTATCTGATCCTTTCGGCGGGGATGAAGATGCTGAAAAGCCTGTCCGGCACGGCCTTCAACAGGATCATCGTTGCCGGTGTTGTGGCGGCCATGGTGGGCTGCTCGGTGGCGGCGGTGTCCTTCTCGTCCCTCTACTACATCCTGCTCTGCGGGGCGGCAGGGGTGCTGCTCTACCTGTTAAGAAAGCTGCGGAAGGAGGAGAAAGCATGATCTACCTCCAACTGTTCCTCAATTTTCTGATGATCGGAGCGCTCTCCTTTGGCGGCGGCTACGGGATGATCTCGCTGGTGCGGGAGACCGTGCTGCGTCATGGCTGGCTGACCGAAGCAGAATTCCTGAGTTTTGTCGCCGTTTCTGAGTCCACCCCGGGCCCACTGGCAATCAATATGGCAACCTTTATCGGGTCATCACAGGGCGGCTTTCCGGGAGCGCTGATCGCTACGCTGGGGGTGGTGCTGCCCTCGTTCTTCATCATCCTGCTGATCGCGGCGGTGCTGAAAAACCTGATGAAGTATGCGGGCGTGGAAGCCTTTCTTTCCGGTGTGCGGCCCTGTGTGGTGGCCATGATCCTGGCGACCGCGCTGAACATGATGCTCTCCACACTGGGCGGCATCAAAACGCTGGCAGATGGATTTGCACCGGATGCGAGATCGATCCTTGTGTTTGCTGTTTTATGGGCGGTGCATTTTGTCTGGAAGAAGCGGACGCAAAAAGCCCCGTCGCCCATCGGAATGATTCTGTTGGCGGCGGGACTGGGAATCCTGTTCTGGGGCGTATGAGAGATCATCGCCCTTTTTTTGTGGCTCAGTGCTCCACGAATTCGCCGCGCAGGGCGAACATGTGGTCCATGGGGCCGGAGCCTTTGCCCAGATCGAGCATGGCGGACAGGCAGCCTGAAATATATGCCTTGGCCCGCTCTACGGCGGCATCCAGGGGATAGCCCTTTGCCAGATTGGAGGCAATGGCGCTGGACAGGGTGCAGCCGGTGCCGTGGGTGTTGGGGTTGGCGATGCGTTCGCCGTGGAACCACTTGCCGCTGCCGTTGCACCAGAGCAGATCGTCGGCATCATTCACCTTGTGGCCGCCCTTGCAGAGCACGGCACAGCCGTATTTTTCGCTGATGCACTTTGCGGCGGCCTCCATCCCGACGGCATCGGTGATGGTCATGCCGGACAGGATCTCGGCCTCCGGAATGTTGGGCGTGACCACCTCGGCCATGGGCAGAAGCTGCCCGGTCAGGATCTGGATGGCGCTGTCCTGCAGCAGCTTGGAGCCGGAGGTGGCCACCATCACGGGATCGACCACGATGTGCTTGGCATCGTACTGGCGCAGCTTTTTGGCAATGGTCTCAATGAGCGCAGACGACGATACCATGCCGATCTTGATGGCATCCGGGTAGATATCGGTGAACACCGCATCCAGCTGCTGGGCCAGAAATTCGGGTGTGGTCTCAAAGATTCCGGTCACGCCGGTGGTGTTCTGGGCTGTCAGAGCCGTGATGGCGCTCAGGGCAAACACGCCGTTGGCGGTCATGGTCTTGATGTCGGCCTGAATGCCTGCGCCGCCGCTGGAGTCGCTTCCGGCAATGGTCAATGCTGTCTTCATAAGGAAAATCCCCCTTTTTCCTCTCAGCATAGCACAGTCCGGCGGCATTTGCAAGGAAAACCGGCCCGCCCTCTTTTCTGCCGGAGAAAAGCGTGATAAAATAAGGCAAAAACGAAACTGGGGGAGAATACAATGAACATCACGGTATATCTGGGCGCAAACGAGGGCAATGATCCGGCCCTGAAGCAGGCGGTGCAGGAGCTGGGAAGGTGGATCGGGGAGAGCGGGAACGCGCTGGTGTACGGCGGCTCCCGCTGCGGCCTGATGGGAGAGATCGCCGAAAGCACCCTGAACGCCGGGGGCGAAGTGACCGGCGTGGAACCGGAGTTTTTTGTGCAGGGAGAGCTGCAGCACGAGGGGCTGACGGAGCTGATCGTGACAAAGGATATGACGGAGCGCAAAACAAAGATGATCGCGCTGGGGGATGCGTTTATTGCATTTCCCGGCGGCACCGGCACACTGGAGGAGATCGCTGAGGTGATGTCTAAGGTGTCGCTCAGGCATCTGGATGCGCCCTGCATCCTCTATAACCTGAATGGTTACTACGATGGCCTGAAAGCCCTGCTTGGCCGGATGATCGAAAAGGGGCTCTCCTCCCCGGAACGCCAGCAGGGGATCTATTTTGTAGAGGATCTGGAGCAGATCAAGGAAATTTTGCAGAAATCGTTTTGAAGGTCCTGTTTAGGGTCGCTCTCTGCACACCTCCTGCCGCCCTGGCATAGACCGGGAAAAGGGGGAGTGCGATTTGGAACAGATTTTCCTGACGGCGGCCGTGCTGCTGCTGCCGATGCTCTGCACCACGGCCGGTGCGGCTGGTGTGTTCCTGCTGCGGAGGACCGGGGAGCCTGCCACCCGGCGGATGCTCTGCGGCATGGCGGCGGGCATCATGCTGGCGGCCAGCGTATGGAGCCTGCTTTTGCCGGCCATTGAGCGGGCAGAGCAGGGGCCGCTGCCTGCATGGGTCCCGCCTGCCGTGGGCCTGCTGCTGGGTGCAGTAGGGCTTTTGCGGCTGGAAACGCTGGCGGGCCGCCTGCTGAATGCCGGGCCGGGCCGCTGTGGGCGGATGGTGCTGGCAGTCACCCTGCACAACCTGCCCGAGGGGATGGTGGTGGGCCTTGCTGCTGCGCTGGCCCTGCGGGGAGAACCGGATGCCATCAGCGGGGCGCTGGCCCTTGCGCTGGGCATCGGGCTGCAGAACATTCCAGAGGGAGCTGCGGTCAGCCTTCCGCTGGCGCAGGAGGGCAGGTCTAAGCGCCGTGCCTTTGCGGCGGGGGCTGCCTCCGGGCTTGTGGAGCCGTTGGGGGGCCTGCTGGCCCTTGCACTGGCCGGGTGGGTCAGTGCAGCCCTGCCCTGGCTGATGAGCCTTGCCGCCGGGTGCATGGTCTGTGTGACGGCACAGGAGATGATCCCGGAAGCCGTGGAGGCAGACGAACCGGCGGGGGTCATCAGCGTGGTGGCAGGGTTTGCCCTGATGATGGCGCTGGATGTTGCCCTATAAAATATTCTGTAACGCAAAAAGGAGACCGCGCGGTGCGGTCTCCTTTTTGTCTGTCAGTGTGCTTCTAGTATTTCGGCCTGCAGGGTATCCAGCTGCTCAAAGCTGTACAGCCGGTTCAGTGCCTCCACCAGCTCCTTTTTGGAGAGCCGGGGCGGCAGGCCCAGCGCGTTGAGCAGCTGGTATTTCCGCTCGGCACTGCCCGGGGTGCCGGAAAGCCCCCAGTTGTACAGGTCGGTGTAGGTGATCTGCCGACCCTCCGGGCGGGCAGGCGCGGCCCCGGCTTCTGCGCCCAGTGCATCCCGCAGGCATTGCAGGACGATGGCATCGTCCACGCCTTCCACGCCCAGCAGGCCTTCCTTGCCAGGCTGTGGCTTCCGCTTTTCCTTGCCATGGATGGCGGGCACATAGGCCTGCACCACGTTTTCTGCCCCCACCAGACCGGTGATGTAGGTGCGGATGCGGAACCCGGCAGCATCGGAATCGGTGAAGAGAATCAGACCGTTTTTCTTCGCCAGGGCTTTCAGCAGCAGCTGGCGTTTTTTGTCCTTGTAGATGCCAAAGCCGTCTGTCAGCAGGATCATGGCATCGGTCAGGTGGGAAAGGCGGGCGGCATCGTATTTGCCCTCCACCACCAGCACCCGGTCGGTGTGCAGCAGTTCCCGTTCACTCATCGTCCGCTCCCCGCCAGCGCCAGACGGCAGAGTGCTGCTTCCAGCAGGGTCTGCACATCCACGGGCTGGCTCTTCAAACTTTTATCGAGGTCCAGCAGCACCTGCAGGCAGGTCTCCAGCTGGCCCAGCGTGTAATGTGATGCCGTTTCGGCTGAGCGCTTGAGCCGGTAGTCGCTGCCCTTGTAGCCAAAATCCTTGAACACGGCGGCGTAGCTCTTCCGTTTGGAAGCCCCCAGCTTGACCCGGTACAGGTCTACATAACTGCCAATCATTGCGCCGGTGATGGCAATGGGCTCCTGCTGTAAGCGCAGCAGGGTCTGCAGCTTTTTGCAGGCACCGGTGGCGTTCTTGGCAGTGATCATCCGGATCATCTCAAACACATCCGCTTCCAGGCTCACGGTGCCCATCTCGGCCACCATGGCGGCGGTAACGGTCTGGTAGCCGGAAAGGGCACAGAGCTTGTCTACCTCGTTTTCCAGCAGGAAGGGATCCTCGCCGCAGCGCTCCAGCAGGGCTGCGGCAGCGCCCTCGGGCAGGGTGGTATCCTGCGCCTTGGCCCGCTCAATGAGCATCATCTTCAGCTCGTAGGGCTTGGGTTTGGAGAGCTCCTCGACAAAGCCCAGCTTTTTGCATTCAGCAATCAGCTTCTGTGCCCGCTTGCCGGTCTTGAGCTTGCTGCGCTCCAGCTCGAACACACTGCCCAGCACCACCACGGCATTTTCCAGGCTGGAAAGGGTGCTGCACAGTTCCTCCAGATCCTTGTCGCCGTAGGCGGCGGGGTCAAGCTCGGGCAGCACCACCACGCGGCGGGTGCCAAAGAAGGAGATGGTGCCCGCCGCCATGATGAGCTGCTCGATCTCGGGCGCGGCACCGTCCAGCACGGTGGTCTCCTCATCTGTGTCAGCGCTCAGTATCCGGACGGCGGCAGACACCGCCTGCCGGACAAGATACCGTTCGCTGGAATAGAAATAGTAGACCGGACAGCCGCGGTCTGCCAGCTGGCGCAGTTTGGCTTCCGTTGCCATGGCGGGGCCCCCTTTCAGAAAAGAATACCTTATAAGTGTACCCACCGGGGCGGGAAATGTCAATGCAGGAGGCAGAAGAAAAAACGACAGATGTCTTTTATCGCTTCCGCAAACGTGATATACTGAAAGAAAACGGCCTGCGCCGGAACGGAAAGGGAAGAATACGGATGAAACGAGCCTATTTCAACTGCATCCTGCTGGACGGCACCGAACAGATGGAGCCGGTGGCGCACAAGATGGTGCTGGTGGACGGGGAGAAGATCACCGCCATCGTGGAGGATACCGCCCCCTGTGAGGGGTATGAGAAGGTAGACCTTAAGAGCGGCTACCTGATGCCGGGCCTCATCAACCTGCATGTCCATCTGGCGGGCAACGGCAAGCCCAGCGCAAAGCCCCGGGATAACGCCGCACTGGTGCGCAGGATCCTGAGCAATGGCCTGACCCGGGCGGTGGCCTACCGGCTGGTGTGCAGTTACGCCAAGCTGGAACTGCTGGGCGGCGTGACCACCATCCGCACCGTGGGCGGTCTGGCAGATTTCGATACCCGCTGCCGGGACGACGCGGCAAAGGGGAAGATCCTGGCTCCCCGCATCCTTGCCGCCAACGAGGGCATCTCGGTGCCCGGCGGGCACATGGCAGGCTCGGTGGCGGTGGCGGCCCACAACAATGCCGAAGCGCTGGCCCAGCTCCGCAGGGCCGGTGAACAGGGGGTGGACCTGGTCAAGCTGATGATCACGGGCGGCGTGCTGGATGCCACCCAAAAGGGCACCCCCGGCGAGCTGAAGATGAAGCCTGAGACGGTCCGGGCCGTCTGCGATGAAGCCCACAGGCTGGGTTATCCCGTGGCTGCCCACACCGAATCGCCCGAGGGCGTGAAGGTGGCGCTGGAAAACGGCGTGGACTCCATCGAGCATGGCGCAAAGATGGATGAGGAGACCATCCGGCTCTACAAGGAGCGGGGTGCTTTCGTCTGCACCACCATTTCCCCGGCGCTGCCCTATGCACTGTTTGACCCGGCCATTTCCGGCGCTTCTGAGAAGGACCAGTACAATGGCAGGATCGTCTTTGACGGCGTGGTGGAGAGCGCCAGAACGGCCCTTGCCAACGGCATTCCGGTGGGTCTGGGCAATGATGTGGGCTGCCCCTACGTCACACAGTATGATTTCTGGCGGGAGCTGTGCTACTTCCATAAATACTGCGGCGTGAGCAACCAGTTTGCTCTCTACACGGCCACCCTGCGCAATGCCCGGCTGGCCGGTGTGGGGGATGTGACCGGCTCCATTGAAGCAGGGAAGAGCGCTGATTTCATCGTGACCCGGAAGAACCCGCTGGACGACCTGACTGCCCTGCGCCAGCTGGAGCTGGTGGTCTGCCGCGGACGTGCCGTGCACAAGCCCGCTCCCAAGCGGAACAAAACGGTGGATGCCCAGCTTGACCCGTATCTGGCATAAATGCTATAATATCCTTAAATTCCGTCCGTGCCAGAGCGGGCGTTGAAAGGATGAAACGCTTACGAAACGTCCCAAGCTTACATTGCAGCTGCAATACAATTCGCCGGTGATCCTGACCTTTTTTCTGCTCTCCCTGGGGGCTTTGTTCCTGGGGCAGTGGACAGGCGGCTGGACCACAAAGCACCTGTTCTGCGTCTATCGCGGTTCTCTGAAAGACCCACTGTTTTACATCCGGCTCTTCGGCCATGTGCTGGGCCATGCCAGCTGGGATCATTTCCTGAACAATATGCTCCTGCTGCTGGTCATCGGCCCGCCGATGGAAGAAAAATATGGCAGCGGCCCCCTGCTCAAGGGCATCCTGCTCACGGCGCTCATCTCGGGCGTTCTGCAGTGTGTGCTCTTCCCCCATACTGCCCTGCTGGGGGCTTCGGGCATCGTGTTCATGCTCATCATGCTGGCATCGCTGTCGGGCTTCTCCGGCGGCATCCCGGTGACCATGCTGCTGGTGGCGGCACTGTATCTGGGCCAGCAGGTGTATGATATCATCTTTGCGCACGATAATGTGGCGAACTTCATGCACATTGTGGGCGGTGTGTGCGGCACAGCCTTTGGGTATGTGTATGCCATGCTGCCCCGGAAACGCAGGAGACCGGCTGCCAGAAAAAAGCGATGATCAACAAACGACCCCGGAAAGCTTGACTGCAGCTTTCCGGGGTCGTTTTATGGATTATAATTCGTTCAGGACCCGCCGCGCGGCACGGATGGTCTCCTCGTTGGTCTGCCAGACCTCAAACTCGGAGAAGCCGGGCAGGCCCATGGGAACACCTTCCCGCCGGAAGGTCATCCGGCTGTCCAGCACCTGCTTGCCGGACATGTGGAAGGCGTGCGCGCCTGTCTCAGCTGCCAGAGCCGGAAGATTGGCCGGGGTCACGCCCGCGCCCACCAGGATCTCAAGATCAGGCCCGGCGGCCTCCACCAGCCGACGGAGCAGGGGAGCGCCCGCCGGGGCGCTGGCAGCCTGCCCGCTGGTCAGGATGGTGCCAAGGTTCAGCGCTTTGGCCGCTTCCAGCGCCGCAAAGGGGTCTTTGCAGACATCAAAGGCGCGGTGCAGGGTGCAGACGACCGGACGGCCAGCGGCCTTTGCAGCGGCCCGGGCGGCCGCGTAGATGGGGCGCAGTGCGTCCACGTCCAGCTCCCCCTCCGGGGTCAGCACACCGGTCACAATGCCGTCCACACCCGCCTGCACCAGCGCGGCGGCGGTCTCGGCCATCTGGGCAAGCTCATAGCGGTCGTAGCAGAAATCACCGAATCGGGGCCGCAGCAGGGCACGCACCGGCAGGCCGGTCTCGGCCTTGACCTGCCGCACCAGCGCAAGGCTGGGTGTGGTGCCGCCGATGATCAGGTCGGCGCACAGCTCCAGCCGGTCGGCCCCGCCCCGCTTTGCCGCAAGGGCGCTTGCGACACTGTCTACACAAACTTCCAATGTGTAAGTCATAAATACCTCCAAGGCCCGTCAGCATCTCTACTGACGGGCCTTTCGTTGCTTTGATAAACTTAAACCATTCTGCCAAGGGCTCCCCTACTAGGGGAGCTGGCACGCGAAGCATAACTGAGAGGTTTAATCCATTACTTTACACTTTCGAGGAACCGCACGAAACCGGCGCGGCCGGCTTCATCCAGCTTGTAGACACCGGCATCTGCCAGCACCTGCGCGAACACCTGGCCTACCTCATCCTGCAGGATCAGGTGGACGCTGTCGCTGTTCAGCTCAGGATGGCGGGCCAGGATCTCCTGTGCCCATGCGGCGTGCTTCTGCAGGGCTTCGGGGTACTGCTCGGCAGGCACCCGGGCCACCAGCATATCTGCCAGATCGAACAGCTCCTGCTTCAGGCGGCTGGGAAGGACTGCCAGACCCATGACCTCGATCAGGCCGATGTTCTCCTTCTTGATGTGGTGGAGCTTTGCGTGGGGATGGTAGACCCCCAGCGGGTGCTCCGGGGTGGTGATGTTGTTGCGCAGGACCAGATCCAGTTGATATCTGCCATCCCGCATCCGGGCAATGGGGGTGATGGTGTTGTGGGGTTCGCCGTCCGTCTCTGCAAAGATGAAGCTTGCCTCGTCGGTATAGCTGCGCCATGCGGTCAGGATCTTGTCTGCCAGCTCCACCAGACGCTCGTCATCCGCACAGGTCAGGCGGATGCAGCTCATGGGCCAGTGGACGATGCCGGCTTCCACATCCTCAAAGCCGGGGAACACCCAGCTCTTCTCGATGGGGGCCTTGGCCATGGCGAACTCGTAGTGGCCGCCCTGGAAGTGGTCGTGGCTCAGGATGCTGCCGCCCACAATGGGCAGGTCTGCATTGCTGCCCACGAAATAGTGGGGGAACAGGCCCACGAAATCTAGCAGCTTGCGGAAGGTGGCCCGCTCGATCTTCATGGGGGTGTGCTGGCTGTTGAACACGATGCAGTGCTCGTTGTAGTAGACATAGGGGCTGTACTGCAGATTCCATGCGCTGCCGTTGATGGTCAGCGGGATGATGCGGTGGTTTTCGCGGGCGGGATGGTTCATCCGGCCTGCATAGCCCTCGTTCTCCACGCAGAGCTGGCACTTGGGGTAGGCGCTCTGGGGGGCCAGCTTGGCGGCGGCAATGGCCTTGGGGTCCTTTTCGGGCTTCGAGAGGTTGATGGTGATATCCAGATCGCCGTAGGGGGTCTTGGTGACCCACTTCACGTCCCGCTTGATGCGGTAGCGGCGGATGTAATCGGTATCCTGGCTGAATTCATAGAACCAGTCGGTGGCGGCCTGGGGGCCCTCGCTTTCGTACCGCTCCTCAAAGTTGGCGCGGACAATGGAGGGGCGCGGGGTCAGCACGCCCATCAGCTTGGTGTCAAACAGGTCGCGGGCAGTGGAATTGTCCTCACACACGCCCCGGGCCACGGCATCGTCCACCAGCGTTTTCAGGATGCTCTCGAGGTCGGTGTAGCAGACATCTCCCTCGGGCTCGGTAAAGCTGTCCAGCTGCATGGTCATCAGCAGCTGATTGCGGATGTAGATCTCGTCATCGGGCAGGATGAGCCCGGTGTCCAGCCCATAGTTGACGAGCTGTTGAATGGCAGTAGAGATCACAGCACGGCACCTCCTTCCGGACGGATGGAGAGGATGTGGCACTTGCCTGCGCCCAGAATGGCCTCCATCTCAGCCTTGAAGGCATCCAGCTTCTCCAGCGGCACAAAGGCCTGCACGGTGCCGGCAAAGCCGCCGCCGTGAACGCGGACAGCGCCCGCGCCGTTCAGGAAATGCTTTGCGGCGGCAATGGTCACAGCCACTTCCTGATGCTCTTTGTACCCGGCGGGGATGACGTTCTGCAGGTATTCCCAGCTGCTGGTGCCGGATTCGTTGACCAGCTGCAGGAAGGTCTCAAAATCACCGGCGCGCAAGGCATTTACCTGCCGGGCAACGCGCTGGTTGTCGGCGTAGATGTGGAAAGCCCGGAGCACAGCCCGGTCACCGCACTGTTTGCGGCATGCGGGCAGATTTGCAATAAAGGTCTCAAAGGGCACATCCCGCAGGACTTCGCCGCCGCAGACAGCGGCCACGGCGCGGCACTCGTTGGGGATGGCGGCGTACTCATCGGTCAGGTCGGCGTGGTCTGCACCGGAATCCAGGATGCAGAGGGCAAGGCCTGCCTGAGAGAAATCCACCTGCACCGGCTCCACATCGGGGTGGGCAGGGTCGGCAAAGTCGATGGTGATAATGTTGCCCACGCTGGAGGCCATCTGATCCATCAGGCCGCAGGGCTTGCCAAAGTAGACGTTCTCTGCCCACTGGCCGATCTGCGCAATGGCGATGGGGGAGACCTTTTCGGCCATGAAGCGGTCGTTCAGGATGACACCGATCAGCACCTCAAAGGCGGCAGAGGACGAAACGCCGCTGCCCTTGGGCACATTGGAGGAGATGTACACGTCCAGGCCGGAGAGGGCAGCGCCACGCTCCTTGAAAGCCTCACACTCGCCCCGCAGCAGGGCCATGGTGGTGTTCTCTTCCTCCTTGCGGGCAGCAAGGTCGCCAAGGTCGATGACACAGAGGTCATAGCCCTCGCTCTGCACACGCAGCTGGTTCAGGCTGTTGGGGGCAGCGGCAGCGATCATGTCAATGTTCACGCTGCCGGCCAGCACCCGGCCATGCTGGTGGTCGGTGTGGTTGCCGCCGATCTCGGTGCGGCCCGGGGCGCTGTACAGTCCGGCCTCGGTGTGGGCACCAAAGGTGGCTTCCAGCCCGTCCAGCACTGCCGCATAGCGTGCGGCGTGGGCAGCGGTCTGCTCCGGCGAACAGCAGTAGAGGGAGGCCAGCCGGGCGGTATGGGTGCCGCCCGCCAGCTCCTGCTTCCAGACAGAAATAGGCTTCATCATGGCGCGTTCCTCCTCGTATAGGTGAATGATTCTTCAAAGGGCCAGGGCCCGTTCTTCTGATTCTATAATATCGGTTCTGTCGAGAAAAGACCATGTATTATTGTTGCATCTGGATGAAAGGTCAACGCAGTTCCGGCGGTCAGCTCCGGGGCGCGAAATCGCCGCCGGTGAGCCCGTCGAGGTTCAGCATCCCTTCCAGCGCGGCAATGTCGGTGGAAACATCCAGCGCATCGGAGGCAAACAGCTTGTCCAGCTGGTTTTCAAAGGCGGTGATGAGCAGATCCATGCTCCGCTCAATGCTCTGCTTTGCCTCAGTGATGTTGGTGCCCTGCACATCCTGTGCCGAGAGCTGGGCGTAGGTATTCAGCAGCTTCAGCGCGGTGGGCAGGTAGTAATCCATAAATTTCTGCAGCTGGGCTTTTTTGTCCGGGTCCTTTTTTGCCAGTGCGAAGATGCGGGCGCTGACATCCTCCAGCCGGGAGATCTTGGCCGTCATCACCGGGTCGGGGATGGCATCGTTGGCCTGCCGGAGCTGGCGCTGCAGGGCGGCATACTGATCCTCGGGAGCCGGTGCGGGTGCGGGCTCGGCGGGCCTGGGCGGCTGGGGCGCAGCGCCCCGCACCACCAGCGTGCCGGTGCGGTTGTCGATATAGGCATCGGCCCCGAAATAGCCGTGGTCGATGGCGCGCTCCACGGCGGCGCGGCCCCTGTCGGCATCAATGCCCGCGGCTGCAAAGAGCTCGTCCAGCGGGATATTATCCCGGGTCCCAACGATCTTGTCCAGCTGGCGCTCCAGCTTGCGGGCCTGCTTCATCCGCAGGCCCATGGCCAGCGCAGCGCCGCCGCCAATGGTCTGGGCCAGCGCGGTCAGAAACTCGCCCCAGTCGAACCAGTAGCCCCACAGGTCGATGATATCGGCAAGGCCTGCAAGGCCTACCACCAGAAAGATGCCGCCGAACACCGTGCAGAGGCTGGTCAGGGTCTTGTGCCACTTTTTGGCGTTCTGCTGCTCGGCAGTGGGCACATCGTGGCCATAGACCGGCTCAGTGTCCCGGGCCGGCTGACCGGCACCGGTGTCCTGGGGACGGAAATCGCTGGAATATTCCGCGTTCTCCTGCTCCTTTTTCTCGGCATCCCGGTCAATGGCACGCAGGATGAAGAACAGGATGCCCAGCCAGGGCGACATGGCGAATACTACCAGCAGGGCAATGGTGGGAATGTGGGCAAGAAAATGTTTGCTGCGTCTGGGCTCCATGGGGCAGAATCCTCCTAAAACAAAAAAGCCGTGTTCCACTTTATTATAGCGGAGCACGGCCCTTTTGTTAAGGGGGTAATTTATTTGTGGGAAAGGAAATTACTTCATCAGGCTGCAAACGGCCTCGGCGTAAGCGGCGGGATCATCCACGGGCAGGCCCTCGATCAGCTGTGCCTGTGCATAGAGCAGGCTGCTGTATTTCTTGACCTTGTCGGTATCACCGGCCTCCTGTGCGGCCTTCAGCACGGCGAACACGGGGTGGTTGATGTTCAGTTCCAGCACCTTGTCGCTCTTCACGCCCTCGCTGCCGGGCTGCTTGGAGAGCACCTTCTCCATCTCGATGGACAGGGGGCCGTCGGCGCTCAGGCAGACAGGGTGATCCTTCAGGCGGGTGGAGACCTTGACCTCCTTGACCTTGCCGTCCAGAGCGTCCTTCATGGCATCGAACAGGGGCTTGTTCTCGGCGGTGGCATCTTCAGCGGCCTTTTTCTCGTCCTCGGTCTCAAGGCCCAGATCGCCGCTGTTGACGTTCTTGAACTCCACGGTGCCGTCCTTGCCCTCGGCATCCTTGCGGGGGTAGCTGCGCATGATCTGCAGGCAGAACTCATCCACGTCCTCGGTCAGCAGCAGGACATCATAGCCCTTGTCCAGAACCAGCTCGGCGGCGGGGAGCTTGGCCAGACGGTCAGTGGAGTCACCGGCGGCAAAGTAGATGAACTTCTGCTCGGCAGGCATCTTGTCCACATACTCCTGCAGGGTGACCATCTTCTGCTCCTTGGCAGACCAGAACAGCAGCAGGTCGCGCAGCAGCTCAGCGTGCATCCCGTAATCAGAGTAAGCGCCGAACTTGATCTGGCGGCCGAACTCCTTCCAGAATGCCTCGTACTTTTCGCGGTCGTTGACCAGCATGGAGTGCAGCTCGTTCTTGATCTTCTTTTCCAGTGCGTTGTGGATCAGCTTGAGCTGGTTGTCCTTCTGCAGCATCTCACGGCTGATGTTCAGGCTCAGATCCTGGCTGTCCACAATGCCCTTGACAAAGCTGAAGTAATCGGGCAGCAGGTCTGCGCACTTTTCCATAATGAGCACGCCGGATGCGTACAGAGCCAGACCCTTCTCATACTCCTTGGTGTAGAAATCATAGGGGCGATGGCTGGGCACGAACAGCAGGGCGTTGTAGTTGGCGGTGCCCTCGGTGCGGCTCACAATGACGCGGGCGGGGTCAGAGTAATCGTTGAATTTATCCTTGTAGAAGCTGGCGTATTCCTCGTCGGTGACCTCGCTCTTCTGCTTCTTCCAGATGGGCACCATGCTGTTCAGGGTCTCAAGCTCGGTGTAGGTCTCCCACTCCGGCTTGTAGTCCTCGGGCTTGGGATCGGGTTCGGGCTTCTGGCGGCTCTTCTCCCGCTCCATCTGGATGGGATAGCGCACATAGTCGCTGTACTTTTTGACGATGGCCACGATGCCGTATTCATCGAGGAAGTTCTCGTAATTGTCGGTATCGGTGCTGTCCTTGATGTGCAGGATGATGTCAGTACCGGCGGTGTCCTTCTCGGCGGGGGTCAGCTCGTAGCCATCAGCACCGCTGGACTCCCACTGCCAGGCCTCGTCCGCACCGTATGCCTTGGAGATGACGGTGACCTTGTCGGCGACCATGAAGGCGGAGTAGAAGCCCACGCCGAACTGACCGATGATGTCGATGTTCTCGTCCTTGTTGTCCTTTTTGAAGTCCAGAGAACCAGAGTGGGCGATGGTGCCCAGGTTCTGCTCCAGCTCCTCTTTGGTCATGCCAATGCCGTTATCGGAGACAGTCAGCAGGCGATTGTCCTTGTCGCGGGTGAGCAGGATACGGAAATCGCCCTTGTTCATGCCCACGGAAGGATCGGTCAGGCTCTTATAATAAAGTTTGTCGATGGCATCCGAAGCGTTGGAGATCAGCTCACGGAGGAAGATCTCCTTGTTGGTGTAGATGGAGTTGATCATCATGTCCATCAGCTTTTTGCTTTCAGCCTGAAATTCTTTCTTCGCCATAATACAAAACCTCTTTTGTACAGTATTCAGATCCGGCCCCTCGCAAAAGGAGCGGCAATGCAGAAGAAACAACCGATGCTGCATCTTCTTAGCACTCATATCTTTCGAGTGCTAATATACACCGATGCGGGTCAAAAATCAAGGGGTTTCATAAAAAGTTCAGAAATGAACTGGAACAAAATGCCTTTTGTGCGTTGCTACAAAAAATTCATAAAGAAATAGTTGACCTTTCACAATTTTTAGCGTATACTGGTCAGCGGAAACAAACGAGGAAAGAGGAATATGTTATGGCAATGAAGCCGGAGATCTCCGTGAAGAACCTGCTGATGCAGGCATTCCTGACGGGCTGGGAACGCTCGGACAAGAGCATTTCGCAGGATGAATACTTACAGAGTGCCATTCAGGTCATCGAGGTGCTGCAGGTGGAACCTGAAAATGTCTACGCCGAGGAGGGCCTGGGCCTGACCGATGGCGATGAGGTGGATCATCTGGACGACCTGCTGCGGGCAGACGGCCAGTGGCTGTATTACGGCGTGGAGGAGGAAAACTTCTTCCTCATCCAGTGGTACCCGGACAAGGCTTCTGCCGAGGCCAAGCTGGCCGAGCTGGAAGCACTGGGCGACGGCAGGCAGTATCTGGTGGACCTGAGCCTGACCCGCGAAAATCCTTCGGCCGCTGAGAACTTCGGCAGCTCCAACCCGGTTCAGCTGCGGAGCTGAGCCCGGCGTTTCTGACAAAAAGAAAGGGAATTTTCCATGCAGCTTTCACAAACGGAACGGGAGCGCCTGTCCGCTATTCTGGAACAGTACGACCATCACCCCAAGGTGCAGGAAATGCGTGAGTTTATCCAGCACGGTGATGTGACCACCTACCAGCACTGCAAGAATGTGGTCGTGGTCAGCTGCTGGATCAACCACCGCTTCCATCTGGGAGCCGATGAGACCACGCTGGCCGTGGGGGCCTTCCTCCATGATTTCTACCTCTATGACTGGCACAAGCAGGGCTCCTTCCACGGCCTGCGGCATCTGTTTGAGATGCACGGCTTTTCCCACCCGGGGTCTGCCTGTGTGAACGCACAGCGGGTGTTCGGCATTACCAAAAAGGAGCAGAACGTCATTGCCAGCCACATGTGGCCCCTGACTTTCCGTCATATCCCGACCTGCCGGGAGGCGGTCATCGTCTGTCTGGCGGATAAATACTGCGCCATTGTGGAGAGCATGTTCCGCCGCACAAGGGTGGGCGCTGACGAAGAAGAGTGGTAAAGAAGCCGCAGCACTGTTCACATTAAAGCAAAAGACCAGAGTTGTAACGCCTTTTGGCGAAACAACTCTGGTCTTTTTTGCTGGGGCTTGTGCAACAGCCTCTTTGGAAAAGTGATCTTATTCTGCTCTCAGAGCCTTGACAGGGTCAGAGCGGGAGGCGGTTTTGGCGGGGATAAAGCCGCCCAGAATGGTCAGCACAGTTGCCAGCGCAACCAGCACCACAGCGGCCTTCCAGGGCAGAACGGCCACTACGCTGGTGCCGACGGCGATCTTCTGGATGAGCATGTTGCCCGGAATGAGCAGCAGTCTGCTGAGGCCGATGCCCATGAGGCCCGAGCACAGGCCGATGATGAAGGTCTCGGCGTTGAACACCTCGGAGATGTTCCGCTTGGAAGCACCGATGGCACGCAGGATGCCGATCTCCTTGCGGCGCTCCAGCACGCTGATATAGGTGATGATGCCGATCATAATGGAGGAGACCACCAGCGAGATGGAGACAAAGGCCACCAGCATGTTGGAGATCATGTTGATGATCCTGGTCACGGAGGTCATCAGGGTGCCCACCACATCGGTGTACTGGATCACCTTGTCTTCCGCGCCCTGCTCACGCATGGCGGCATTGTAGCTGTCCAGCACATTGAGGACCTTCGCCTTTTGCTCGAAGTCCAGCGGATAGATGTTGATCTGGCTGGGGTCGTCCTCGCTGGCATAACCAAAGGCCTGCAGGTTGCTTTCATAGGTGGCGCTGGTGGACATCATTTTCGACTTCATCAGCTCCGCCAGATCGTCCTCGGTCATGTTGAATTGGATGGCATTCCGGAACGCATCTGCGTCGATCTTCAGCGCACTTTCCATCTGGCTGCCAAGAGAGGAGAAGCGCTCGGTCATCTGACTCTGCAGGTTTGTGCTGATCTGGCCCATGGCCTGCTCCATGGCAGCGCCCAGCTGGGTCTGTAATTCGGCGGCGATCTGTTCCGAGAAGTTTGACATCACGCTGCCCATGACCTGCTGCATGGCGGCAGTAAACTGCTCCTGCAGGGCAGCGGTATCGATGAGGCTGCCCATGGAATCCTTCATCAGCTGCTGGAACTGGTCACTGGCGAGATACTGGTCAAAACCGATCTTGTCCAGCCCCAGAATGCCGTTGCCGATGATGTAATCCTTGTAGCCGGTCATCACCTTCTGGGCCAGCTGCTGCATTTTGTCGGCGGGGATGGAAATGTCCATGTTGGCGAACACGTCCGTCAGGGCGCTCATGTCGATGCCGGGCGTTTCGGCCAGATCAAATTGGAAGCTGTCCGGGTCAATGAGGGAGGAAAAATCTACGGAACCGTCACTCAGGTCGAACGCGCCGCTCAGGTCAAGATCCAACTTGCCGGGGTCGAACTGGAAGGCGCTCTCGAGCTGGTCGGTGTCAATGGAAAAGAGGGAGGCCATGTCCACGGCAGTGGTCTGCTCGGTGCCGAAGGGTTCGCCATTCAGCACATTGGTCTGCGGGTCGGCGAGCTGATCCTGCACCAGCCTGCTCTGGGCGGCGGTGTCCATGACGTGCCGGGTCAGGGAGGCGGGATAGGCGATGCCGGAGGACAGCATGGCGGCGGAGGCGTTCTCCCTGGGCTGCACCACGCCCACGATGGTCATGGTCTCGCTGTTGGCCACAAGCTCCTGCAGGAAGGCCTTGTCGTCCGATTTATCCACCCAGGTGCTGTGGGCATCGTCGTACTGGTAGCGGTCGGCCGCGTTGACCAGCTTGAAGGTGCGGCCCAGAAAATCGCTGTACCGATAGGTCTTGAAATCCTCGGGCACATCCACATTCTGGTTCTGGGCGAACTGCTGGATCATCTTGTCCAGCTCGGCGTTGTCACGCAGGCCCAGCGCGTAGAGGGCATAATCGGTGATGGAACCATCCGCACCCAGCACGGCAACACACTCGTTGTAGCTTTCGGGCCAGCGGCCTGCCTTGACCTCGTACTGGGAATGATACAGGGCATCGCTGGCGGGCAGCTGGTAGAACACGCTGGTGTTCATCATGCTGGCCATCATGTTATTGGTCGAGCTGGTGGAGCTGATGCCCAGAGCGGAAAGGGAGGAATCCGGGTTCACCTGCCGGATGCTGCCGTCCGGGTCCTGGCGGTAGATCTGAGGCTGGACATTATAGGAATACTCCACCGAGGAAACGCTCTCCCCGATGCTGCAGGCATCGCTCTCGAGGTAGGCTTTCAGGCTCTTCAGGTCGTTGGAGGTGATGCCGGAAACCATCTGGGTCACGAGCTGGCGCACCGGCACCATCCCCTCGCCGAGGTCGGGGGCGGCGGGCTGGCCGGGCAGGTCAGCAGACAGCAGGCTGGTCAGATCCATGCCGCTGCGCAGGATCTGCACCGGGTACTCGGAAAGGGTGTCCCGCTCCATATCAGCGATATACTGGTTGACACCGGTGGACAGGGAAATGATCAGCGCAATGCCGATGATGCCGATAGAGCCTGCAAAGGCCGTGAGCAGGGTGCGGGTCTTTTTGGTCCAGAGGTTGTTGAAGCTCAGGGTCAGCGAGGTCCACCACGACATGGAGGAGTGGCCCATGTTCTTGTGAACGGCAGGGGCAAGCTGAGTGGTGTCGGGCTCGTAGGGGGCGGTGTCGGAGCGGATGACACCATCCTTCAGGTTCACGATGCGGGTGGCGTACTGCTGGGCCAGCTCCGGGTTGTGGGTGACCATGACCACCAGCCGGTCCTTTGCCACCTCCTTGAGCAGCTCCATGACCTGGATGCTGGTCTCGCTGTCCAGCGCGCCGGTGGGCTCGTCCGCCAGCAGGATATCCGGGTTGTTGACCAGCGCACGGGCAATGGCAACGCGCTGCATCTGGCCGCCGGACATTTCGCTGGGGTGCTTGTGCAGCTGATTGCCCAGCCCCACCTTCTGCAGTGCCTCGGTGGCGCGGTGCTTGCGCTCTGCGCCCGAGATGCCGGAAATGGTCAGAGCCAGCTCCACGTTGGCCAGAACGGTCTGATGGGGGATCAGGTTGTAGCTCTGGAACACAAAGCCGATGGTGTGGTTGCGGTAGGAGTCCCAATCGCGGTCGGTGTACTTTTTGGTGGAGATCCCGTTGATGACAAGGTCACCGCTGTCGTACCGATCCAGGCCGCCGATGATGTTCAGCAGGGTGGTCTTACCGGAGCCGGAGGGGCCCAGGATGGCGACGAATTCGCTGTCGCGCAGGTTCAGGCTGACATCATTCAGTGCGGTCTGTACTAGGTCACCGGTTTTGTATTCCTTGCGGATCTTTTTCAGTTGAAGCATAGGCAGGCCTTTCTTATGCATGCCCGGCGGCGTGTGGGAAATGCCGGACAAAAAACAAAATAACGTAGATATGGTATCAGATGAATGTGAACAAACCGTTGCTTTTCTGGAAAGATGGTGTTATGCTGGAGAAGGTAAAAGAAACAAAAATCGACACTTTATGACGTAAATTACCAGAAATCAAGACGCAAAAAGCCGCCATTCCTGCACAGTTCGACGCATAGTGACGTTTTTTCGGGGATTGAATCTTTCCGCAGGGCCTTATAAAATAGTATCGTACAGTACGCACGGAAGAAAAGTGCGGCAAATTTAAGGCAAAGGGGAAGGTTGGATTGACGGAACGACTCGTTTCAAAGCTGCATGTCGCGCTTTTGAGCTACGACGAGCGGGAGATCCGCGTCCGGAAAAATTATCTGGAGGAGCAGAATCCGGCGATCTGCTGTGTCTGCTTCCACAGCGGCGAGGAGCTGCTGCGGGAGCTGCGCCAGCAGCGCAGTGTGGATATCGTGGTGCTTTCGAGCCAGCTGGAGGATATGGATGGGTATGAGTTCCTCAAGCGGCTCAACAGCCTGCATAACCGCCCGCTGCTGCTGTTGCAGGGGGATGACTGGTACAGCGATGCCACGGCATCGTTCCTGCGGCCGGACGGCAGGCAGTACCTGCCGGAGCGCAGCAGCCTGCTGGATCTGCTGCTGGATCTGCGCAGCTCCACGGACATCGGCATCTTCTGGGTGCTGCCGTTCTGCAAGCAGCTTTATGCGGAGTGGGGCATCCAGCAGCCGGATGTGAACTGTGAATATCTGACCACTGCGCTGCAGGTCGTCTGCGGCACAGAGCGGAAGCTGGCCGTGCGCAAGGAGATCCTGCAGACTGTGGCCGAGGAACACCACACCACAGTGGCCGCTGTGGACTGCGGGATGCGCCGCCTGATCGACGGGGTGGAAAAATACAACACCGAAGCCTGGCAGAAATTCAAGCAGGATTACGGCCTGATGGGGCATAGCGTTACCCTGGGCAAGCTGATCTATGCGGGCCGCCAGAAATTGATCGACAGCGGAACGCAGGGACGGAAGGCCGGACGATGAGAAAAAAGAGAGAGAACGGAATGGCAAAAGAGAGCGGGATGGGGGATTTCCCCCGCAAACAATTTGAGAGCGTGCTGCTGCACTCCCTGCGCATCATGGACCAGAACCGGGAATACCTGCAGATGCATCTGGCCCGGACCGGAGACGAAAGGACCCGGCAGGCGCTGGAGGATATGGGGCAGGAGAGCATCCGCCTGGAGCGCACCCTGCGGGAAATGATGGGTCTGCTGGAAGTGGAGATGAACGACAAGCCGTCCATGAAGCCGGTAGACCTGTGCTGGATCCTGATGGAGGCCGCCCAGATAGCCCCGGAGATCGAGAAGCAGCTGGGCATCCGGCTGATCGTGGATCACAGCCCGTTCCGGCGCTGCTATGTCAAGGCAGATGCTCAGGAGGCCGAGCAGCTGCTGTTTCATCTGCTTTCCAACGCCCTGCGGGCCGTAAGCCCCGGCGGGCAGATCAAGATCCGGCTCACCCGGGACGACGAGGATCTGTACCTGATCGTGGAGGACGACGGCTGCGGCCTGCCCACCGGTGAAAACTGGATGGAGAACCGCCGCCGCTTCCTGGGCGGTGTGCAGGCAGGGCTGCTGCTCTGCCGCCGCTACTGCGCCCACATGGGGTGGGTGCTTTCCCTCACGCCGCGCGGTGCCGGAAGCGGCACCCGGGCGGAGGTGCGCATCCCGCTGGCCGGAACGATGTTTCCCATTGAGGGCAGCGTGGAACTGCACACCATCCATCCGGCACTCACCACAGCGGATGGCCTGCGCTGGCAGATCCTGCGGGAGCTTGCTCTGTTGTCCGATAAAATGGAATGATACGATATTCAGCGCCCTGCTCCGGGCTTTTCCGGGGCAGGGCGTTTTTGCGTAAAAATCACTCTGAGTAAAGAATCTTAACCGGAACGTAGAAAAACAGGGGGGCTGTATTCGTGAATTTAACAAAATGTTTAACTTTTTGAGCGGAAAATACTATTTTTTGCGTGTAAAATATGATGACTGGATTGATTGTATCCCGATTTTTGAGTATAATACAACTGTATTTTTATATTGTTCCTCAGGAGGAAAAGCAAGTGAGAGTAGGTCTTGACATCGGAAGCACCACCATCAAGTGCGCGGTGCTGGACGAACATGATGCGCTGATTTATTCAACATACGAGCGTCATTACAGCCATATTCTGGAAAAGGCGCAGGAGCTGCTGCGCCGCATTGATGCAGAGCACCTGCACGGAAACAAGGCTCTGCTGAGCATCTCCGGTTCTGCCGGTATGGGCCTGGCCGACAGCTGCGGCGTGCCCTTTGTGCAGGAGGTGTTCTCCACCCGTGTGGCAGTCAAGCGGTTTGTGCCCGCCACCGACTGTGTGATCGAGCTGGGCGGCGAGGATGCAAAGATCCTGTTCCTGACCAACGGCACCGAGGTCCGCATGAACGGCAGCTGCGCCGGCGGCACCGGTGCCTTTATTGACCAGATGGCCACCCTGCTGAAGATGAGTGCCGACGAGATGAACAAGGCCGCGGAAAAGGCCGAGCGCACCTATACCATCGCGTCCCGCTGCGGCGTGTTTGCCAAAAGCGACGTGCAGCCCCTCATCAATCAGGGCGCGCGCACGGAGGATATCGCCGCCAGCATCTACAAGGCGGTGGTCAACCAGACCATTGCCGGTCTGGCACAGGGCCGCCCCATCAAGGGCAATATCCTGTATCTGGGCGGGCCGCTGACCTTCAGCAGCGTGCTGCGCAAGAGCTTTGATGAGGCGCTGGGGGTCACCGGAACCTGCCCCGAGAACAGCCTGCTCTATGTGGCGCTGGGTGCCGCCCTCTATGCGGACAAGGAGTTCGACCTCTCCGCAGTGGCCGACGCGCTGGACCAGTACGCCGCCACCGCTACTTATGCCAGTGAGCCTCCGCTCTTTGCCAACAAGCAGGAGTACGAGGAATTCCATGCCCGGCACATGTCCCACAGAGTGCCTCATGTGCCTTTCAGCGCCCAGTGCGGCCCGGTGCATATCGGCATCGACTCCGGCTCCACCACCGTCAAGCTGGTGGTGGTGGACGAGAAGAGCCAGATCCTGTACACCAATTACCAGCCCAACCTTGGCAACCCGCTGCCCCTGATCCGGGAACAGCTGATCAAGATCTACCGGGAGCACCCCGGCCTGCAGGTGGCCAGCGTGACCACCACTGGCTACGGCGAGGAACTGGTCAAGAACGCCTTCCGCTGTGATTATGGCCTGGTGGAAACGGTGGCTCATTTCACCGCCGCCAAATACTTTATGCCCGATGTAGATTTCATCATCGATATCGGCGGTCAGGACATGAAGTGCTTCAAGATCGAGGATGGTGCCATCAGCAACATCTTCCTGAACGAGGCCTGCTCCTCCGGCTGCGGCAGCTTTTTGCAGACCTTTGCTCAGGCATTGGGCTATGATGTCAAGAAGTTCGCCGCTCTCGGCCTGTTCGCAGACCGCCCCGTGGATCTGGGCAGCCGCTGTACCGTGTTTATGAACAGCTCGGTCAAGCAGGCCCAGAAGGACGGTGCTTCCATCGAGAATATTTCCGCCGGTCTGTCCATCAGTGTGGTCAAGAACGCGCTGTACAAGGTCATCCGCGCATCCAGCCCTGAGGAGCTGGGCCGCAGGATCGTGGTGCAGGGCGGTACTTTCTACAATGAAGCTGTTCTCCGCGCCTTTGAAAAAGAGATGGGCGTGGAGGTTATCCGCCCCGACATCGCGGGCCTGATGGGTGCCTATGGCGCGGCCCTGTTCGGCCTGCGCCAGAGCCATAAGAACCATCAGGAAACTTCCAGGATGATGAATCTGGCCGAGCTGGAAGCCTTCGACCAGAAGGTAGTCAGCGTCAAGTGCGGCGGCTGCGGCAACCACTGCCAGCTCACCATCAACACCTTTGCCGATGGCCGCAAGTTCATCTCCGGCAACCGCTGCGATAAGCCCGTGACCGGTAAGAGCGAGGACGACAGCCTGAATCTGTACGCCTACAAGCAGCAGCTGCTGGCCGGTTACAAGCCCGTGCCCGGCAAGCGCGGCTCCATTGGCATCCCGCTCTGCCTGAATATGTACGAGCTGCTGCCCTTCTGGCACACCTTCTGGACCAGACTTGGCTTTGCCGTGCACACCAGCCCGGTGTCCAGCCGGGGGCTGTATCTGGCCGGTCAGGCCACCATCCCCAGCGATACCGCCTGCTTCCCGGCCAAGCTGAGCCACGGCCACATCAAGGCCCTGAGCCAGATGCACCTGGATGCCATCTTCTACCCCTGCCTGACCTACAACTTTGACGAAGGTCTGGGCGACAACCACTATAACTGCCCGGTGGTGGCCTATTACCCTGAAGTTCTGGCAGGCAACTGCCCCGAGCTGGAGGGCCAGAAGTTTATCTATGACTATGTGGGCATCCACCGCCCCAAGGACTTTGTCCGCAAGATGGCAAAGGAAGTCCTGCCCAAATACTTCGGCGGCATTTCCGAAAAGGAAGTGCAGGCCGCTGCCGATGCTGCCTACGCCGAGCACGAGGCCCACATGGCCCAGATCCGGGTCAAGGGCAGCGAGATCATTGATGAGGCACGCCGTCAGGGCAAGCGCATCATCGTGCTGGCTGGCCGCCCCTACCACGTTGACCCTGAGATCAACCATGGCATCGACCACCTCATCACCCGCCACGGCGCGGCTGTTGTCACCGAGGACAGCATCTCCAACCGGGTGGAAAAGTTCCCCACCAGTGTGCTGAACCAGTGGACCTACCACAGCCGCCTGTATGCGGCGGCCAAGTACTGCACCACCCAGAAGGATATGGATCTGGTGCAGCTGGTCTCCTTTGGCTGCGGCGTGGATGCCATTACTACCGATGAGACCCGCGAGATCCTGCAGGCAGGCAGCAAGCTCTACACCCAGCTCAAGATCGATGAGATCACCAATCTGGGTGCGGTCAACATCCGTCTGCGCAGCCTGTTCGCCGCTCTGGAAGAGCGCGATGAGGCGGCAGAGGAAAAGGCCGCCCCCAAGGCAGAAGCCTGATACATAGGAGGAACCTATGGAATACAATTATCCCAAATTTACCCCGGAGATGAAGCAGACCCACACCATCCTCATCCCCAACATGGCCATTACCCAGTTCCGGCTGCTGGAATACGCCCTGCGCTACGACGGCTACAAGTGTGAGATCCTGGGCAACTGCGGCAGCGCTGTGGCACAGCTTGGCCTGAAATACGTCCACAACGACACCTGCTATCCGGCCCTGCTGGTTATCGGCCAGTTTCTGGATGCCCTGAACAGCGGCAAGTATGACCTGGATCATACGGCCCTGCTCATCACCCAGACCGGCGGAGGCTGCCGTGCTTCCAACTACATCCACCTGCTCCGCAAGGCTCTGGTCAAGGCGGGCTATCCCCAGATCCCCGTTGCCAGCCTGAACTTCTCTGGTCTGGAAAAAGACAGCGGCTTCCAGATGACCCTGCCGCTGGCCCGCCGCGCGCTGGCCTGCATTTTCTACGGCGATATGCTCTGTGCCCTGCGCAATCAGGTGGCTCCCTACGAGAACGAAAAGGGTGCCGCTGACCGGATGGTCGATCTGTGGGTCGAGCGTCTGGGCCGCGTTCTGCTGGCCGGCAAGGGCTTTACCGCCCGGGAAATGAAGCACACCTTCCCGCTCATTGCAAAGGATTTTGCGGCTATCCCCGTGACCCGGGTGCCCAAGGTCAAGGTGGGCGTGGTCGGCGAGATCTACGTTAAATACAGCCCCTTGGGCAACAACGACCTGCAGAAGTTCCTGGAGAGCCAGGACTGTGAGGTGAACTTCCCGGGCCTGATGGGCTTTGTGCAGTACTGCATCTTCAATATGGGCGAGGATCATGTCCTCTACGGCGGCAAGCTGGCCGTCAAGATGGGCACGGATCAATTGCTCAACTGGCTGGACAGCGTGGAGCGTGCCATGCTCAAGGCCACAGCCGATGCCGGATTCTACGCCCCCGGGCCCTTCAAGGAGCTGGTGGAAAAGCCCCACGGCATCATTTCGCTGGGGGCCAAGATGGGCGAGGGCTGGCTGCTGACCGCCGAGATGATCGAGCTGGTGCAGGGCGGCTACGGCAACATCGTCTGTGCCCAGCCCTTCGGCTGCCTGCCCAACCATATCGTGGGCAAGGGCATGGTGAACAAGATCCGTGCCCTGTATCCCAGCGCCAACATCACCCCCATCGATTACGACCCCAGCGCCACCCGGGTCAACCAGGAAAACCGCATCAAGCTGATGCTGGCAGTCGCCAAGGAGCGCCTGAACGCCCCGGCGCAGGCTGCCCCCCTGACGGCAGAAGAGATCGCCGGTGGTGCTCCCCGGGTCGAGACCACGGTATAATTCTTTCTAAACAGCAACACTCCCCTTCGGGCAGGACCGTGTGTCGCACGGCTCCGCCCGAAGGGGAGTGTTTTTTGTCTCAGCTGCAAAGATACCGCCGCTCGAACTCCTCAGCCGGGATGGCCTTGGAAAACCAGAAGCCCTGCGCGCCATCGCAGTCCAGCGAGCGGAGGAGCTGCACCTGCTCCTCGGTCTCGATGCCCTCGCAGATGACGTTGTAGCCCAGCCGTTTGACCAGATGTACGATCTCCCGCAGGAAATCGGTGCGCCTGCTCAGGCCGGAACGCCCCACAGCTCGATCGTGGCACCGGCGGCAAGCCGGACGTTGGTGTCCACGGTCAGGGTCAGCCTGCCGAGCTTTTGGCTGGCATCCACATTCTGGCCGCCGCTTCCGGCAGGTAAAACGACCGCAGGCGGTGCACCCGTGGTGCCGGATGCGGCAAAACAGAGATACTGCCCGAAGCAGGGAAGTGCCTGAAAGCTGGCAAAGGTGCGGGTGGGCGGGCTGCTGGCAGCACAGGGGGCAGAAGCACTGAGCAGCTGAGCACCATCGCTGGTGCTGCACACCCAGTGCAGCGTGCCCTTGGATTGGCTGCTGCCTGCCTGAAACAGCACCTTCAGCGCCTGCAGTTCGGTGGGAAAGGTGCGTTCAAAGCTGGCAGCGGCGGCGTTCAGGGACACCTTTTCCAGCAGCTCCCACTGGCCGGGATCGCTGGGGTCACCCTTTGGGCCCTGGGGGCCGGGTTCTCCCTGCGGGCCTTGCGGGCCGGGCTCTCCTTTGGGGCCGGTGGGTCCTGCGGCACCGGGTTCTCCCTGCGGTCCGGGTTCACCCTTTTCGCCCCGGAATGCACCGCTTTCCACAGCTGCTTTCAGCCGGTCGAGCAGGGCCTGCCAAGCGGGCGTGCCGGGCTGGGGCAGGGTGCTGTCCTCAGTGCCGGAGTTTTCGGCCACGCAGTAGCACACGTCCGCACTGGTCAGGGTGCGGGTGCCATCGGTGCCCTCAAAGGTGATGCGCCCCTCCCCGGGCACAGCCGTGATGAGGGCGGGCACCTCCACAAGGCCGTCCACCACCAGCGTGGAGGGGGCAGCGTTCCCATCCGGCAGGTGCCAGAAGGCCCGCAGGGTCATGCCCTGCCACTCGCCGTCGGCTTCCACCCGCAGGGCGTAGATGCCCCGGTTTCTGGTGTAGCCGAAGCGGAGCAGGCCATCGTACCCCTGCAAAGCAGCCCCGCCGCCCGAGGATAAATGGATCTGTCGTTCAATCATACAGTTTCACTCCTTTTGTCGTGATTTTTGCGTTCAAAAAGCTTGACTTTGGTTAGAGTTTCCGGTAAGATTGTGAAAAGACCGCAGAAGGTCTGGTGGATAAAATCTAACCAAAATCAGCTTGTGAGGCTATAATATCTGATTAAATTCAGAAAGTCAAGGGAAAATCTGAATCCGGTTAGAAAACCGGCGTTCTGCACAAGAAGGAGTGCAAAATTTGTGTTTTATGACTGCTACACGGCCCTGTGTCAGGCCAGAGGCATCAGCCGCAGCCGGGCCGCGCAGGAGATGGGCCTGAGCAATTCCACAGTGACCAAATGGAAAAACACCGGGGCGACCCCCTCGGGCGAGACGCTGGCCAGGGTGTCCGCCTATTTTGGCGTGCCGGTGGGGGAGCTGCTGGGCGAAGCCGTTCCATCGGTGCAGGAGGAGCGGAAGCTGCCCGAAGGGGCTGTCCCGTTCGATCCCGCTCTCACGGCTCCGCTGCTGGGCACGGTGCGTGCAGGCCTGCCCATGTATGCGGAAGAAAACATTGAGGGCTACATCCCCATCACCCGGAAGGACGGGGCACGGTACTTCTGGCTCCGTGTCCGGGGCGACAGCATGAACGCCGTGGGCATTTCGGAAAACGATGAGATCCTGGTGCGGGAGCAGCCGGAGGTGGAAAACGGCCAGCTTGCTGTGGTGATGGTCAACGGCGATGAAGCCACCGTGAAATATTTCCGTCAGGAGGGGAGCCTTGTGGTCCTGACTCCCAAAAGCTTCAACCCCGTGCACCAGCCCCAGATCTATGATCTGAAACGGGTGCAGGTGCGGGTGGTCGGCCTTGTGGTGGAGTGCCGCAAGGTGTTCTGAAAAAAAGAAGATGGCCCCTGCGGGGCAGAATAGGAGGCTCGCTATGAAATGGAGGACCGTTCTGTGCACAGCACTGTTTTTGTGCGGTACCATGCTGCTTTCTGCCTGCGGCGGGGGAGAGATGCCCAGGCCTGCGGAACCGCCCGCTTCCAGTGAGGTATCGGCTCCCTCTCAGCCGGAGGAAGTGCCCGCCCCCTCGGAATCGGCTTCTTCCAGTGAACCGGAGCCGCTTCCGGAACCGGAACCGCCCAAACCGTGGGATGGCATGGTAATCCCAGAAGGATGTAAGGCGGAGTGGAAAATAGAGCAAGGCAAGCTGGTATTGGTCAGCTATGAGTTTACGAATGGGGCAAATGTGATCCTTCCGACGGGAAAGCCGTACAGTATTGGAATGAGCTGCTTTGAAAATAACGCAAAGCTAAGGGCGGTCACAATTCCCGCAGATGTGACGGAAATCCAGTTTGGAGCATTCAAAAGTACGGGCCTATGGCAGATAATTGTTCCCGCGACAGTCAAAGAACTGGGGGATGCAGTATTTGCCGATTGTAATCAACTGGTACAGGCGGAAATTGTTGGAATACCCGAAACAGGAAAACAAACATTTGCCCGGTGTAAAGCTCTGCAAAGTGTGCAGCTTGGCGAGGGAGTGATCCGGATTGAAGAAGGCGCATTTGAACATAGTGGCCTGAAAAAGATCACTCTGCCGGGAACATTGTCGAACGTAGAGAAATATGCATTTGATTACTGCAATTTGAAAATGATCGTTTATAACGGTGATTGGGAAGCAAAGAAGAGTACACTGACAATTGGTGAACAAAACGAGGCCTTGTTAACTGCAACCCAAAGTTAAACCACCAAAAACAAACGCCGTCTCTTGTGCAAAAAGGCAAGAGACGGCGTTTTTGCGTGGAAAAGCAGAAGCAAAAAATCAGCGATGAATCGCTTGTTTATCAATTTGACCGGAATTTGTGCAACAAAAAGCCTATAAACCTATTGACATTCTAGGAAAATGGGTATATCATACGGCCAACGGAAACAAACATCCGCAAGATCAGGAGAAAAGGAGGAGAACAGACATGGACTGGAATGTGATGGTGCAATATCTGCCGCAGTATGAAAAAGCGGCCTGGCTCACCCTGCGTCTGGGCGTGGCCGGTATCTTCTGGGCTATCCTTGTGGGCCTTGTCTGCGCCGTGCTCCAGTACGAAAAAGTGCCGGTGCTGCGCCGTATCGTGGGTGCCTATATCCAGCTCAGCCGGAACACGCCGCTGCTGGTCCAGCTGTTCTTTCTGTATTACGGCCTGCCTAAGATCGGCATCAAGACCAACGCCGAGCTCTGCGGCATTGCAGGCCTTGCCTTTCTGGGCGGCAGCTACATGGCCGAGGCCTTCCGCAGTGGTCTGGAAGCCATCGAACCCATCCAGACAGAAAGTGCCCTGAGCCTTGGCATGAGCCGGCTGCAGACCATGCGCTAGCATGGGCCAACGACAACACCGAGGTCATCGCTTTTGCAAAGCAAAACTCCGGCTACACAGTCGGCATCCCCTCTCTGGGCAGCCAGGATACCATTGCCCCCGCTGTGAGCAAGGGCAACACCACCCTGCTGGACTGGATCAACGACGAGATCAAGGGCCTGGGCGAGGAGAGCTTCTTCCACAAGGATTACGAGGAGACGCTGGTGGATACCTACGGCCTTGACTATGAGGATGAGCTGGTCGTTGAGGGCGGCGAGACCAACGCATAAATCTGAACTTTAAGATGCAGTGATGAGAAACGCCCCGTGCAGAAATGTACAGGGTGTTTCTTTTGTGTGAATCTGTGCAACGATATATTGACGATGTTGCACAATATGAATATAATAAAAGTGACAAAGGAGCGTGAGAGTATGACGACGGTAAGTGTCCGGATGGATGAGAACCTGAAGCGGGATTTTGATGAGATCTGCAATGAACTGGGCCTTTCGATGACAACAGCCATCACCATGCTGGCCAAGAAGATGACGCGTGAAAAACGCATTCCGTTTGAAGTCTCGATGGATCCCTTTTATAGTGCATCCAATATGGCCGCCCTGAATGACAGCATTGAGGAAATGCGTCAGGGAAAGACTGTAACGAGAACGCTGGAAGAGCTTGAGGCTATGGAACATGAGTAAGATCACCTTCACAGAGCGGGCCTTTGCGGAATATCTGTATTGGCAGTCTCAGGATAAAAAGACGCTGAAACGGATCAACGCATTGCTCAAGGATATTTCGCGCAACCCGTATGAAGGCATTGGAAAACCGGAAGGGCTGAAAGAAAATCTCAGCGGGTATTGGAGCCGCCGGATCGATGATGTGAACCGGCTGGTCTATCGCATTGAAAATGATCTGATCGAAGTGTACCAGTGCAAGGGACATTACGACGATTGAAGTAAAAAAACGAGGACGGCCAATGGCTGTCCTCGTTTTGCTGTATCTGGGGGATTATACTTCCTCGGTCTCATCCTCGTCGTCCTCCTCGTCGGCGAGAGCTTCTGCATGGATGCGCTGGCGCAGGCGGGTGCGGAACTCCTCGGCGGGGATGCCGCTCTGGTTGGGGGTCAGGTCCGGGGCGGGCTTGCCGTCAGGCAGGTGGGCACCAAAGGCCGGCACAAAGCAGAACTTGCGCACAACAAAGATCAACGCAATGGCACCCACGCTGATGAGGTTGTCCAGAGCCGATTCGTGGCCGACCACCATGTGGCGGGCAATGGCGTAGAGCAGCACTTCCAGGCTGCTGCCGGGGCTGTGCTTGGCCAGCATCTTGATGAACTCCACGCCGATGACAATGTCCAGTGCCCGCTCAAGGAAGCCGCGGATCTCTACATCGTTGCCATCAAACAGCAGGCCCGGCATCCACTTGAGCAGGGGAATGAAGCTGAGCAGCAGGCCGATGAGCACCAGCCCGGACAGCACGATCTCCAGCAGGGTGGAGGCCTGAATGATGTAGCTGCGCAGTGCCTTGCGGCTGCGGCTCTCAACGTGGGAGGAGTGCGGGGTGTCGGAAGGATGGGACATGGTGCGGCATCTCCTTTGCTCAAAATCGTGAAACGAAAAAAGCTGACAAACTTTTCTTAAGTTTAGCAAAGGATTTGAGCAAAGTCAATGAAATGTGCCGAATTTTCTGGGAATTACTGGACGGCTACATAGCCGGAGTGCTCAATGCAGGAACGGCCTGCATCGGTGGAGAGCCATTCGTAGATCCTGCGTTCCGGGCTGTCAGCAGCGGAATCCTGCAGGATGGCGGCATAGAATTCGTTGCACAGTGGGTAGCTCTGGTCGGCGATCGTCTCGTTGGAAGGGGTCACGCCATCCACGGCCAGCAGCCGCAGGCCGGGCTTGGAGTACATCTGGTCGATGTAGTAGTAGACCGAGAAACCGATGGCATTGGCGGAGTTGTTATACTCTGCAATGCTGTCCACCAGCTCACCCATGGCGGTGGGGGCCAGCTCGGTGGGGGCCTCCATCAGCGGACCGCCCTGGATCAGCAGTTTCTGGAACAGGGTCTGGCTGCCGGAGTCCGCCCGCCGCTGGAAGGCAATGATCTCCTGATCCTTGCCGCCCACATCTTTCCAATTGGTGATCGTTCCGGCGTAGATGTCCTTGAGCTGCTGCAGGGTCAGGCTCTGCACGGGGTTGTCCTCGTTGACGATAAACACCAGCGCGTCCCGGCCAATGGCCTTCTGCTCCAGCGGGTCACCGTCAGCCTTCAGCTCCTCCTTGACGGATTCCGGGGCCTCGTAGGCGATGATGAGCTTGACCGAATCGCCGTAATTGTTGCCGTACAGGCCCAGGTTGCGCCAGGCCTGGGCCGTGGTGTTGGTGGTCACGGCGCTCCGGGCGGTCTCCAGATCCAGCCCGGTGGTGTCGGCCATGATCTGTGCGATCAGCGGGATGCAGGCTGTGCTGCCATCCGTAATGGGGAATTCATCCACGCTCAGGATGGGCTGTGCGGGCATTTCACTGGCGGCAGAAGAGGAGGATGCCTCAGAATCCGGCTGAGACGGTGCCGCCCCCGAATCAGAGGAGGCAGGCACGGTATTGCAGGCAGAGAGCAGGGCGGCGGTGGATGCCAGACCCAGACCGGTCAGGAACGCGCGGCGGGAAATTTTGACAGTACGCATGGAAAAACCTCCTTAGAAGAAACCGTTGTCCATTTCGTCGTTGCTGGAAGCGAAGATGCTCTCGGCGTAGAGCCACTGGCCGGTCAGGTCCATCCAGCCGCTCTCAAAGCCCTTGACGGCGGCGAACACGCCCTCGGGCAGGCCATTGACGCTGTTGGCGTAGTACCCGGCACAAGTGCGCAGGCCGCTCACCACCACATCGCCGTCGCTGTCCAGAACATCGTAGAGCCAGCTGCTGCCGGGGCCGTTGTAGCAGCCGTAGAAGTAGATGCCGTCCTCAGTGGAGAGCAGGGGCGAGTAGTAGTTATAGGTCTCATTCAGCTTGGCCGGGTCGAGGGTCTTGTGGATGCCATCCGGCCCGCAGATGTGGATGGCCGTTGCGTCGTAGCTGTCATTGTCATCCTGCTGGACCCAGGCCCAGCCGTTCCCCTCGGGGTAAATATGGGTACGCACCTGATTTTCCACTGGGTCGATGGTGGTATCGGTCAGCAGAACACCGGTCTGCAGGTCGAACACCCGCACGGTGCCGTCTACGGCATAGATGGCCAACGTGGCATCATCCGTATTGGCATCGTAGAGATCCTTCTCCTCGCCGGTGAGCAGGTCGTGGAACAGATACCGCCCCGCCATTTCGGGGGTGGAGGCATCTGGCTCCGTGACTGCTGCGCCGGGCACATAATACCGGATGGGCTGGTCATATTCGCAGAGCACGGCGCTTTGCTCCGTGCTGACCAGATCCACCAGCTGATATCTGCCATCGTTATACAGGCTGACCGTGCCTGCACCGGTGTACTGCTGGTAACCGGTCAGCTCCTCGCCGGTGGTGGGGTTGTACAGGCTGTCGGTACCCGTCGTGCCATCCTCGTTGTAGTGGCTCACCACCAGCCAGTCGGTGGGGGCGGAGCTGTCGCTGCTGCTGGCATAGAAGTTGGAAAGGCCGGACAGCTCTGCCTGATAGACCACCTCGCCCTGCCGATCTTGCACCTGCACGGCGCAGTAGGCGGTCAGATCATCGCCCCATTCGTTTTCCGGCACATAGTCTGCCGGGACATTGCAGACTGCAAAGGCCAGATAGCTGCCTGCTATGCTGCATCCGTAGGCGTTTTCGGGCACAGCCAGTTCCTCGCCCGTGGCAAGGTCGATCACCCGGCAATCGCCTGCGGCGTGGTTGTTGCAGGGGGCATAGGCCATCTGTTCCGGTGCGGTCAGGACCAGCAGGCTGCCGGTCAGGACGGCATCGTAGGCACGGTCAAAGGTCAGGATCTCCTTGCCGCTGCGGTCGCACAGGGCGGTTGCCCGCCCGGTGGGGGTGCCGGGGGCTGACCACTGCCGCAGATAGTACCGCACGGTGCCGGTCAGGGTATCCGGCACCAGATACACGGTCTCGCTGCTGGCGGCCTGATACAACACGGTATTGCCGCAGAGCACGGTATTGCCGCCGTTGGAGCCGTTGCTGTACAGGATGCGCAGCTTGCCGTCGTCCAGTGGAGCTGCAGCGGGGCCGGGCGTTTCCTCAGCCTGCGCGGGCTTGGAATCGGGCAGGGGCGAGGCCGGAGGCAGCAGGGAGCAGGAGGCCAGCAGCCCTGCCGCGGCAGACAGGCTGAGCACTGCACAGCCGATGCGGAGAACAGAACGTTTCATAAGCGTACCTCACAGGTTTGGCAGAATTTAACTTTCCTATTCTGATTATAATACGAATAAACCGGACGTTCAATTGCAATCGAACGTCCGGTTATGGTTACAGTTTTGTTACAGGGTTTGCTCAGACCTCGGCAGCCTCAGCTTCGTCCATCCGCACCAGCTGACGCAGGAAGGGGAAGAGGAAGGGCACGGTGACAAAGAAGGTCAGCACATCGGCGATGGGCTGGCAGATCTCAACACCCAGCAGCCCAAAGGCCCGGGGCAGGGTGAGGATAAGCGGGATGAAGAACACGCCCTGACGGCAGCAGGCCAGAAAGGTGGCCCGGCCCGATTTGCCGATGGACTGGAACAGCATGTTGCCTGCCACGATCACGGGCTGCAGCAGCATGGCAAAGCACTGGTAGCGGAAGGCAGGCAGGGCCACGGCGGTGACTTCGGGATCATCGCGGAAAAGGCGGATGAGGGTCTCGGCATTGAACCAGCAGACGGTAAGAATGACAGAGAGGAAGCAGAAGCTGGCTGCCATGGTGAACAGGCAGGCCTGCTGCACCCGGCGGTACTTTTGGGCACCATAGTTGAAGCCTGCCACCGGCTGAAAACCCTGCCCGGTGCCGATGGCCACCGAGATGATGAACATGAAGATGCGAGAAACGATGCTCATGCCGGCCACAGCAGCGTCGCCATAGCCCCGGGCGGCGATGTTCAGCAGCATTCCGCCAATGCTGTTCAGGCCCTGACGGCCAAAGCTGGGCATACCAGTCATCAGGATGGTGCCGAACTCCGCCGGGCTGTGGGTGACTGCCGTGATCCGGAACTGGCTGACCGTTTTGCCCCGCAGGAACATGGACAGTAGGATGCAGAAGCTGATGGTCTGGCTCAGGGCCGTGGCAAGGCCCGCACCGGCGGTGCCCATGCCCAGCCCAAAGATGAACAGCGGGTCCAGCGCGATGTTCAGCAGGCCGCCGGTGACCAGGCCGATCATGGCAAAGCTGGCCTTGCCCTCATAGCGCAGGATGTTGTTCATCACCAGACTGGACATCATAATGGGAGCGGCCAGCAGGATGTACCGCGCGTAGGCACAGGCATGGGGCAGGATGGTCTCGGTGCTGCCCAGCAGCATCATAAAATCGGGCAGGGTGAGCAGGCCCGCCGCTGTGATGATGCCGCCGAACACCAGCGCTGTGAAGAAGCTGGTGGAAGCAAACCGGGTGGCGGCATCGGTGTTCTGGCTGCCCAGGCTGCGGCTGATGATGCTGCCGGAGCCGTGGCCCAGCATGAAGCCCAGCGCCTGGAGAATGGCCATCAGGCTGGAAACGATGCCCACCGCACCGGATGCGCTGGTGGAGATCTGGCCCACAAAAAAGGTGTCGGCCAGATTGTAGATGCTGGTGATGAGCATGCTCAATATCGTGGGAGCCGCCAGACTCAGGATCAATTTCGGGATGGGGGTCTCCGTCATTTTGCGGAACTGCTCCGCGCTGCGGTCGGCATTTGCCATGAAAATACCTCGCTTTCTCTTTGACACGATCTTTACAAAAAAAATATTCATCTCCAGTATACCGCAGGAACTGTTTTGTATCAACCAATTCCTTGCCGGGGTTATTGCAGCAAAAGACCGCCCTGCCCGGCGGCAGAGCGGTCTTGGGTCATGGAAAAGAAGCGGAATATTACAGGGTTTTGCAGAACTCCTTCAGATAGGCGCGGAAAGCCTCGCCGATCTCGGGGTGCTGCAATGCCAGCTCCACCTGAGCCTCCACCACGCGGAGCTTGTTGCCCATGTCGTAGTGGGTGCCGGTGAACTCCACAGCGGTCATGCCGCCGCAGTTGCGGGCATACTCGGCCATGGCATCGGTCAGCTGGATCTCGCCGCCTGCACCGGGTTTGGTGTGGGCGAGGATATCGTAGATCTCAGGGGTCAGCAACACACGGCCCAGAATGGAGTAGTTGCTGAACTCCTGGCCCTTCTTGGGCTTCTCGATCATGTCATCCACAAAGAAATAGTTGTCGTGGATGGGGGTGGTCTTCAGGCTGCAGTAGCGGCTCACATCGGCCCAGGGCACAGCGGAGACACCGGCAGCCGGGCGGCCGAACTCCTCATAGGCGCGGATGAGCTGGGCGCAGACAGGATCCTCGCCCCAGATCACGTCGTCGCCGTAGATGACCACGAACGGATCGTCACCGGTAAAGGCCTTTGCCATGCTCACGGCGTGGCCCAGGCCCAGCGTCTGCTTCTGGCGCACAAAGAAGATGTTGGCAAGGTTCGAGATGCCCAGGCACTCCTCCAGCATCTTTTCCTTGCCGGGGGCGGCCAGCTTTTCTTCCAGCTCGGGGCTGCGGTCAAAGTGATCCTCAATGATGCTCTGGTTGCGGCCCAGAATGATCAGAATGTCTGTGATGCCGGACTTGACGGCTTCCTCCACCAGATACTGGATGGCGGGCTTATCCACGATGGGGAGCATCCCCTTGGGCATGGCCTTGGTGGCGGGCAGCACACGGGTGCCCAGACCAGCGGCAGGGATGACAGCCTTCGTAACTTTTTTCATGGTTCGGAACTCCTTCATCATATCATTTCAGGCTGAACGCTCAGCCGTAGACCAGATGGATCAGGGCATCCACATTGGGGCCAAGCAGCAGGGTGAACGCGCTGCCGATGACCATGAGCAGGACCAGACAGCCGAGCACGGCGGCCCAGCTGGTGCCGCCCTGAGCGCAGAGCACGGCTTTGCGCTGTGCCGCGTCCGGGAACTCCGCGCGGATGCGGCGGATCTTCTCGGCGGCACTCTGGCGGTAGAGCCACTTGCCATACAGGCCGCGCACGATCATCAGCAGGAAGCTGAGCACCGAGCAGACCCGGGAAAGGGTGAGCAGGGTGGAGGTGGAAAGCCCCGGGGCCAGGCTGCTGTCCGTGATCTGCAAAAGGTCAATGAAGGTGGGCAGGGCCAGCACCAGCTCGGCGGCAAGAAAGGCGAACGCGGGCTTCCACGCCTTGCGGTAGAAGAAATAGAACGGGCCGAACAGCATGGCCGAAAAGCTCATGGAGGTCTTGGTGTGGGACAGCTGCATCCGGCAGTAGGCGCTCAGGTAGGCAGGGGAAGCCGGGCCGATGAAATCCGCCCAGTCCTTGCAGGGGATGCCGTCCATGACCTCTTCCTTGCCAAAAGCCGCCTGATAGGTCTGACGCAGCGGGTCTACCTGCGGGGCTCCGGTCTCCTGGAACTGGCGGTAAAAGGTGGAGTAATCAAACTCCTCGCTGTGCTCATCCGAATCAACACGGTCTGCGGGCTCCTGTGCCCCCTCCGGGGGCAGGGCCGCACCGCAGCAGCGGCAGACAGATTCACTGCGCAGGGTGCGCTCGCCGCAGGCAGGGCAGGTGCACAGCTCACTTTCCTGATAAGGGAACTTCCACTCGTATCCGGCGGCGTGGGCCGGGGCATGGATGCAGCGGCCGAGCTTTTCGTAACAATCGCGGTGATAAGGCGCGCCGCAGTCGGGGCAGACAACGATGTCGTCCTGCAGTGTCAGCGGCTTGCCGCAGCCCTCACAGGGGCAGCCATAATATTTGGGCATAAGATCCTCCCGGTATGCTAGTTGAACTTATTATACTCCCTTAAAAGAGAAAAGAAAAGGCAAAAATCTTCAAAATTCCAGTAGGTTGAGTATTTTTCCTCTTTACTTTATCATGGATTCTGGGTATACTAATGAAGTATCTGTGTATAAACTGTATCTTTTGAGGGATTCTTAAAATATGATTACTACTGACGAACTGAAAGTGCAGCTGGCCGATTACGGCACCGCTGTGAAGGACCTGGAGGAAGCGCTGGCCATCGACGCTTCCCGCAAGCGCGTGCAGGAGCTGGAGCACACCATGAGCCGCCCCGGCTTTTACGATGACGCTGAGCTGAGCAAGAAGGTCTTTGATGAAGTGGGCGACCTGAAGGGCAAGCTGAACCGCTTTGAAAAGCTGCAGGGCCTGTACGATGATGCCGAGACCATGCTGGTGATGCTGGACGAGGAGTACGACCCCGATATGGTGCCCGAGGCAGAGGAAGCCGTGAACGCCGTGGGCAAGGCCGTGGACGAGCTGCAGCTGATGACCATGCTGAACGGTGAGTACGACCACAGCAATGCGATCCTGACCTTCCACGCCGGTACCGGCGGCACCGAGGCGCAGGACTGGGCCGAGATGCTGTACCGCATGTACAACAAGTGGGCACAGGCACACGGCATGACCGTGGAGGTGCTGGATTATCAGGACGGCGACGAGGCCGGTATGAAGAGCGCTTCCATGATGGTCAAGGGTGCCAACGCCTATGGCCTGCTCAAGAGCGAGAACGGCGTGCACCGTCTGGTCCGCGTATCCCCCTTTGATGCCAACGCCCGCCGCCAGACCAGCTTTGCTTCTCTGGAAGTGATGCCTGAGCTGGACAACACCATTCAGGTGGACATCCGCCCTGAGGACATCGAGATGCAGGTGTTCCGCTCCTCCGGTGCCGGCGGCCAGCACATCAACAAGACCTCTTCCGCTGTCCGTCTGATCCACAAGCCCACCGGCGTCGTGGTCAGCTGCCAGACCCAGCGCAGCCAGTTCCAGAACCGTGACTACGCCATGGAAATGCTGAAGGCAAAGCTGTATCAGATCGCAAAGCAGCAGCACATGGACAAGATCGACGACATCAAGGGCGTGCAGAATGAGATCGCCTGGGGCCACCAGATCCGCAGCTATGTGTTCATGCCCTACACCATGGTCAAGGATCACCGCACCAACTACGAGACCGGCAATGTCGATGCCGTGATGGATGGTGATCTGGACGGCTTCATCTTTGCTTACCTCAAGGCCGCCAGCCGCGGGGAACTGCAGGATACCTAAAATTTGTTATAAAATGTCAGAGGGACCTCGCCGTTGGGCGGGGTCCCTCTTTTGGTTACAGGTGCAGATATTTTCCGGTGATGCTGGCGGGATCGGCGGCCACCTGCTCCGGTGTGCCGCAGGCCACGATGCGTCCGCCGCTCTCACCGCCGCCGGGGCCAAGGTCCACGAGATAGTCGGCGTTGCGGATCACATCCAGATCGTGCTCAATGACCACCACAGTGGCCCCGCTGTCAATGAGGCGCTGGAACACGCCCAGCAGAGTGCGCACATCCAGCGGGTGCAGGCCGATGGTGGGTTCATCGAATACAAACACGGTGTCAGCCTGCCCTTTGCCCATCTCGCTGGCGAGCTTGAGCCGCTGGGCCTCCCCGCCCGAAAGGCTGGGGGTGGCCTCGCCCAGAGTCAGGTAGCCCAGCCCCAGGCTGGAAAGGGTCTGCAGCCGGCTGGCCACCAGCTTGAGGTCGGAACAGGCGGCAAGGGCTTCGTCCACGCTCATCTCCATCAGGCGGGGCAGGCTCTCGGCCTGGGTGCCGTCCTTCCGGGTGCGGTAGAGGGTGGCGGCATCCTTCTGGTAGCGGGAGCCGCCGCAATCCGGGCAGGTAATCTCCACATCCGGCAGGAACTGGATGTCCAGGCTGATGGTGCCGGTGCCGTCGCAGCCGGGGCAGCGCAGGCGGCCCGTGTTGTAGGAAAAATCGCCCGCCTTGTAGCCCTTCTCCCTGGCAAGGGGGGAGCGGGCGTAGATCTTGCGCAGTTCATCGTGGACATTGGCATAGGTGGCCACCGTGGACCGCACATTGATGCCGATGGGTGTTGCGTCAATGAGCTTGACCTGCGCAATGCCCGGTGCAGTGATGCTTTCCACATGGGCGGGCAGAGCTTCGCCCTTGGCGGCGGCCTCCAGCGCGGGGATCAGGCTTTCCAGCACCAGCGTGGTCTTGCCGGAACCGGACACGCCGGTCACTGCAATGAGCCGCCCCTTGGGCAGCCGGACTTCCAGCGGCTTGACGGTGTGGATGGCCCGGGTGCGCAGGGTGATGGTGCCCAGCGCAAAGAGCTCCGCCTCCGGGGTGCGGGTGCGGGCTGAGAGGGTGTGCAGGTCGGCAAGGAAGGGCCCGATGCGGGAAGCCGGGCTTTGGGCCACCTGCTCCACAGTGCCCTGCGTCAGGATGGTGCCGCCGTTTTCACCGGCACCGGGGCCCATCTCAATGAGCCAGTCGGCATCCCGCAGGATCTCGGTGTCGTGATCCACCAGCACAATGGAGTTGCCGTCCGCGATCAGGTCATGCATCACGCCCCGCAGGCCCTCGATGTTGGAGGGGTGCAGACCGATGGAGGGCTCGTCCAGCACATAGAGTACGCCGGTGGTGCGGTTGCGCACCGAGCGGGCCAGCTGCACCCGCTGGCGCTCCCCTGTGGAAAGGGTGGCAGCCTCCCGGTCAAGGGAGAGGTAGCCCAGCCCCAGATCCAGCAGGCGGGCAGCGGTGGCCTGAAAGGACTCGCAGATGCTTTCAGCCATGGGGCGCATCTCCACGGGCAGGGAGGCGGGCACCCCCTCCACCCACTGTACCAGCGTGTCCAGCGTCATGCGGCAGGCATCGGCCAGCCCGATGCCCCGCAGCCGGGGAGCCCGGGCCGCGGCGTTCAGGCGGGAGCCGCCGCACGCGGGGCAGGGGCCCTGCTTCAGGAACCGCTCCACCCGCTTCATGCCCTTTTCATCCGTCACCTTGGCAAGAGCGTTCTCTACGGTATAAACAGCGTTGAAGTAGGTGAAATCCATTTCGCCCGCCGCGCCGGTCTTGCTGTTCTGGTAGAGCAGATGCACTTTTTTGGCGGGGCCGTGGAACACCATGTCGCGCTCTTCCGGGGTCAGCTCCCGGAAGGGAACGTTGGTGCGCACGCCCATCTTTTCGGCGATCTCCTTCATCAGCGACCACATCAGGGTCTGCCAGGGCAGCACCGCGCCCTCGTTGATGGAAAGGCTCTCGTCCGGCACCAGAGTGGATTCGTCCACCACCCGCACGATGCCGGTGCCCTCGCAGTCTGGGCAGGCTCCGGTGCTGTTAAAGGCAAACTGCTCCGCGCCCAGCACCGGCACCTGTGCGCCGCACCGGGGGCAGTAGAGCGGGATCTCGGCCGCAATGTTCAGGCTGGGCGGCACCATGCAGCCGCAGCTGGGGCAGGGGTAGTGGGACAGCCGGGAGAACATCAGCCGCAGGCTGTTCAAAAGCTCGGTCATGGTGCCAAAGGTGGAACGCATCCCGGGCACGCCGGGCCGCTGGTGGAGGGCCAGTGCGGCGGGAACATAGCGGATCTCGTCTACCTGCGCCTTTTCGGCCTGGGTCATCCGGCGGCGGGTATAGGTGGAAAGGGCCTCCAGATAGCGGCGGGAGCCCTCGGCGTAGAGGACACCCAGCGCCAGCGAGGACTTGCCGGAACCGGACACGCCCGCAATGCCGACGATCTTGTGGAGCGGCACATCTACATCGATGTTCTTCAGGTTGTGCACCCGCGCGCCCCGCACCCGGATGGCGGCGGGGAGAGCGGAACTGGATTCGTGGTTCATCGTGTCTCCTTTCTCTGAATGGGGTCACAAAAGGCTCCCCCACAGGGGAGCCGGAAAGATCATAAACCGAGAGGATTGAACCGCTGGTGTTCGAGCTGGTCGATCACCGTCTGCGCTGCCGGTGCAATGGGGGCGGGCACTGCGGCGGGGCGGCTGAGGTAATAGCCCTGCAGCAGGTCCACGCCCAGACCGATGACGGTGCGCAGCTGGGCCTCGGTCTCAATGCCCTCGGCGATGAGTTGCATACTGCGTGCGTGCGCGTAAGCCACAATGTTGGAGACAATCTGCTGCTTGTCGCGGTCGGTGTCGATCCCGCGCACAATGGAAATGTCGATCTTGATATACCGGGGCGAGAGCTCCAGCAGGTTCAGCTCGTTGCTGTAGCCGCTGCCGTAGTCATCCAGCGCAAAGGAGCCGGAGAAGCCCGGAATGTTCCGCTTCCGTTCCAGACATGCGCGGTCCAGATCTTCCTGTTCGGTGATCTCCACCACCAGCCGCTTGAGCAGCTCGGGGTAGCGCTGAGCATATTCCTCCACATCCTCAACCGTCAGGCTGACATTGGCGATGGAGTTGATGAAGAGCAGGGCATCGCTCTGGAGCAGGCCCTGTGCCTGCATGCGCTGGAAGATCTCGCTGGAATGGAACACCGTGATCCGTTCAATCTCATACAGGCGGCCTGTCTCATGGGCCAGCTGCATGACCTGAGCGGGGGAGTGCAGGGTGGGCAGATCGACCCGCATGAGGGCCTCGTAGGCTGCGACCCGGCCGCTGCGGGCAGAGTAGATGGGCTGGAAGTGGTAGGACACCAGCTCCTCCTGCAGCAGGAGCTCAAAGTCCTGCTGGGTCTGGGCGGCGTATGCCTCCTGATGGTAGCTGCCGATATCAAAATCACACATGCGGCCCTTGTGGGAATGCTTGACCTGATACATGGCAAAGTCGGCATATTTTTTCAGGGTGAGCAGGTCGTGGCCGTCCGTGGGGTACCAGGCAATGCCGCCCGAGATGCTGATGTGCAGCTGCTTGCCGTTGGGCAGGATGGACACGCTGCGCTGCAGGGCGGCACTCAGCAGCTCCAGCTGGGCGCGGAGCTGTGCCTGATCCTGATAGCCATAGAAGAAGATCAGGAATTCATCGCCCGAAAGGCGGGAGCAGATGGTGCTGGCGGGCGTATTGGCCGCAAAGCACTGGCCGGTCTGGCGGATGTACTGGTCGCCCCAGTCGTGGCCGTAGGTGTCGTTGATCTGCTTGAGGTTGTCCAGATCCATCATCAGCAGGGCGGCACAGCCCAGCTTTTCGGGCTGCTGGAACAGCGCGTCACAGGCGCGGTCAAAGGCACGGCGGCGGTACAGGCCGGTCAGGGTGTCGTAATCGCGCTCGTGCTCAATGCGCTGCTGCTCCAGCACCGTGGTGGTCATATCCTCAGCAAGACCCACCTCGGAGGCGCTTTCGCCCAGGATATGGGTGATGCGCAGGGTGATGTAGTGGGTGCTGCCGTCGGGCTGGGGGATGGCAAAGACCTTGTTGTTGGCCGGGGACAGGCGGTAGAACCACCGCTGCTCCAGTGTGCCCATCAGGGCGCGGAAAGCCTTTGGCGTGAGCGGATCTGGCTGCTCCTGTGCAAGGCCCAGCATGGAGAAGAAGTTGTCGGTCACATAAACACTGTCATCGCGCAGCTCATAGCCGCCCAGCTCCGCACTGGCCAATTTCATAATGCGCAAAAAGCGGGTGGAGGAGTCCAGCACGTCTTTGCTCAGCTGGGTAAAGGAAGAGGAGAACTGATCCAGCTCCCGGATGCCGGTGGCGGACAGATGCGGGATGGCGGAGGAATCCGCTTCGGCCGCGGCTACCTCAGCCGAGAGCTTGGCAACGGGCCGGGCCAGCCGCCTGCTGATCAGCCAGCTGCAAACAAAGCCAACGGCCAGCGTGATCAGCATGATGAAGGAGAACAGCTGCTTCAGCCGCTGGGCGAAAGCAAAGAGCTGCACCGCGGGAACGGAGCCCACGAGAAGCCAGTGCTTGCCCGAGAAAGGGGCGTTCCGGCTGTAGAGGTTCAAGGGGGAGACCGAAGCAATGTAAAGGGCATTGCTGAAGAGGTAGCGGTGGGTATGGGCACTGTGGAGGCGCAGCGTAAGGCTTTCGTCCGCAGAACCCGGCTGCCCGTCGCAGTGGGAACGGAGCACCGGACGCAGCTGCAGTTCGGAGGCAGAGAGCTCCTCCGTATCGGTCACGGCAAGGAAATAGGTGCCGTTGTTCTGCAGCTCAGAGCAGGGCAGGTTCTCCCACAGGTAGTCGGCCAGCAGTTCCACGCCGATCACGCCGTAAACGGTGCCGTCCGGCAGGATCAGGGGCTGGCTGTAGGCAATGGCCTCGTGGGTGTCCCCGGGCACCAGATAGGATTGTGAGGTCCAGTGGCCATAATCGGAGGCGGCAAGGCTGGCTCCGTCTTTATAGGCGGCTTGGAAAGGGGGATAAAGGAAGCCCTGGTTTCCCAGTGCCCGGTAGCGGATGGTGGGGGCCCAGCTGTTGTCCGTGGCAATGGAGAGGGACTGCACCAGCTGGGCCGGTGCCCGCACGAAGGTCAGGTCGGCGTTGCGCTGGGAGGGAGCGGCATCCGGGTCGAGATCCCGCAGGTAGATGGCGGGCATGAGGCTGTCCTGCTTCCGCCTGTCCAGATCATGGGTGTTCAGGATAAGGAACACGCCGGTCACCGACTTGATGCGCAGGGTGCTGATGAGCTCCGGCGCGGCGGCTTCCAGCAGGGGATAGGCCGCGTCGCTGCTGCTGTCCAGCGTGCTCAGACTGATCTCTCCCTCGTCCAGAAGCTGCTGGGTCAGGCCATTGATGGCATCGGAAAGGCTGGTCAGCTCCTGTGCATCGTGGAAGATGGACTGAAGATACCGGCTGCGGTTGTCCACCTGCATGGCAAGGATATCCTCGGCGTTCTGGTTCAGCTGGGGGCCAAGCCGGGTGACGTGGACGGCAAAGGTCAGCAGCAGGAACTCCACCGCCAGCACAGCCAGCAGGGAGAAAAGGATGGTGCCGAAGATAGAATGGCCCGTCTGAGGGGCCTTCTGACTGTGCGGCTTGCGGTTCTGCATCTGAGAGTCTCTCCTTTTGTGGTTGTTCCAAGGGCATCTCAGCCCGCAAAGGCGCTGAGAGCGGCCAGAGTCTGGTCGTACCAGGCATCAAAATAGGCGTCGGTCAGGAACTCGGCTTCGGCTTCCTCGGGGGTCTGCCCGGCAGCCAGCCGCTCCAGCACCGTGGAACGGTCGGCAGTGACAAGGTCCTCCAGCGCGTACTGCAGGGTATTGCGGGCGCGCAGGGCATCCGGGAAGGCATGGGTGGTGTAGAGCTTGCTGCGATCGATGGCATCAATGGACAGGCTCAGCACTTTGTGGATACTCTCGGAGACCGTCAGGCCGCTGTTCTCAAGGGCGGATATGCTGTTGGCGGCATAGGTCACGGGCATATAGCCGGACTGCACCGAGAACTGCAGGTTGTTTTCTGGCTGGGTGAACCATTTCAGGAAGGCAACGCAGGCACTGATCTCGTCCTCGGTGCCCGGGATGACTACCATGCCGGCCCCCTGCTGGACGGCCACCGGCTCACAGCCTGCAAAGCTGGGGCAGGGCAGCGCGGCCATTTCGATGCCGTGGCTCTCGGTGTCGCTGGTCAGCACCTGGGTGGGGAAGAAGGAAGCGCTGGAGGAGGAACCGACATAGGCCAGCAGGCTGCCGATCTTGATATCGTCGCTGCGGAACTTGCCGCTGGCACTGCACCAGCCCTTGATGTAGGGGACATAGTAGTTATCCCACAGCTTGCGGAGGGTCGGCTTGTCAAAGTGCAGGGTCATCACGCCGTTCTCGGCATCAAAGATGGTCGTACCCAGTTCCTGTGCGCCGCAGAGCAGGTAATTGGTCAGCGCGTCGCGGCCATACAGGGCCTTGCCGTCGTTGGGCGCAGCCGTCTGGGCATCGGTCCAGTCGTAGTATTTGTGTGCGGCCTCGTTCAGCCCCTCCACGGTGGAAAGATCCGCATAGGTCACGCCTGTGGCCTCGGCAAAGGGGACAAAGTCGGTGACGTTCAGGTAGAGCAGCTCAGTGGATTTTGCTATGGGAAAGACCTTGAGCTCCCCGTTGTTCATCAGGTCGCCCTCTTCGAGAAAACCGGCGATATAGGCAGACTTCTCTTTTTCGGTCAGGTAGGGGCTCAGGTCAACGGCAAGGCCCATCTGATCCAGCGTAAAGGCGGTGTCTGCGTAGGAGGAGACGATGTTGGGGAGCTTTTCGGCACCCACCTTGCCCTCGGCGGCGGCCAGCACGCTGGTCTCCAGGTCGTTCACGCTGCCCTGACTGGAGCTTTCGACCCGGATGTTCTTCTCTTTGCCCACGGTGGAGTTGAACTGCTCCACCAGCTGGTTGAAGCATTCCAGCTGATCGCCGTTGTAGTAGGTCCAGATCGTGATGGTGGTGGGCAGCTTGCTTCGGCCGCAGGCAGTGCCGCCCAGCGCCACGGCGGCGCACAGCAGCAGACTGACGGCAGAACGAAGGATTCGTTTCATTACATTATCTCTCCCATTCCGACAAAACGGCTCACGGAAAACGGCGCGTCCTGTCGTTTCTGAAATGATACCAGACGAAGACATTGTAACACTTTTTCTGGGCGGGGGCTACTGATTTTTGAAAAAACACCCGAAAGCAGACGAAAAAAGAAAGAATCTCTGGCCTGCGCTTCCATTTTTCGTAAAGTCCGGATATAATACAAGCATAAAATACAACAAAAAGAATGGGAGAGCTTATGGCACAGAAGAAGGACGAGGGCCTGAATGGCAACGAAAAGATCGAACAGGCGGTCTGCCAGTTACAGCAGGAGCCTACACAGGAGCAGCTGGCGCATACCCTGACCGTGATCCGGCGGCGGATGCGGGAAAACGGACAGGTCGTGGTGGCGGTGGAGCCGAACCCGGCCGGTGAGCAGATGCAGCTGCGGGCCCTCCGCACGGCCGATGGGGCCAGCTGGTGGTATGCCTTTACCAGCTTTGAAGAGGAGATGAAGGGCGCGGAAGCGGTGCAGTCCACCTTTCTGGTGGAGTTTGAAAAGCTGTTGGATGCCGCACTGCAGGTGCCGGAGATCCAGGGCATCATCCTGAACCCCTGGAACCGCACCATCCAGCTGGACAAGACCCTGCTCCGGATCATCAAGGGATAAGCACGAAAGGGCCCGCCTGCCGCATTTTGGTGCGCGCAGACGGGCCCTTTTTATATGGTAAAGGAAGAAGGAGAATGGCAGATCAGGCTGCGTCGGTGCGGTCCTTCTTGAGCAGGCTCAGGATCACGGCACCCACCACGCTGCCAGCGGCCAGAGCCACGCAGTAGAGCAGGGCATGATCGACCACGGGGAACACGAAGATGCCGCCGTGGGGAGCGCGCAGGGCGCAGCCGAAGGTCATGGAGAGGGCACCGGCCAGCGCGGCACCGGCCACACAGCTGGGCAGGACGCGCAGCGGGTCGGCGGCGGCGTAGGGGATGGCACCCTCGGTGACGAAGCACAGGCCCATGACGTAGTTCACAATGCCGTTGCGGCGCTCGTCAGGGGTCCACTTCTTGGGGCAGAAGGTGGTGGAGAGGGCGATCGCGATGGGAGGAACCATGCCGCCCACCATGACAGCAGCCATGACCTCGTAGTTGCCGGAGGCCAGTGCGGCAGTGCCAAAGACGTAGGCAGCCTTGTTGAAGGGGCCGCCCATGTCAATGCTCATCATACCGGCAACGATGGCACCCAGCAGGACTTTGGAGGTGCCGCCCATGGCGTTGAGGCAGTTGGTCATGGCGGTGTTGATCATGCCCATGACCGGGTTGATGCCGCACATCACGGCACCGATGATGAGGATGCCGCCCAGCGGGTAGATCAGCATGGGGCGGATGCCGTTCAGGCTGGCGGGGAGCTTTTCGGTGATCTTCTTCAGGAACTCGACCACATAACCGGCCACGAAACCGGCCAGCAGAGCGGCCAGAAAACCGCCGGAAATGCCGGTGGTCTCACCGTTGGCAAGGCCTGCAAAGTTGGTGCCGTTCATGGCCAGCACGCCGCCCGCAAAGCCCACGGCCAGGCCGGGACGGTCGGCGATGGACATGGCGATGAAACCTGCCAGAATGGGAAGCATGTAGCCAAAGGCGGCGCTGCCCACCGTCTTGAAGAAGGAGGCGATGGGGGTGTTCATGCCAAAGTTGGAGGGGTCGATGGTGTAATCGTCCAGCAGGAAGGCCAGCGCGATCATAATGCCGCCGCCCACCACAAAGGGCAGCATGTGAGACACGCCGTTCATCAGGTCTTTGTACACCTTGCGGCCAAAGCTGTCGCCGGAGGTCTCCTCCTCGGCAGCGGCGGCACCGCCCTTGGCGTGATACACGGGAACTTCGCCGTGGGCCACCTTTTTCAGCAGCTCCTCGGGCTTGTGGATGCCGTCATCCACCCGGGCAAACAGCACGGGCTTGCCGTCAAAGCGGGCGGTCTCCACATTCTTGTCTGCAGCCACGATGATGCCGTCACAGGCTGCGATCTCGGCGCGGGTCAGCACGTTCTTGGCACCATCGGAGCCGTTGGTCTCCACCTTGGTGGGCAGGTCCAGCTTGTCACCGGCCTTGGCCAGCGCCTCGGCGGCCATGTAGGTGTGGGCAATGCCGTTGGGGCAGGCGGTCACGGCCAGAATGCGGTAGCCGCTCTGGGGGATGACCTGCTGGGTGAAGCTCTCCTCACCGAACTGGGCCTCCTCCTGTGCGTCGATGAGGGCAAGGAATTCGGCGGGGGTCCTGGCGGCCTTCAGCTTTTCCACAAAGTCCTCGTTCATCAGCATCTGCATCATGCGGGCCAGCATATCCACATGCAGGCTGCCGTTTTCGGGGGCTGCAATGGCAAAGAGCAGGTCGGTCTTGCCGTCATCCTCGGCGTTGTACTGCACCGGGGTGCTCAGACGCAGGGCGGCCAGGCTGGGCCGGGTGACCACATTCGTCTTGGCGTGGGGAACGGTGATGCCGTTGTCCACGTAGGTGGAGGCCTCATCCTCCCGGGCGTAGAGCGCCTTCTTGTAGGCTTCTGTGTCGGTGATGTTGCCGTGGGTGGCCTGCAGTTCTACCAGCCGGGAGAGGATCTCGTCCCGGTTGGAGGCCGCAGAATCCAGCTCGATGGACTTTGCGGTGAATAATTCCGTAATGCGCATAAGGGTTCTCCTTTCTCTCGTAGCGTCCTCACCCTCTCAGGCCGCTTCGCGTCCAGCTCTCCCGAAGGGAGAGCCCTTGGCAAAACCATCAACATAGCAATGACTGTCAAGACCTCCCACTTTGGGGGAGGTGGCATTGCGTCAGCAATGACGGAGAGGGTGAGCTGCCTTAAATTTGACCAAACAATTCTTCGATCTTTTCTTTCGTTGCCAGCCCAAGGCTGAACGCGGTGGCACTGCCGCAGGCGGTGCCCAGCCTGAGGGCCTGCTCATAGCTGCCGCTTTGCAGATAACCTGCCACAAAACCGGCCACCATGCTGTCGCCTGCGCCCACGCTGTTCACGACCTTGCCTTTGGGGCAGCCGATGCGGTGCACCTCGCCGTGCTCATCCACCAGCAGAGCGCCGTTCCCGGCCATGCTCACCAGCACGTTTCGGGCACCCTTTTCCTGCAGAGCGCGGGCGGCGGCGGTGATCTCTTCGTCCGTTTTCAGCTCCCGGCCCACGATCTCGCCCAGCTCGTGATCGTTGGGCTTGATCAGGAAGGGGTGATAGGGGAGGACGTTGACCAGCAGATCCTGGGTGGCATCCACCACGGCCCGCACGCCGTGGCCCTCCAGCCCTGCCAGCAGCCGCTCGTAGGTGCTCTGGGAAAGGCTCTTGGGGATGCTGCCCGCCAGAATGAGGATGTCGTCAGGCTGCAGGGTGTCCAGCTGGGCTTCCAGCTGCTGCATGGCACTTTCCGGGATGCTGGGGCCTGCGCCGTTCAGCTCAGTCTCGGTGCCCGCCTTGATCTTGACGTTGATGCGGGTCATGCCCTCGGCCAGATGGATGAAATCGGTCCGGAGCCCCTGCGCGGCCAGACCCCGCTCCAGCCAGGCACCGGTCTCACCGGCCACAAAGCCCAGAGCCACGCTCTCACAGCCCAGCTCCCGGAGCACGCCGGAAACATTGATGCCCTTGCCGCCCAGCACGCAGTCCTCCCCGGCGGCGCGGTTCACCTCGCCCACCTCAAGGGGCCTGTCGAGACGGACGACATAATCGATGGCAGGATTGAACGTTACAGTGTAGATCATACCTCGGTCTCCTTTATCAGAGTGTATTGCCGGTATTTGGGGTTGGGGCACCGGTTCGTCAGGATGGCACCGCTGTGCAGATCACAGATGACGGCGGGGTAGACCTGCGCGAATTTGGTGTCGTCCACCAGGAACCACGCTTCCCGCGCCCGGTGGAGAGCCGCAGCCTTGACGGCTGCCTCCTCGGGGTCTGGGGTGGTAAAGCCGGAACCCAGCGCCACGCCATTGGCTCCCATGAAGGCTTTGGTGAAATTGTACTGCTGGATGGCAGTCAGCGCAGCCGCCCCGATGATGGCCTCGGTCTGGGGCCGCAGCAGCCCGCCGGGCAGGAACACCCGGCAGCCTTTCTGGGCCAGCAGGCGGGCGTGGGCCACGCCGTTGGTCACATAGCTGGCGTTCAGGGCCGGGCCGCTCAGCGCCCGTGCCAGAGCCAGCGTGCTGGAGCCTGCATCCAGATAGATGAAATCTTCCGGCAGGATCAGTTCTGCCGCCGCCTGGGCGATGCTCTGCTTCTGACTGACGGCCAGCTCTTCCTTGGCGGCCATGGTAGGCTCGTCGGTGCGGAAGGGGCTGTCCGGCAGGGTGGCCCCGCCGTGCACCTTGTTCAGTTTGCCCAGCTTGTCCAGCTCGTTCAGGTCGCGCCGGATGGTGGATTCGCTTGCATTCAACGCCTCGCACAACTCCTGCACGGTGGCGGTGCGCTGCCGCGCCAGCAGATCCAAAATCAGGCTGAATCGTTCTTCTGCCAGCATCGGGAACATTCCCCCTTGTTCGATTTATATGATTGATTTTGATTGACATTGGCGGGTTCTGACCGCCTTGTACCCTTATTATAGCAAAATTTCAGTCAAAATCAATCAGATTCCGCCAAGTTTGAGCGACAAAATATTGCTCTGTTTTTTGGGCAGGATGCATAAAGAGTGGGATACAACAAAAAGGCCGACACTCCACAATGGAATGTCGGCTGAATCTCTCACCGCTTCGGTCTGGCTGTGCCAGCGCCTTGCGGAGCTCTCCTAATAGGGGAGCCAGGGATCACGGTTACTTATTCTGGATGTACTCGTCCATGGCCTTGGCGGCTGCCTTACCGGCACCCATGGCCTTGATGACGGTGGCGGCACCGGTCACGGCATCGCCGCCGGCGTACACGCCCTCACGGCTGGTCTTGCCCTCGTCACCCTCGGTGACGATGCAGCCGTGCTTGTTGGTCTCCAGGCCGGGAGTGGTGGAGCGGATCAGGGGGTTGGGGCTGGTGCCCAGGCTCATGATCACGGTGTCCACATCCATGGTGAATTCGCTGCCCTTCTTCTCGATGGGGCGGCGGCGGCCGGAAGCGTCGGGCTCACCCAGCTCCATCTCAATGCAGGTGATGGACTTGACGAAGCCTTCGTCGTTGGCGTGGATCTCCACAGGGTTGCACAGGGTCTTGAAGATGATGCCCTCTTCCTCGGCGTGCTCGACCTCCTCCTTACGGGCAGGCAGCTCGGCCATGCCGCGGCGGTAGACGATGTACACAGTCTCAGCACCCAGACGCAGGGCGCTGCGGGCAGCATCCATGGCCACGTTGCCGCCGCCCACAACGGCCACCTTTTTGCCGGTGCGGATGGGGGTCTTGCTGGTGGGCAGGTAGGCCTTCATCAGGTTGGAGCGGGTCAGGAACTCGTTGGCGGAGTACACGCCCTTCAGGCTCTCGCCGGGGATGCCCATGAAGCGGGGCAGACCGGCACCGGAGCCAACGAACACGGCCTCGTAGCCGTACTCGTCCATCAGCTCGTCGATGGTCAGCACCTTGCCGATGACCATGTTGCACTCAAAATCTACGCCCATCTTCTTCAGGCCGTCGATCTCCTGCTGCACGATGGCCTTGGGCAGACGGAACTCGGGGATGCCGTACATCAGCACGCCGCCGGCCACATGCAGGGCCTCGTAGACGGTGACCTTATAGCCCAGCTTGGCCAGATCGCCTGCGGCAGTCAGACCGGCAGGGCCAGCGCCGATGATGGCGACCTTGTGGCCGTTCCATGCGGGCACGATGGGGGCGGTGTGGACATTTTCACGGTGCCAGTCGGCCACAAAGCGCTCCAGGCGGCCGATGCCCACGGGCTCGTTCTTGATGCCGCGGGTGCACTTGCCCTCGCACTGGCTCTCCTGGGGGCAGACACGGCCGCAGACGGCGGGCAGGGAGGAGGAGCGGGCAATGACCTGATAGGCGGCTTCAAAGTCGCCCTCGGCCACATGACCGATGAACTCGGGGATATCGATGCCCACGGGGCAGCCGGTCTGGCAGGGCTTATTCTTGCAGTGGATGCAGCGCTTTGCCTCGTTCACGGCCATCTCTTCGGTATAGCCCAGTGCAACTTCCTCAAAGTTCTTGTTGCGGACGTTGGGGTCCTGGGTGGGCATGGGGCACTTTTTGGGATCCATATTGAAAGCCATCTTACTTTGCCTCCTCAGTCTTGAACAGATTGCAGGCCTTCTCGCGGGCCTTTGCCTCAAAGGGGCGGTACATGGTGCCGCGGGCCATGGCTTCGTCGAAATCGACGAGGTCACCGTCAAAGTCGGGACCGTCCACGCAGGCAAACTTGGTCTCGCCGCCCACGGTCAGGCGGCAGCCGCCGCACATGCCGGTGCCATCGATCATAATGGGGTTCATGGAGACAATGCTCTTCAGCCCGTGCTTCTGGCAGGTCTTGACGACGAATTTCATCATGATCAGCGGGCCGATGGTGATGACCAGATCATACTGGTTGCCGGCGGCCACCAGCTCGTCCAGAGCGGCAGTGACCACACCCTTGGTGCCGTAGCTGCCGTCATCGGTCATAATGCGCAGCTCGTCACTGCAGGCGTTGAACTCGTCCTCGAGGATGAGCAGATCCTTATTGCGGAAGCCGATGACGCTGTGGACGGTGCAGCCCTGGTCATGCAGCTCCTTGGCAATGGGCAGGGCGATGGCGCAGCCCACGCCGCCGCCCACAACACAGACCTTTTTCAGGCCCTCGGTCTCGGTGGCGCGGCCCAAGGGGCCCACAAAGTCATGGACGCTGTCGCCTGCGTTCAGGCTGTTCAGCTCCATGGTGGTGCCGCCCACGATCTGGAAAATGATATCCACAGTGCCCTTTTCACGGTCGTAACCGGCCACGGTCAGGGGGATGCGCTCGCTGTCCTCAAACGGGCGCACAATGATGAACTGGCCCGGCTTTGCCTTTTTGGCAATGAGCGGGGCTTCAATGACCATCTTTGTCACGGTGGGGTTCAGCGCGACCTTTTCAGTGATCTTGTACATTGCGGTTGCTCCTTTTTCTGGCAAAATCTCGGCACAAAAATACGTCTGCCCGCCCGCGCGGCACAGCAGACGTGTTTTTGTGCAACTTTTTGACAAGTTTATTATAACCTCTTTAAGAAGGGAACGCAACCGAATTTTCTTTGTGTCTGCCGCCGCAAAGCTGAAACATTTCGGTTTCATTCCGGTTTCGGCTTTGTTTTTGAAAAACAGGCGCAGACAGGCGTGTTTTGCAAAAAGTCTGATTTTTTGGAAATTTGTTGTTGACAAAGCCTGCGTTTTACGCTATAATAGCCAACGTCGCCGGGAGCGAAACCCCGGCAGACCACATGAAATGTGCGGCCGTAGCTCATCTGGTAGAGCGCCACCTTGCCAAGGTGGAGGTAGCGAGTTCGAGCCTCGTCGGCCGCTCCATTTTGTGGAAGTTTAGCTCAGCTGGGAGAGCATCTGCCTTACAAGCAGAGGGTCAGCGGTTCGAGCCCGTTAACTTCCACCATGTGGCCCGGTAGCTCAGTTGGTTAGAGCACCAGCCTGTCACGCTGGGGGTCGTCGGTTCGAGCCCGATCCGGGTCGCTGCTGCTTCTCTGGAAGCAGCTTATATGCCTCTGTAGCTCAGTCGGTAGAGCAGGGGACTGAAAATCCCCGTGTCATTGGTTCGATTCCGATCGGAGGCACTTTATATGCGGCCGTAGCTCATCTGGTAGAGCGCCACCTTGCCAAGGTGGAGGTAGCGAGTTCGAGCCTCGTCGGCCGCTCCAGACAAACAAGCCACTGCAAAACATGATTCGTCGTGTGATGCAGCGGCTTTTTTGTACATTGAAAGCTTTTTTGGAATTGGAAAAGGAGGGAAAAACGCAGTGATATTCGGAAAGTACATCAACCGGTATTACCTCAAGCATGCTCCCGTACTGCTGCTGGGCCTTGCCGCCCTGCTGACGGTGGATTACATCCAGCTTTTGATCCCGCAGCTCTACCGGCTGGTCATCAACGGGGTGAACCTTGGCCAGGTGGTGGTGAACGGTGAGACGTTGCTCTTTACCAAAGAGGTGCTGCTGCAGCACATCTGCCTGCCCATGATCTGGATCGTGGTGCTGATGGTCATTGGGCGCTTTTTGTGGCGCATCTGTTTCTTCGGCTCGGCGGTGCGGGTCGCGGCAGACCTGCGGGAGCGGATGTTCGACCACAGCCGCAGGCTGTCCCAGCAGTACTATCAGGTGAACAAGGTCGGCAACCTGATGAGCCTGTACACCAACGACCTGGACACCATTCAGGAGTGCTTCGGCGACGGCGTGCTGATGTTCTTCGACGCGCTGACCCTGGGTCTGCTGGCTCTTTATAAGATGTGGACCATGGACGTGCGGCTGACCCTGCTGGCCCTGATCCCGGCGCTGCTCATGTTTGCCATCGGCACCCAGATGAGCAAGGTGATGACCCGGCGCTGGGAGGAGCGGCAGGAGGCCTTCTCCGGCCTTTCCGATTTCGCGCAGGAGAACTTTTCCGGCATTGCGGTCATCAAGGCCTTTGTCAAGGAATACAAGGAACTGCAGGCCTTCCGGAAGCTGAACAAGGAAAACGAGGAGATCAACGTGACCTACACGAAGATCGCCACCCTGCTGGAGGTGCTGGTGACCCTGTTCGTGGAGTCCGTGGTCTGCATCATTCTGGGTTACGGCGGTTATCTGGTCTATCAGGGCCGGTTCAACGCCGGCCAGCTGGTGGAGTACATCGGCTACTTTGAGGCCATCGTCTGGCCCATCATGGCTGTGTCCATGCTGATCGAAAAGACCAGCCGCGGCAAGGCCTCCCTGAACCGCATCACCGAGCTGCTGGATGCCCCCATCGATGTGGCCGACCGCCCCGGCGTGGCCGACCTGACCGACCCCAAAGGCGGCATCGAGTTCCGCCACCTGAACTTCCGCTACCCGGACGGCGAGTACGATGTGCTGCGGGATATCTCCTTTACCATCGCGCCCGGCGAGAGCGTGGGCATCGTGGGCAAGACCGGTGCGGGCAAGACCGCCCTGGTGGACCTGCTGCTGCGCACCTATAATGTGCCGGACGGAACCCTGTTTGTGGACGGCAGGGATGTGAACAGCCTTTCCATCCACTCGGTGCGCAATGCCTGTGCCTACGTTCCGCAGGATAATTTCCTGTTCTCGGACACCATCGCCCACAACATTGCCTTTGGTGTGGACGATGCCACCCCCGAGGACATCGAGCGGGCGGCAAGCATGGCCGATGTGCGGGATAATATCGTGGATTTCAAGGACGGCTACGAGACCGTTCTGGGCGAACGCGGCGTGACGGTGTCCGGCGGCCAGAAACAGCGCATCTCCATCGCCCGCGCCCTGCTCAAGGACGCGCCCATCCTGATCCTGGATGACTCCGTCTCGGCGGTGGATACCAGCACCGAGAAGATCATTCTGGACAACCTCAAGAACAGCCGGGCAGGCAAGACCACCCTGCTCATTGCCCACCGCATTTCCACGGTGGAGCGGCTGGACAAGATCATCTTCCTCAACGAGGGCCGGGTGGAAGCCGTCGGCCCCCATGATCAGCTGTATGCTTCCTGCCCGGAGTACCGCCGGATGGTCGATCTGCAGCGGCTGGAGGATGAGACGAAGGGAGGCGAAAACGCATGATGCATCTGAATCCGTTGGTTCTGGTGGGCGCTGTCATCGGCGTGATCACCGCCCTGCTGGTGGCAGCTTATGCCGCCGCCAAGGACAAAAAGACCGCTATGGGCTTTGAGCGCAACATGGAGGACGGCGAGATCATGCGCCGCCTTGCCCGCTATGCCCGGCCCTACCTGAGCAAATTCCTCATCGTGGGCCTGCTGATGCTCTTCTCCATTGCCTACGATATCATTTCACCCCTCATCGTGGGCCGCATCGAGGAGCTGGTGGCCGGGGAGTTTGAACTCCGCGCCCTCTTCCTGGGCGTGTCAGTGTATGCAGGCGTGCTGGTGTTCTCCATGGGCAGCACCTACCTGCAGGCCGTGATCCTGCAGCGGGTGGGTCAGCGCATCATCTCCGATCTGCGCGAGGATCTGTTCAGCCACATTGAATCTTTGGCACACGAGCAGCTCAACGAGATCCCGGTGGGCAAGCTGGTCACCCGTGTGACCAACGATACCAACGCCATCTCCATGATGTTCACCAACCTCTTGGTCCAGCTGACCAAGAACAGCTTTGTCATTCTGGGCATTCTGGTGGCCATGCTCTGCCTGAACTACGAGCTGACGTTGATGGTGCTCTGCTTTGTGCCCTTCATCGTGATCTTCACGGTCATCTTCCGCAAGTTCTCCCGCCGCGCCAACCGCAAGCTCAAGAACGCGACCACCGATATCAATACCTATCTGTCCGAAAACCTGTCCGGCATCAAGGTCACCCAGATCTTTGGCCGGGAGGACGAGAAGATGGAGGACTTCCGCCAGAAGAGCCAGAAGCTGGCCCGGGCCAATCAGGAACAGATCTTCGTGTTCAGCGTGTTCCGTCCGCTGGTGTATATGCTCTATGTCAGCTCGATCCTGTGCCTGTTCTATCTGGGCGGCATGGGTCACCTGAACAACGTCAGCTTTCTGGGGCAGACCATTTCCAGCGGCACTATCGTCACCTTTTATATGTACATCTCCAAGTTCTTCACCCCCATCCAGAACCTGGCCGAGCAGTTCAACTGGCTGCAGTCGGCGCTGGCATCGGCAGAAAAGGTGTTCTCCATCATGGACATCCAGCCCAGGATGCAGGATGCCCCCGATGCCATTGAGCTGAACGAGGTGAAGGGCGAGATCGAGTTCCGGGACGTGTGGTTCAGCTACGTTCCCGGCGAGTGGGTGCTGCAGGGCGTTTCCTTCCATGTGGATGCCCGCCAGACCGTGGCCTTTGTGGGTTCCACCGGCTCCGGCAAGAGCACCATCCTCTCCCTGATCTGCCGGAACTACGAGTTCCAGAAGGGCCAGATCCTGATCGACGGCATCGACATCCGCAAGATCAAGATCTCCTCCCTGCGCAGGCACTTCGGCCAGATGCTGCAGGACGTGTTCCTGTTCTCGGGCACCATCCGCTCCAACATCGTCCTGCGGGAAGAGGGTATCCCCGACAGCGAGATCATGGAGGTCTGCCGCTACGTCAATGCCGACAAGTTCATCAACAAGCTGGACCACGGGCTGGACGAAGAGGTGCGTGAGCGCGGCAACAACTTCTCCGCTGGGCAGCGGCAGCTGCTCAGCTTTGCCCGCACCATCATCCATAAGCCCAGCGTGATGATCCTGGACGAGGCTACCGCCAACATCGACACCGAGACGGAGCTGCTCATTCAGGATTCGCTGGAAAAGATGCGCACCGTGGGCACCATGCTCATTGTGGCCCACCGGCTGTCCACCATCCAGCATGCGGACAACATCATCGTGCTGTCCCACGGTAAAATTCTGGAGCAGGGCACCCACCAGCAGCTGCTGGCCCGGCATGGCCGCTACTACCAGCTGTACACCCTGCAATACCACAAGGCGCAGCTGAACGCAGCCGAATAAACGCAGACAGAAAGGCCGCTGACCTGAGATGGGTCAGCGGCCTTTTCTGTCTGCACCGGGGGTGGAGTTGTCCGCTTCCGGATCGTCGAGGGAGCACAATTAACACTTGCAAAACAGGTGCATCGCTCGTATAATAGAATATGGTAAAATAATAAAAAAGAGAAATGGAAAGGAGGGGCCACAGGATGCAGTGGAGCGATGCGCTCGGCTACGAAGAAGTGATGACCTTTCTGCGCAGTACACCGGCGAACCTCTTTTTCAAGGATACGGAATGCCGTTATCTTTTTATTTCGGACGTTAGGACTTTCTTCCCCTACGGAGAAGGGCAGGAAGAGGATGTGCTGGGCAAGACAGATCTGGAGATCTGGAGCAGCGAGGAACAGGCCCGCTTTTATTATGAGCAGGACCAGAAGGTGCTTGCCACCGGCAAGGGAACCAGCTTTATCACCGAGGTGCCCCGGGAGGATGGGACGGCATACTATCAGATCAAAAAGAACCCCGTTGTGCTGGAGGGAAAGATCATCGGCATCGTGGGGCTTATTGGTGATATCACGGAGCGGGTGCGGCTGGAAAAACAGGCCGAGAACTGGGCCATCCACGATGAACTGACCGGTCTGTATAACCGCAACTACCTGAAGGTAAAGGGTGCCGAGCAGCTGAAGGGAGCCATCATGCCCATCACGATCATTATGGGCGACTGCAATTACCTGAAGCGTGTGAATGATGCCTACGGCCACGAGTACGGCGACCTGCTGCTCAAGCGGGTGGGCCGGGTGATCCGGGAAAACCTGCCGCCTGAGAGCGTGGCCCTGCGGATGGGCGGCGATGAATTCCTCATTGCCTGCAGCCACTTCTCTGCAGAAGAGGCCGAACAGCTGATCGAGAGGCTGCACGGGGAGCTGGCCCGCCAGAGCGACGACCGCCTCAAGCTGGATGTTGCCTTTGGATACCACACTGTGACAGAAGGCCCTTTTGATTATACCGCAGTCTACCATGCTGCCGACCGGGATATGTACCGGAACAAGCGCAAAAACCGCTGATCATACGGACGAAAAAACAGCCTCAGCCCGATCTCCCAAGGGCTGAGGCTGTTTTGGTGATCTGTTACATCAGGGCGGTGAGTACCAGCGCGCAGAGAGGGAAAACGCCATCTGCGGCGGCTTACAGGATCACATTTTTGATGAGCAGGGAAACGCTGCCGTCCGGATCGTGGAGGAACTCCAGCTCGGAATCGGAGTTCAGCAGCTCGGTGGGGATCTTGACCTCGATGCCGTTGGCGGTGCGGATGCTCCGGCTCTCCATCCGGCGGATGCGGGCAGGGGTCACGGTGACAGGGGCGGCTGCCTCTTCCAGCACCTCGCTCTTCTCCACATAGTCATCAAAGGGCACCGCGGCCAGCGGGTATTCCTCGGCCAGCTGCTGGCGCACCTGTTCCACCGATACCTGATTGTCGTTGTCGGCAGCCTGGTTGGCAATGAGCATGGCTACCTGCGCGTCGGCATGAGGCTCGTCCTCATAGGCATCCTTCACAGCCTGTGCGGCGGCCTCCTGAATGGCCTGCAGCTTCTTTTTCTCGGGCTCGGCCTGGGTATACTGGAACACAACAGAGGAGAGGTAGAACTCCTTATGGCCGTCGATGTCGTATTTCTTTTCCAGCAGGCGCATGGAGTAGTCCGTCAGGTTGACAAGCGCACCCTCCTCCACCTTGCCGCTCTGGGTGGGCAGGCAGGCCCGCTGCTGGATGATGGAGTTGACCGGGGCACCTTCCACGGTCTCGGTGTAGTGGGTGTAGCCGTTTTTATAGTTCAGCTTGAGGATGCCCAGCCAGGGCGCGCCGTCCCGGGTGAAATCCACCACGGCCAGGTCCGCCCCGGGGATGGTGGTGTGGGCGTGCATGTAATCGAACAGCACCCCCGCAATGCGGCAGGACAGATCAATGAAATCCTGATTGTGTTCCAGCTCGTTCCGGAAAGCCGAATCCGGCAGGGGGCGGCACTGGCGGATCTCATCGCTGGCCAGCAGCTTTTCGATATGATTCTGTAAGTAGGCGGTCTTTTCGGCAGTCAGCTCCATGCCGCCGCCGCTGAGCACCGGCGCGTCCAGCGTGGTGTCCAGCACATGCAAAATTGCCTGATGGATGATGATCTCCATGGGTCAAAACCTCATTTCCCGGGTGATTGTGATGTTCCTGCCCAGTATAGCACATCCGGAACAAAAAGGCGAGAGGGAGCGCAAAGGCTTGTCAACTGCCGCCTGAGATGCTACAATGGGGCTGACCAAACATCCGGACAAGCCGAAAGGGGAGTGTGTTATGGAATTTCGGGACAAACCGATGCAGAACCTCATCCGCATCAAGGAAAAGGAGATCTGCAAAAATGTGCAGGAGCTGCTGCTGGACGGTGAGCAGATCGTGGGCGCTTACAAGACCGTGCGCGATCAGGCTGTGTTCACCACCCACCGCATTTTTATGGTGGATATGCAGGGGATGACCGGTACCCGGCAGGAGATCTTTGTGCTGCCCTACCGCAAGATCCTGCATTACGGCATCAAGACGGCAGGCTTCGGTGACCCGCTGCAGACCTCGGAGCTGACGGTCTGCTTTGCGGATGAGCACGAGGCAAAGTTCGGCTTCATCGGGCAGGATGAGCTGCTGGCGGTGGCACGGGCCATCAGCCGGTGCATCCTGTAACAGAACAAACGTAAAACGCCCGCTCCGGCTTCTGACCCCGGAGCGGGCGTTTTACATTGCTGTAATATGCGAAAAAAGGAGAATGTCGAAGGGTCAGCAGGCGGCGCGCTCTCTGCGGCCGGCCTCAAGCATGTAGTGCAGAAAGCCGGTGACATCAGCAGGGTCGGTGACAGAGATGTCAAAGCCCTTGGAGGGAGCGTCCATCATCTGGAACAGCTCGGTGGCGGCGCTGTCCTTTTTCAGGTCACAGGTCTCGCCATTGGCCAGGTGCAGGAGCACACTGCCGCGGCTGGCGGCTACCTGCTGCATGAAACGGTCTTTATCAAGATACTGGATGCGAAGCATAAAAATACCTCCCACAAAGAAATGTTTTATTCTGGAAGAGTCTCCCGGGCCAGGCTGCCCGTGGGGAACGCTTCTCGGGAACCGGATCAAGCCGCGCCGGGGGTTGTTTTCCGCCCCCTGCGGTGTTATACTGTGCTTGCTGGTTCTGATGAAATAATACCACGAAACCGGCACGATAGATAGAACAAAAACACCCGATTTGTACAACAAAATCGGCATTGACAAAAAATATTCAAAGTATTGCGGAAAGGAATTGTTCAATATGGCGTTTCAGACAAGCTGTGTCTCTGCTGCCAATATCGTTACCGGGCTGACCTTCCAGCAGGATGTTGTGGCCGATGCCGAGGGGCGGGAAATGGTCCAGCATGGCAGCGCCCTGTTCCCCATTGCCTGCTACGCGGAGAACCTGAAAAGCTATTCGGTGGCCTGGCACTGGCACGAGGAGTTTGAGTACATTCTGGCCATGAAAGGCCCCCTGACGGTGGACGTGAACAAGACCCGGGTGACCCTGCAGACGAATCAGGGCGTGTTCCTGAACTCCGGCATCCTCCACGCGGTGGAGCAGGCGGAAAAAGGGGAGGCCCTGCTTCACTCGGGTGTGTTCCATCCCCGGCTGGTGGGTGGAATGGACACCATCTTCTGGCAGAAGCTCATCCGACCCATGCTCCAGCCGGATGCCCCGGCGTTTTTTCTGCTGGATGAGGCTGTGCCCTGGCAGGCGCAGGTGCTTGCCTGCCTGCGGGAAGCCTGGCAGGCGGTTGCCGTGGAGCCCTTTGATTACGAGAACCGGGTGCGTTACTATCTCTCTGCGGCGCTGCGGCTGCTGAGCACCCAGTGCGTGGGCGGCAAGACCAAGGTCTCCCAGCAGGAGCAGATCGCCGCCGAGCGGATGAAGCAGATGCTCCGCTTTGTGGAGGAGCACTATGCCGAGGAGCTGACCGTGGAACGCATCGCGGCCAGCGTGGCCCTGAGCGAGAGCGCCTGCCTGCGCAGCTTCCGGCAGATGCTGGGCATCACGCCCATCCAGTATGTCAAGCAGTTCCGGGTGGAAAAGGCCGCCGAGCTGCTCCGCTCCACCCGGCTCAAGACGGGCGAGATCGGGATGGAGTGCGGCTTTGCAGATGGCAGCTACTTCATTAAGACCTTCCGGGAGATCAAGCACTGCACACCCAAGGAATACCGCGCAAAATTCTGCTGAAATGTCTGAGATAGGAATAGGAGAAAATGATCCCCATGCAGCACAGTCTGACCCAAGGACCCATTACAAAGAATATCCTGCTGTTTGCCCTGCCGCTGATGTTCGGCAACCTGCTGCAGCAGATGTACAACATTGCCGATACCTGGGTGGTGGGCCGCTTCCTCGGCGCGGATGCGCTGGCGGCGGTGGGGTCATCCTATACCCTGATGACCTTCCTCACCTCGATCCTGCTGGGCCTGTGCATGGGCAGCGGTGCGGCTGTGTCCATGCAGTACGGCAGCGGCGAGACCGAGAAGATGCGGCAGAGCGTGTTCCAGTCCTTCCTGCTCATTGCGGGCATCGCCCTGATGCTCAACCTGCTGGTCTATCTGGGGCTGAACGGCATTCTGTGGGTGCTGCGGGTGCCCGCAGAGCTTTGCCCGCTGATGAAGGACTACCTGTTCATCGTTTTTCTGGGCATTGCGGCCACCTTTTTGTATAACTATTTCGCAAACCTTCTGCGGGCCATCGGCAATTCCGTGGTGCCGCTGGCATTCCTGGCCGTATCAGCCATCCTGAACGTGATCCTGGATCTGGTCTGTGTCCTTGTGCTTGACTGGGGCGTGAAGGGGGCCGCCGTGGCAACTGTCTTTTCCCAGTATGTGTCCGGGGTGGGCATCGGCTTGTACACCCTGAAAAAGTTCCCGCAGCTCTGCCCGAAACGGACAGACTGCAGGTGGGACCGGAAGAACCTTGCCAATATCCTGAATCTTTCGGTGATGACCAGCGTTCAGCAGTCCATTATGAATTTTGGCATCCTGATGGTGCAGGGTCTGGTCAACAGCTTCGGCACGGTCATCATGGCGGCTTTTGCGGCGGCGGTGAAGATCGATTCCTTTGCCTATATGCCGGTGCAGGATTTTGGCAACGCCTTCTCGACCTATGTGGCCCAGAACTACGGAGCCAACCAGCCGGACCGCATCAAAAAAGGGATCCGCAGTGCCGGGCTGACAAGCGCGGTGTTCTGCATCGTCATCAGCGTGCTGGTCTGCGCCTTTGCCGCCCCGCTCATGGGGATTTTCATCGACCCGGCTCAGACCGAGATCATCGCGGCGGGCGTACAATACCTCCGCATCGAGGGTGCATGCTACATCGGCATTGGCGTGCTCTTCCTGCTCTACGGCTACTACCGGGCGGTCAATCAGCCGGGGATGTCGGTCATCCTGACCATTGCTTCCCTTGGCACCCGTGTGGCGCTGGCCTATCTGCTTTCTGCCACGCCGCTGGGTGTTACCGGCATCTGGCTCAGTGTGCCCATCGGCTGGGCACTGGCAGATGCCATCGGCATTGGGTATTATTTGAAGAAGAGAGCATAAAATATCCCCCGCTGCAAAGCGTGTTATGGCACGTCAGCAGCGGGGGATATTGTTTTTTCTGGGGTTTGAGGTGATTCGGGCGGGGGCTTATTCCCCCACGGCGGGGACGTTCTGCATTGTCAAGAGGAGCTTCTGGACATCCACGCTGCCCATGTGGGTGGGCTCCTCACCCAAACGGAGAAAATCGGTCTGCTGGGCGGTAACAGTCTGCCACTGGGGCAGGTCTGCGCCGTTGGGGTTACCTGTCTTGGCAAAGTTGGTCAGGTAATCCACCATCTGAGCGCTGAGGGCGGTGTCCTTCTCAGCGAAGGGCCGCCAGCAGTGAGCCAGCGTGCCGAACCAGTACCACAGGTCGCTGGAATGCCAGGCACCACGGTCATCACCGGGGAGCTGGCGGTCGAAGAACCAGCCATAGCTGTCGGCGTTCCGGGCGCACCAGTCCTGAGCCATCTGGTAGAGATAGGGCGGAACGATATCCTCGCTGGTGAAGCCAATGAGGTAAGGAATATGGTGCTGTTCGTCGGCAGCCAGCGTCTCAGGGCCGGTCTTGACCTGGAAACGGCCATCCACCACAGGCTCACAGCCCAGACCCTTGAACTGGGGCTGGGTGCGGACGGCATCCCAGGCTGCAAACAGTCTGGCGGGGGCGAGGGCACGGAACTCGGCCAGCGTGCTGCACCCGGCGGTCTCCATGACCTGCTTCCAGAACGGGTAGTGGGCTTCGGCGGGCTTGGCCGTCAGCATCTGGCTCACGCCGCCGCCGCTGCTCATCACAGCCTTGGAGAACAGCCCCCTGGTGATGGGGGAGAGGACGAGCTGCTGGACGCTCATGGCACCGGCGCTCTGGCCCATGATGGTGATGTTGTTGGCATCACCGCCAAAGGCAGCGATGTTGGCGCGCACCCACTGCAGGGCCGCCAGCTGATCCAGAAGGGCATAGTTGCCGGTGGATCCGGCCTCATCGGCCAGCTCGGGCAGGCAGACAAAGCCCATGGGGCCGAGCCGGTAGTTGATGGTCACAGCCACGCAGCCTTTGGTGGGCCAGACGGGGCCGCCGAAGTGCTTCTCGTGGCCGCAGCCGCCGGTAAAGCCGCCGCCGTGAATGTAGAAGATGACCGGCAGTCTGTCCCCGGGAGCTGTATCGGCAGGAGCCCAGATGTTCAGGAACAGGCAGTCCTCGCTATAAGTGTAAGTCTCGCCCTTGCGGAACTCGTTGTAGTAGAAGGCTTTTCCGGGTGCGGCGGCTTCGTCATAGAAGGCGCGGGGCTGGTAACAGCAGGCACCGTACCGGGTGGCATCGTAGACACCGTCCCAGTGGGTGACGGGGACGGGGAACTCCCACCGCCCGGCGGTGGCGTAGCGGATGCCCTTGTAAGCGGCAACGCCCGGCCACTGGCAGGCCGTGCCGGAGATCACGCCGCAGGACGTAGTGCGCTCAAAGCTCATGGGGGAAACCTCCTTGTCTTACTCCGCCGCTTTCAGGCCCCGGATGTCCTCGCCCGCAAACAGGCAGGGGACAAAGGAGGAAAGGCGGCTGGAGATCTTTTCGGTGTATCGCTTTTCCAGCAGGGAACCATCCGCAATGTTGGTGGTGACGATGGTGGGCAGACCGGCTCCCAGGCGGTTGTTCAGCAGGCTGTAAAAAGTGGTGATGAAGTAGGGGGTGACGAATTCGGTGCCCAGATCGTCCAGGATCAGCAGGTCGGCGGCTGAGGCGGTGCGCAGCAGGGTCTCGGCATCCTCGGAGGAGTCGAAGCGGGCGTTTTCCAGCTTGCCGAAGAAGTCTGGGCTGGAAACGTAGATCACGTCAAAATCCTTTTGCAACACGATGCCTGCAATGGCGAGGGCAGCGTGGGTCTTGCCCAGCCCCGCGTTGCCAAAAAGCATCAGGCTCTCGCTGTTATGGTCGAATTCCTCGGCGTAGCTGCGCAGATCCTCCAGCAGGCCGCCCATGTAGGTGCGGACAGGCTCGCCCAGCTTCTCGTCCATGGTGTTGGGGTAGTACCGCAGCTCCATGGTGTCAAAACTGGAAATGGACAGGCTGGACAGCGCCTCGATCTCCTCCCGCCGCAGACCCTGCATCAGCTTGTGAACGCAGGTGCAGGTGCGGCCCTGCACGCTGCCGGTATCCTGGCACAGCTTGCAGGTGAATTTGGGCTCCAGCGCATCCGCGGGGCGGCCGCTGGCGGCCAGCAGGGCGGTGAGCTCCTGTCGGGCTTTGCTCAGTGCGGCGGCGGCTTCGGTGCGGTCTTTTCCGGCAGCGCCTGCCAGTGCGCAGCGGATGCCCCGCACCCGCACCTCGTCCTCAGCGTGGCGCAGGGCCGGGATGGCGGCCTCCGCCTCCAGCCGGGCATCCTCGGCATTGGCGCGGGCGGTCTGCCGCCGCAGAGCCACCGTGCGCAGGGCGGCTTGATACAGTTCCTGTTTGGTACGCATAAAAGCTCCTTATTCTGCAGGCGTGTCCGTCTTTTTGCGGAGCGGACGGCGGCGGGCAGCGTTCTTGAGAAAATCGTTTCCGCTGGGTTCGGCGCGGTCCACCCGGAGGTTCCGGCTGGCACCCATCCCGGCCACCGGGCCCCGCACATCGTGGACGGTGCGCAGGCCCTTGGCGTTCCAGGTCTTGAGGATGCTGTTCCAGTACCAGAGATCCCGCTTGGGTCCGGCCTGTATGGCGGCTTCCTGCACCATGGCATCATCGTAGCCGTAGACCTCGTACCAGCGGGCAATGGCCTTGCGCCCGCCAAGGGTCAGCTCGGTGTCGGCAATGCCCAGCAGGCCGCTGACGTACTGCTCCCGCTGGGCGCGCAGGGCCAGCAGCTGGAGGTGTGCGTCGGCCTGTTCGCCGGTCTCCACACCCTCGGCCCGCCAGACCTTCAATTCGTGGCTGACGGCACCCATCGTCCGCTTGCCCCGGCTGGCCACATAGGCCACGCAGAGCATGACGGTCTCGGGTGCAAAGGCCTCCTGCACATAGAAGTTTACCAGCTTTTCCATTTCAGGGTGGGTCAGCGGGCGGGCAAAGCTGGTCTGGGCGCAGTCGATGAGGGAGGAGATCATGGGGTCGGTGCGGCTGGCCGCTGCGATCTCGCTCCAGGTCATGGGGGCAGGGGCTGTGGGCTCCTCGCCCGGGGCGGCGTTCTCCTCGTACCGTTCCAGCAGACCCGCACCGGCCCAGAAGGACAGGGCACTCTCGGCGGTCATCTTGCTGCGGAGCTTTAAGTCAGCGCAGAGCTTCTCCGGGTCAGTGATACCGGTGGCCAGCACATACAGAGCCACCCGGACGTTATATTCCTCCGCAATGCCCAGCTTGGAAAAGACCAGCTGCGGCACCGGGATGGTGTCACCCTTGAATTCTTTCAGTCGATAGATCATGGTGCACCTCAGTGTTGTGTCTCGGCATCCGGTTCCGGTGCGGGCGGTGTCCAGGGCTCGCAGTCCAGGATGGACGGGTGGGCGCTCCAGCGTTCCGGTTCGGCGTTGTAGGCATCGTTCAGATATTGGGCGACTGCGGTGCGGCCCTCTTCGGTCATCGGGAAAATCTCCCGCCGCCGCAGGGCCGGATCGGTCTTGTCCAGCGTCCACGGCTCGGGCCAGAGATCCACCGTGAGGATGGCCTCTTCTTTTTTGGCCTCCTCGCTGCCGTCTGGGTCGGGGACGGAGCGCTTGCCCGGGGTGATGAGATAGCGCATCCCGTCCTCGTTGCCGCTGAATGAGTTTTTGTTCTGCAGATAGTGCAGCATGGGCACAAAGATCATGTAGAATTCCTTCCATTGTGATAATCTATCTTTCATTATAAAGCAACTGGCGCAAAAAGCAAGTTTTTTCCGCCTGCCGCGTTCCGACAGAAAAAACTGTTGACAAAACCGCTGCACTTTGCTACACTAATGGAGCAGTCCTGCAGGGTTAGCTCATCCGGTAGAGCGACTGCTTCCCAAGCAGTAGGCGGCGGGTTCGAGTCCCGTATCCTGCTCCAGAAATTAGCGCTCCAACGTGTGGTAGAGAACATGTTGGGGCGCTTTGCATTTTGATGCACTTTTGGGTGGGCGGCTTGTGCTTTGCCGGAAAATATGGTTCAATAGAGGAAAACAGGCGGGAACGCACAGTGAACAAGACAAAACGAGGTGGACACAATGAATCTGAAAGAAGCATTCCGCTATCAGAACAAGCTGCAGGCCCTTTTGGACGAGGCCCAGGGTATTCTGGACTGCGATTCCAACGTGACGAATGTGGCCAACACCTATCTGCGCCACAAGGTTATGGCAGAGGCTGAGGACGAGACGATCCTGGACCTGCCCCAGACTGAATATGCCCAGCAGATCACCGATATTGCCCGGTTCATGCTCTATCTGCTGGAGGAGAAGGGCCGCCTGTTCGCTGCCATCCGCAAGGCAAAGGATGCGCTGGACATGGATATGGACAGCGAGGTCAGTTTGAACGCTGCGCGGCAGAGCGTGGCGCGCACTTTCAAGCGAATGAATGACCTGCGCAGCTCCGAGCAGCTGCTTTCCGGCGGCGGTACCGGCTACCGTTTCAATGCAGAGGGCAACCAGATCGCCTACCGCTGTGATGTGAAGCGGGTGACCACCATCAACTATGACCGCAGGGTCATCCACGCTGCTCTGGGCAAGCTGAACCGACAGGCGGACGAGACCTCCAACCGGATCGACCTGTGCCTTGTGACCTCCCGGGTGGACTATGCAGTTCCCTTTGATGTGAACGCCAGCTTTGCCGAAGCATTTGAGACCTATCTGGAAAGCACCAATGCCTGAATAAACGCTCCACCGGCTATTTTGGGTGCGGCAAGCGCCGGGGACGCGGCTGCCGGTTCAGGTGCAGATGAACGATAACGCTGCACAGTTCCGCAAGGAAGTTTCGGTCCGGTTCACCTTACGAGCCAGCATAATTGAAAAAATCTTGCGTTCGGCTTTTCCGCCACCGCCAGACGTTTCTTCGCCGAAACCGTCCTTTGCCATTCCTCACATTCCTGCTACCGTGCTTACGTCTCCATGGGCAGGCAGGCAAGCCACCCTTTCTGAATTTGCCCCGCAGACTGCTGCGGGAGCATTTTTCCGCCTGCGGGGCGGGTGCACTGCATCCCCCATTTTGCAGGCAGAGCAAATGGCAGAAGCTGCCCTGGATGCTTGCCGTATCCAAAATGGCCGGTGCAAAACCGGAGGGATAAACGATGAAGTGCTGCAGCCCCGGCGGTAAAAAACTGCCGGGGCTGCAATTCTTGGAGGGAGTCGTTCGTATTCCAGACAAAGCAACTGAATTTAGACAAAGACGAGGTATGATCATGTCAACCAAACCGATTTGTTCCACTGCCGCAAATTGCATTGACCTGAGTGCAGCAGCACTTCATATCATTGCCATGGCGCTGATGCTGATGGATCACCTGTGGGCGACCCTTCTGCCGGCGCAGGACTGGCTGACCTGTGCCGGGCGGCTGGCGTTCCCTATCTTTGCATTTATGACAGTGGAAGGCTACTTTCATACCCGAAATCTGAAGCGTTATGCCCTGAGGCTGCTGTTGTTTGCGCTGCTTTCGGAAGTGCCCTTTGATCTGATGTATGGCGGGACATGGTTCTACCCGGTGCACCAGAACGTGATCTGGACGCTGCTGCTGGGGCTTCTGGGGGTGCATCTGATGGAAACGGTGCGCAAAAAGCAAAAGCTCTGGGTCTCGCTGCCGGTGTGCGCCGCAGTGGCAGCAGCAGGGGCGCTGCTGGGAACGCTGGGCATGACAGATTACTACGGTGCCGGTGTGCTGACCGTGTTCGCTTTTTACATTTTCCGGGGCCGGAAATGGTGGTGCCTGCTGGGACAGGTGCTGACCCTGTACTGGATCAATGTGGTGCTTCTGGGCGGGCTGATGTACCCCATCCGGCTGTTCGGCATGGAGTTTGAGCTGTGTCAGCAGGGGCTTGCGCTGCTGGCGCTGGTGCCCATCTGGCTGTATCGCGGGCGGCAGGGCTGCCACAGCAAACCGTTCCAGTATGCCTGCTACGCCTTTTACCCGGTACACATGCTGCTGCTTGTGCTGGCGCTGAATTTCGTGAACCGATAAGAACGGAACTGTATCCCTGCGGGCTATGGGTGTCCGCAATCTAATGGTATCCCGGGTGGGATCTATTCTGCACTTTCCTGAGTCTGCTCTGTGGGCTTGATGGTCTTGACCCGCAAGGTGAAATACAGAAGATGGCAGACCCACACCACTGCAATGCAGATCCTGCCGATGGGAGCATTTTTCATACAAAGAAAACCGATCGCCATGACAGCGGTGACCATTGCAATGATCTTGCATTTTGTTCCTGCTGTCATGGCTTTTTTCTGAACAAAGCTGTCCAGATGCTTTTTGTACCGTGGTATACTGAATGGAACACCCACAGGAGGTAAAATGCCCCATGAAAAAAGATAAATCGTTCCGCCCGGACCGGGTCCTCTCCTATTTCAGGGTGGAGTGGCTCCCGCTGCTCCTTGTGACCCTTTCGGGCCTTGTCTATAACATCGGTCTGCTGGCCGCGCCGTGGTTCGAGGGCCGGTTGGCCCAGTGCCTGGCGGACATCCTGGGTGGCAGTGAGGCCGCAGCCCAAATGGCGCTGCTGGTGCTGGCCTACATTGCGGTCACACTGCTGGTGCAGGCGGCGCGCTTCATCAAACGCTTTTACGTGCGCCGCTTCGCCAACAACATCAACCGCCGGATGAAGGGCATCCTGTACGCCAATCTGGTGCGGCAGAGCCGGGCAGCGCTGGAAAAAGAGGGGGCCGGTGAGCTGATGACCAAAGCCATCGCCGATGTGGATGACTGCGTGGAGGGAATGCGCAAGTTCACCACGGAGGTGTTCGACACCGGTGTGGCGCTGGCGGGCTATGCGGTCATGCTGCTGGTGTACGATTGGCGGCTGGCGATCCTGGGCCTGCTTTTTACTCCCGTGTCCTATGTCTGCGCGGCAGGGATGAAAAAGCCGGTGCAGCGCGCCGGTGCAGCCTATAAAAAGGCCGCCGGTGCCCTGAGCAGTGCCACGCTGGACCGTGCCCGGAATGCCGTGACCTACCGCATCTACAGCTGCGAGGAGGCCCGGATGGAAAAATACGAGGAGGCCCTGAGCCTTTACGAAAAGACTGCCGTGCGGAACAATGTGTGGCAGTCCGCTCTGCCGCCGCTTTATCTGGCGGCATCCGAGGCAGGGACCCTCTTCATCCTGTGGTTCGGCGCAAAGAATGTGCTGGGTACTGGCTGGAACCACTGGGATATCGCCGCCTTCACCACCTTCCTCTCCTGTTTCACCAAGCTGGTGGTCAAATCCTCCAAGGTGGCCAAGCTCTTCAACGCGGTGCAAAAGGCAGAGGTCTCCTGGAAGCGCATCAGACCCCTGATGAAAACGCCCGAGCAGCTGGATGCCCTGCAGATCCCGGCGGCACAGGAGGTGACGCTGAAAGAACTCGCCTTCTCCTATGGGGAAGAGCCTGTATTCTCCGGCCTGAGCCTGACGGCCCACCCCGGCGATATCATCGGCATCACCGGCCCGGTCGCCTGCGGAAAATCCACCCTTGGCCGCGTATTCCTCTGCGAAGCGCCCTATCAAGGCTCGGTCTGCTTTGGCGGCAGGGAGTTTTCCTCCCTGACCCCGCGCCAGATCGCCGCCACGGTCGGGTATCTGGGCCATGACCCGGAACTGAGTGCCGACACCGTGCAGAATAATGTCCTCTGCGGCAGCGAACAGGATGTCATGCCGTGGCTTGCCGCCGCGGCCCTGAAGGAGGAAGTGCTGGCCATGGAAAAGGGCACGGAGACGGTCATCGGCAGCGGCGGCACCCGCCTTTCCGGAGGGCAGGCACAGCGTCTGGCATTGGCCCGGACGCTGGCCCATCCCCGCCCGGTGCTGGTGCTGGATGACCCCTTCTCGGCACTGGACCGCAGCACCGAGGATGCGATCTTTGCCGAGCTGCAGGCGTATGCCAGGGATAAGGTGGTGTTCCTGATCTCCCACCGGCTGTACCATTTTCCGCAGATGCAGCAGATCATTTTTATGGAGGGCGGCAGAACCACCGTTGGCACCCACGAGGAGCTGATGGCAGCGGTTCCGGTCTACCGCCAGCTGTATGAAAGCCAGACCGGCCTGAAAGGGGGAGAGGGCGCATGAAAAAGAAAAATGATCACGGCGTGTTTGCTGCCGTCCGGATGGCAGCGGCTTCGCACCGCCTTCTCACGGTGGGCACGGTGCTGTGCGTGGCGGCTTCGGTGGCGGTATCCCTGTTGCCGCCCCTGCTGCTGGCCCGGGTCATCGACCGTCTGACCGCGGGCCTCCCGCTGTCCTTTCTGGCCGTGCTGCTCTACTTCGGCAGCCTTGCACTGGAAGGTGTGCTCACCTCGGCGCAGGAAAGTCTGCTGGTGCTCTTTGGCCAGAGGATGACCCATGCCCTGCGCTCGGAGATGTCCCGGAAGCTGAGCCGTCTGCCCGCTGGCACACTGGCAGAGCAGAACCCCGGCGAGGTGGCCGCCCGCTTTTCGGGCGATGTGGACACAGTGGAAGCCCTGTTCACTTCTGGCATCATCAGCATGGCGGCAGATGCCTGCCGCATCGTCTCCATCATGGGGGTCATTGCGGTAAAAAACACCGGCCTTGCGCTGATCCTGCTGCTGGTGCTGCCGCTGTTTGCCGTGTTCACCCGTTACGTCCAGAAGCGGATGCTGGCCGCGCAGTTGGACAACCGCCGCGCGGTCGCCGCAGTTTCCGGGCAGGTGCCCGAGACCCTGCACAACATCCGCACCATCCGGGCGCTGGGTCTGGAAGATTACATGGAACGCCGGTATGACCGGTGCATCGGTGACAGCTATGCCGCCATGGAGCGCACCAATTTTTATGATGCCGTCTATTCGCCGGTGGTGCTGCTGTTGAATGCCGTTGTGGTCGGCATCGTGATGCTGCTGTCCGCTTCGGGGAACGCGCAGCTCCTGACCCTGTTCGGCATGTCGGTGGGCACCTCGGTGGCCGTCATCAACTACATCTCCCGCATCTTCGCCCCCATCGAAAGCCTGGGCATGGAGATCCAGACCATCCAGTCGGCCATGGCGGGTGTCAGGCGCATCGATGCCTTTCTCGACCAGCCGGAGCGCACGATCCCGCCCGCGCGCAGGGAGGCTGCCCGGGGCGATGTGGAATTTGCGCACGTCACCTTCGGCTATGGGGAGCGGCACGTTCTGAAGGATTTTTCCATGACCGTGAAACAGGGGGAGCAGGTCACGCTGGTGGGCCGCACCGGTGCGGGCAAGAGCACCGTGTTCAAGCTCCTGCTGGGCCTGTATCAGCCGGAGGCCGGTACGGTGACCATCGGCGGCGTGAAGGTGGGGGACATCACCGACCGGGAGCGCCGCACCTGCATCGGCTGTGTGGAACAGCATTTCTCCCGCGTGCCGGGCACCGTGCTGGAACAGATCACGCTGGGAGACCCGCAGATCACCGGGGAAATGGCAAAGGATGCCGCTGCACTGGCCGGGATCGATGCTGCCATCCGGGCTCTGCCGGAGGGCTATGACACAGTCTGCACCGAGGGCATCTTCTCACAGGGCGAGTGGCAGCTGCTGTCCATTGCCCGTGCCGCCGCTGCAGATCCCGCCGTGCTGCTGCTGGATGAGATCACCGCTAATCTGGATGCCGAAACGGAGGCCCGCGTGCTGGCGGCTCTGCGCCGTGCCTCCACGGGCCGCACGGTGCTCTCTGTCTCCCATCGCGTCTATGAGGATCTTGGCAGCAGAACGATCGAGATCAGGAGCCGGGAATAACATATGAAAAAACGCCCCCTGTGCGCCGCAGCAGGCACACAGGGGGCGTTGTGGTATGCTCAATTCTTTTCGATGTAGACACTGGTGGAGGGGAAGGCGAAGTCCACGCCGTCTGCCTGCATCACGTCCATGATGTTCAGGTTCAGATCATTCTGCTGCTGCAGGAAGGTGGCATAGACGTTGGTGGTCAGGTAGGCCGAGATGAGGATGTTGATGCTGGAATCGCCAAAGCTGGTCAGCCGGACGATGTTGGTGCCCTTGTTGGTGTAAGGGCTGTTGTCCAGCATGGCTTGCAGGTCAGCCATCAGCTTCTCCAGCTGGGCACGGGTGGTGCCGTAGGTGACACCCAGCGTGAACTTATAGGGCCGCATGGTGCGCAGGGCTGTGTTCTGGACAGTGGAGGCGCAGATCTGGCTGTTGGTGATAATGACCACGCTGTGGTCCATGGAGCGGATGCGGGTGGAGCGGAAATTGATGTCGATGACCTCGCCCTCCACATTGCCCACGGTGATCCAGTCACCGATGGAAAAGGGTTTGTCCAGCAGGATGACGATGCCGCTGAACAGGTTGCTGGCGCTTTCCTGCGCGGCCAGCGAGATGGTCAGGCCTACAAGACCGGCACCGGCTACGATGCTGCCGATGGGGAAGCCGACGATCTGCGCGCAGGTGGCAACACCCAGAATGATGACCAGCACCTTGTAGGTGGTGTCCAGCAGGGAGCGCAGGGTCTTGTTGCTCCGGATCTCCGGGCTGCAGGAAGCCAGCAGCAGGTCGGCTACCTCAGAAGCGTTGTACAGGCCCTGGCAGAACAGGAGGGTCGTTGCGATCTTATAGGCCGTGAACAGAAACTTTGTCAGGCCCGGAATGGCCCACGGCAGGCTGGTCAAGGCCAGGTACAGGCCGCTGTAAAAGGCCATCCGCGCCAAAGGGCTCTGTAAGCTGCGCAGGAGGATGGGCGTGGCGGCAAAGTGCCAGCTGCGGGCCTGCAGAGCGGGAAAGATCTTCCGGCGCAGCAGCCAGCCGACCAGAAGCCCCGCAAAAACGATGACAGCGGCGCAGACAGCCCGGGCAGCCAGCGCCCACCAGCCCTCCAGCAAAAAAGGCCCGATCTCGAACCCGAGGTCACGAACGGTAAAAATCATGGCAAAAAGCTCCTTGTATCAGAAATTGTAACATCCTGTCCCACAGTATACCATATCCGGCCCGTGCAGGGCAAATAAAAAAGGGGTTGACAAGGCGGAGCAGCCGCGTTATACTTTTGGCCAGAAAGTTCGTTTCAGGGCGGGGTGAGATTCCCCACTGGCGGTACAGCCCGCGACCACCCGCAAGGGTGTTGACCCGGTGAGACTCCGGGGCCAACGGTATAGTCCGGATGCAAGAAACGGCAGGCAATACGATTTGTCTACGCGCCCTGTTGCAGTGTTTGCTGCGGCAGGGCGCGTTTTTGATTGTCTTCCCGGTTCCGAACCACGCGAAAGGGGCTTTCCAATCTTTGATTTGGGGCCAGAACGCCCCGGGAGGATATTACCATGAAGAAAAACACGACCCGCAACCTGACCGTTGCCGCCATGCTCAGTGCGGTGGCCTTTATCCTGATGTTCATCGAGTTCCCGCTCCCGATGCTCATCCCGTCCTTCGTCAAGATGGACTTCTCCGACCTGCCCGCTCTGCTGGGTGCCTTTGCCCTTGGCCCGGTGTACGGTGTGATCATCAGCTTTATGAAGAACCTGCTCCATGTGGTCATCAAGGGCACCTCTACCGCACTGGTGGGTGAGCTGTGCAACTTCATGCTGGGTGCGGTGTTCTCCGCACTGGCCGGTTACCTCTACAAGCACCACAAGAGCCGCAAGAACGCCATCATCGGTGCCGTGGCCGGTGCCGTGGCCATGGCCCTGTTCAGTGTGCCGTCCAACTACTTCATCACCTACCCGGCCTACGTCAAGTTCTACCACATGCCGCTGGAAGCCATCCTGGGCATGTATCAGGCGATCCTGCCCTCTGCAAACAGCCTTATCAAGTGCCTGATCATCTTCAATATGCCCTTCACTCTGGTCAAGGGCCTGCTGGATGCCCTGATCTGCATGTTGATCTATAAGCCGCTCTCTCCTATCCTGCATGGCCGGAAGTGAGTGACAGAACAAAAAAGAAAGGACGCGAGAGCGTCCTTTCTTTTTTGCTATTTGAGAGATTACTTCGTTTGTGTCAACTCCTGATAGCGTTTCATCAGGAACGCTACACAATCGGCTTCAGAGGTGTCCTTGACTGATAAACCATAGGCCTGCATGACGGCTCTGTCGTTTGCGATATGGGCTTTTAACAGCGGTTCAGGCATGGCCAGAGGATTATACAAATCTGCAAGACAATTGTTTGGATACATTGCTCGTGCGTTAAGAATGGCCTGTGCAGTTTGTTCTATTTTGGCTTTTTGTTCTAAGGTGGGAGTAGGCCAAGGAAAATTATTATAAACTGCGGGGGAATACCTGAAATCGCTTTTTATCCTACCACAAGTAACACGCATCCACGCATTATGAACATTAGATGTCAGAACTCCGAATTCATAGATTGTGACATTTGGAATAATACTGCAAGCGTCTCCGGCAATTACACTAGAAGGCATAAAACCAATCGGGATATACCGCCTATTCTGTGAAGAATGTCTCGGAAACACAAGATAGGTTGATAACGGTTGCCGAATTTGGCAGAAAAGGTAAGGATAATCGGCCATTTTCTGTATCCGATCTGCATTACTGCTTTTTCGCAAAGCACGGACTTTTTCAAGGCGTTCTGTGATTTCTTTTATATTTACATAATCAGAGACATTACCATCCTTAAACCATAAGCAATATCTGGAATAGCTATTTACATTATCATGTAAGAATTCTTTTGCACCTATAAAAGGCTTGATGTATTTTGCCAATACGGGATATTGTTTCTCAAGTTCTTCTTTCTCTGTTATGCTAAGTGTTAGAGCACCATCATCTGTCGGAGGACTACCGGTGGTCATTTTGGGTAAACCATTTTGAGGTTTATTAATTCTGTTTGTAATCCAAATGTCAGGAGCATCTAATAGATAGGGGTTTATATGTTCTGCCTTTGTTTTTGTTTCTTCAGTGTAAATGAATTTTGTATGAGAGCGGCTAAAGTTGGAGAAACCGATGATGACACAATGAACTGCCGCTTTTTCATTTGCCTCACTGTCCCATACAAAAGAACGATATGCGAAGTGAATTTCAGCACCAGAATCAATCATTTTCTTCCAAAATGTTGGAACGGATTCGCCCTGACAAATAGAATTCGTGGAGACAAATGCAATTTCGATATTCGTGCTGGATGTATTGATATAATCTAGCGCTTTTTTGTACCAGCAGATCACATAATCAAGTTTGGTTTCTATTTCACCCTGTCCCCAGATATCGTTCATATCGTGAGCTTGATCTTTTGTTCGGACAGATTGCCCAACAAACGGTGGGTTTCCCATGATATACGATAATTTGGAGGGGGAGATGATGGAAGCCCAATCCATCTGCAAGGCATTCCCGATATGGATATTTACATTGCTTTTTAATGGAAGGAAATCAAGATGCATTAAGACAACATCTTCAGTTTCCTTCATCATCTGGCTTTCTGCAATCCAAAGAGCGGTTTTTGCAACATCACCGGCAAAATCGTTGATTTCGATGCCGTAAAACTGGGAGATGGAGACTTTAATGGGATTCCAATTGGTATCACCAAAGATGACCTGTCCGTTTTGCAGTTCCCTTAAAATGTCATTTTCCAGACGGCGGAGCGAAATATAGGTTTCTGTCAAGAAGTTGCCAGAGCCACAGGCTGGGTCTAAAAAGGTCAGTCCGGCTAATTTGTTCTGAAACTCTTCCAGCTTCTTTTTCTTTTGCTTCTGTACACCAATTGTCAGAATCTCTGCGAATTCGTTTTTCAAATCATCCAAAAACAGCGGGTCGATTACCTTGTGGATATTCTCAATCGAGGTGTAGTGCATCCCGCCTTTCCGTCTGGTAACCGGATTCAACGTGCTTTCAAAAACAGCGCCGAAAATGGTAGGCGAAATATCCCGCCAATTAAAATGCCCGGCTTCCGCAAGAGCGTCTTTGATTTCCTGTGTGATTTTTGGAATGATAATATCCTCGTTGGCAAATAGGCCGCCGTTGACATAGGGGAATGCTTCCAGCTCTTCCGAAAGATATAGGTCGGGTCGGTCAGGATAGGGAGTATCCAAAACCTTAAACAGTGACAACAGAGCCGGACGCAGGTCTTTTGGCTCGTATTGAGCAATGTATCCGCTAAAGGAATCTTTTTGCTCAAACAGACCGGCATCCTCAGAGTAAAGGCAGAATACCAGCCGGACGCAAAGAACATTCAGGCTTTCGAGGGCTTTTTTGCTTTCTGGGTCATGGTACTGCTTCAAAAATGCATCATAGATTTTGCCAACGAGTTTGCCCGCTTCTTGTGACAAATCTACTTCTTTAGAGACTTGGATAACCTTTTTCTCCAGCAGAAAGTCCAGAAGCGAAGAATTGTGGTGAAGATCATCGATATGTATTTTTACAACATTATTTTCAGGAACGCGGGTATCCATATCGTAAATCCACAGTTCCTGAAAATTGGAAGTGATGATCCACTTTGCTTTCTCAGAAGTTGGCAGATTATCATTGTAGCGTTTGGCCTGTTCGTAAGGAGTGAGTTCGGTTCCACCGGACTGCGAGATCTTCTTGTCCAGAGGAATGCCTTCTGACTTCTGTTCAATAATGATTTTTGTTTCAGGGATATAGGCATCGATTCTTTTTGTGTTTCCGTTAACGATTACTTTTTTCTGAAACTCAATTCTGTCGGTTGCATCAGCACAACCCAGTAAGCGCTGCAAGATATCCAGCCAATAGGAGCGGTCGTCCTCGTCTTCTCTGCCTTTATTATGCCACTTTTGAATCAATTGCCGTGCCGCTTCACGCTTTTCTGCATTTGTCATAATGTAATCTCCCTGTTTTGTGTATTAAGACAGCGCGCCCTTTTCCAGCCACTTGCCCCGGGCAAGGCGGATGAGGAACAGCAGGCCCCGGATGCTTAATTCGCAGCACATGGCACCCCAAACGCCCATCAGGCCCAGCCGGGGAGCCAGCAGGAACGCCAGCGTCAGCCGGATGCACCACATGCTGAATATGTTCAGCACAAAACAGGAGGTGCTGTCGCCCGCACCCTGCATGGCACCGCTGGCCACGATGGAGGCACCGAACATGGGCTCGGCCCAGGCTTCGATGCGCAAAACCTGAGCACCCAGAGCGATGACAGCCGCATCGGTGGTGAAAAGGCTCATCAGGGTGGGGGCAAAGATCCACAGGCCAACGCCGGAAAGGGCCATGACCCCCATGCCAAGGCCGGTACACAGCCAGGCAAAACGCTTGGCCATATCCTTCCGGTTGGCACCCACGGCCTGGCCGATGAGGGTGACGGCTGCGCTCTGGATGCCGTAGCCCGCCATGTAGCACAAGCCCTCGGCATTGACAGCCAGGCTGTTGGCGGCAATGGCCACGGTACCCAGGCCGGCTACGATGCGCACCACCACCACCTGCGCCAGAGAGATGGCGGCACGTTCTCCCGCCAGAGGACCGCCGACCCACAGCAGGTTCCGCAGGCAGGAGCGGGTGATCTTCCAGGGGGCAGGCTTCCGGATGCAGAGGGGGCCTTCCCGCAGCAGCAGGATGGCCAAAGCCAACAGGCCGCCCACCACGGTGGCCAGGGCGGTGCCCAGGGCTGCGCCGGGCACACCCAGCCCGGCACCCCAGACGGTGATGCCCCGCAGCGTCCGGGTGGGGTTGATGAGGAAGAAGTTGAAGATGGCATCCAGCACACAGACCAACACGCTGATGAGGCTGGCGGTCAGGGCGTAGCCTGCCGCCCGGAGGATGGAGGTGTACATGCCCATGGCCATGGTGAAGGGCAGCGCCGTTGACCAGATGGCAAAGTAGGCTGTGGCGTTTGCCCGCAGGGAGGGGTCAGCTCCCAGCCACCCCGGCAGAAAGGGGCTGATGCCCAGGCCGAAGAGGGCAGCACCCACGCCCAGGATCACATTGAAAAGCATGGCCTGCCGCAGCACGCTGCGGGCATCATCCTGCCGGTCGGCCCCCAGATACTGGGCGATCTGGATGGAGAGGGCAGTGTACAGGCCCACCAGAACACCGTGGAGCAGCCAGGTGCTGGAGCTGACGATGCCGATGGAAGCAGTAGCTTCTGCACCGATGTGGCCCACCATGGCAGCATCGATGTATCCCATGGCAGTGACCACCAGCTGCTCCAGAATGGAGGGGATGCTCAGCGCCAGAGCCACCTGGGCCGTCTGGCGGGAGGGGATGGTCTCACCCTGCCGCATCCGGGCCGAAAGCTGTTCAAGTGAAAGTTTCATGTCTTCTCCTTTTTCTCCGATTTTCCTGTGAGACAAAAAAATACCCTCGAAAGGGCGTTTGTCTTCCCATTATAGACAGGGGGGCGAAAAATGTCAACCCATCTACCCCCGGGGTAGCCATTGCCCCGGAGATTGATTTTTTGGCCCGGGCGTGATACACTTCATTTGTATCCAGCCGTGAAAGAACAGGAACGGCCTCTGCCGCTCCGGGAAAGAGGAAAAAAACTATGCTTCAACTGCTTTCTGGCAACCCGCGCACCGTGGATGCGCTGGGCTTTCTGCTTGCATTTGCGCTGACCGCGCTGATGGACTCGGTGTTCCACGATAAGCTCCCCCACGACCATGGCCGCGCGTTTGCCGTGAACGGCGAACTCTCCAAGGGCAAGGCCCGGGGCTCCGGCCTCATCTTTGTGCTCTGCATTGCACTGGTCACGCTGGCCGTGGTGCCTTTTAAGGCAGAGTATGTCATCTACACCGTCCTGCTCATTGCGTCCATGCTCTCCGGCTATTTTGACGATGCCGCCGAGACTGCATGGAACGAGTACAAAAAGGGCCTGATCGATCTGGTCATCGCCGTTGTGGCGGGCGTGACCTACCTGAACTTCAACGGCACGGAGGTCAACTTCCTGAGCTGGAGCTTCAGCCTGCCCTATGCCGTCTACCTCATCCTCATCATCGTCCTGATCTGGGCCAGCATCAACGTGGTCAACTGCACCGATGGCGTGGACGGCCTTTCCGCCAGCCTTGCCGTGGTCAGCATCGGCACCTTCCTGCTGGCCTACTGGGAGGAACTGGGGGATTACGCCACCGCAGGCATCGTGTTCATTGGTGCCCTGCTGGCCTACCTGTGGCAGAACGCCAAGCCTTCCACCCTGCTGATGGGTGACGCGGGCAGCCGCGCCATGGGCTTCTTCCTGGCCGTTCTGGCCCTCAAGAGCAGCCACCCCTTCGCCTTCCTGCTGGCCGCGCTGGTGTTCATCGTGGACGGCAGCCTGGGCATCCTGAAGATCAGCTTCAAGCGGTTTTTGCACATCTCCATCCTCAAGAACACCCTGACCCCGCTGCACGACCATGTGCGCAAGCGTCTGGGCTGGAGCGATGAGCAGGTCGTGGCCCGCTGGCTCATCCTGCAGGCTGTGGCATCCGCCTGGCTGCTGCTGTTGGTGCGGTAAAACACAAAAAGAGATGCAGCGCCCGCACAGGAAAGCTCCTGCGCGGGCGTTTTGCTGTTCTGGTCCGGGAGGAAAGTTCCAGCTTCCGGTACAGCGTTTCCAGACAGGCTGGGTCACGAATTTCCTGCATGAGTTCACCTCATTTCTTTTGTTTCATTGTGCCATGTGTCACAAACAAATGCAAGCAAAACCCTTATAATAGGGACGAAAGTGGAGGAAAAACCAATGGATTCTATTTTTGATCTCGATCATCTGTACCGCACCTATTTCAAGATGGCGCTGCCCTCGGTGTTCGGCCTGATGGTGAGCGTGGTGTATAACCTTGCCGATACCTTTTTCATTGCGCAGTCCAACGATACGGCGCTGATTGCGGGTGTTTCGCTCTGTGCGCCGGTGTTCACGGCCCTCATGGCCTTCGGCAACATCTACGGCCAGGGCGGCAGCTCACTCATTTCCCGCCTGCTGGGACAGGACGACCGTGAGGGCACCGGCCGGGTCAGCTCGTTCTGCTTCTATGTGGCCCTGATCACGGGCGTGGTGTTGGCAGTCCTGATGATGCTGTTCCGCGTCCCGCTGCTGGGCATTCTGGGTGCGACTGTTGAGACGATGCCGCACGCACAGGCCTATTACACCGTGCTGGCCATTGGTGCCCCGGCCACGGTGCTGAACTTTATCCATTCCAACCTCATTCGCTGTGAGGGCATGGCAACCCAGTCCATGATCGGCAGCATCGGCGGCACGGTCATCAATATCATCCTCGATCCCATCCTCATCACCACAGTGGGCTGGGGCGCAGGGGGCGCGGCCATTGCCACCATTGTGGGCTACCTGTGCAGCGACCTGTACTTCCTGTGGCTGCTCCACAAAAAGAGCCGCTGCCTGTCTGTCAAGCTGTCCCAGTGCCACGTCACGGGTAAGGAGCTGCAGCAGGTTTTGGGCGTGGGTGTTACTGCCGCGCTGAGCAACCTGATGCAGAGCCTGACTGTCATTGTGATGAACCAGTTTCTCTTGCCCTATGGCAACGATAAAATTGCCGCCATGGGCATTGCCAGCAAGGTGAGCATGATCGCCCAGCTGGTGCTGGTGGGCTTCTCGTTCGGCGGCATCCCACTGTTCGGTTACCTGTACGGCGCAAAAAAGCGGGACGTGATGCGCAAGCTCATCCGCTTCTGTCTGACCTTCCTTGTCTCCATCGCCGTGGTGCTGTCCCTCATCCTCTGCCTGAATTCCGGTGCGCTGATGCAGCTCTTCGTGCAGGATGCCGGGATGATCGCCACTGGTGCGCAGATGCTCCGCTGGCAGGTCTACACCGCAGCCTTTGGCGGCGTGGCGCTCCTGCTCACGGTGCTGTTCCAGGCAACTGGTAAAATCATGCCGTCCTTCCTGCTCTCCATCAGCCGTCAGGCGTGGTGTTTCTGTTGGCACTGGTGGTCTGCGTACACCTGTTCCAGTATCAGGGCGTGCTGATGGCTCAGGCTGTGGCCGACATCCTGAGCGCTGCGCTGGCCCTTGGCCTGCTGGCGGCCAACCGCGATATCATTGCAAAACAGTAAACACAAAAAAGCCCGGAGGGCCGCTGAAAGCTGCGGTTCTCCGGGCATTTTTAGTATTCGATGCCTTTGCGCGCCTTGATGCCCTTCTGGTAGGGGTGGCGGCGGCATTTCATCTCGGTGGAGTAGTCGGCGGCATCCAGCATCCACTGCGGGGCCTTGTGGGCGGTCAGCACGCATTCCTGCGCGGCGGGACGCTCCAGAACGGCCCGCCGGAGCAGGTCTTTGTCCACCATGTCCAGCTCCCAGGCTGAACCGGCTTCATCTAAAATAAGCAGGTCGGCAGGCTCGGCCAGTGCGGCGGTCAGGTTTTCGTTCTGCACGGCCCGGGCAGCGGCCTTTTCCGCTTCGTTCATCTGGAACACGAACTTCTGCCCGCCCTTGCCCCGGAAAATTTTTGCCCCCAGCTGGGCCAGCAGAGGGATCTCGCCGCTCTGCCCGCCCTTGAGGAACTGCATGATGACAACCCGTTTGCCGCTGCCCAGTGCGCGGAGGGCAAGGCCCATGGCGGCGGTGGTCTTCCCCTTGCCGTCGCCCCAGTAAAGATGCAGCAGGCCCTGTTCCATCATCCGTTCTCCTTGGTGTACTGCACGGTCTCCACCAGATGCAGGATGTGCTGCTCCGGCCAGTCCCGGGCATCCAGCACATAGCCGCCCGCGTTGGGGCCGCACCAATCGTGAAAGCTGCGGCGGGGCACGCCAAACCGCTCCAGTGCAGCCATTTGTGTGCCGCCATGGGCCACGATGACCAGCCGTTCCTGCCCTTCGGCAAGGGCCTTGTCAATGAGGTCAGCCAGCGTTTTGCACACCCTGTTGCAGAAATCGCTCCTGCGTTCCCCGTCCGGGTGGGCAGCGTGCTCGTTTTCCTGCACCCATGCCAGATATTCCGGGTCCTGCTCCACCTGTACGAAGGTCTGGCCCTCGAACCGGCCGAAGTTCATCTCCTTCAGCCCGTCCACCGGAATGAGCTTTGCCCCGGGAAAGAACACCCGCGCCGTCTGGGCGGTGCGCTGCAGCGGGGTGACATAGACCACCTCCGGTGCAAAATCTGCCTGCCGCAGCTGGGCGATGCCCGCGGCGGAAAGGGGGATGTCCCGCTGACCCTGATATCGTTTTTGCGCGTTGTACTCCGTCTGGCCGTGACGCAGCAGATAAATGAGCATAATCGTTCTCCTTTTTGGTTTGTTCTGCACCATTATAGCCTATTTTGCAGTTATTTTCCAGCCATGCTCTTGCAATTCTTCCGCATTTCAGATATATTAAGTGGGTATGAAATTTCAGGGGAGAGAAGTGTCAATGGAGATCCGGGACCGGAAAGCAGCGCAGCGCCGGGCGGGCATCCTGGCCCGCAGGGGTCTGCCGCAGGCAGAGAGAGCGGCGGCCAATGCAGCCATCTGTGCCCGCCTTCTGGCTATGCCCTGCTTCCAAAAGGCAGAGAACCTGCTGCTCTACGCCGCTTTTGGCGGGGAGGTGGATCTTGCTGTGCTGGCAGAGCAGGCGGCCCGGCTGGGCAAAACGGTGGCCTATCCGGTCTGTGGGGAAAACTTTACCCTGACCGCCGCCGTACCGGGGCCGGACGGCTGGGAGGTGGGGGCTTACGGCATCCGCACACCGGTTCTGGAACGGGCGGCGCTCATCCGGCCGGAGGTGCTTGATCTGGTGCTGGTGCCCTGCACTGCCTTTGATGCGGCCTGCCGCCGGGTGGGCATGGGCAAGGGCTACTATGACCGCTATCTGCCCAGGTGCCGGAACGCCGTGGCGCTGGGCGTGGCCTTTGAGGCCCAGCGGGTGCCGGAAGCGGCTGCAGAGGAACAGGACTGGCGGCTGGATGGATTTGTAACAGAGAGGAAAGTATACCGTGGAACTGATGAATTTGAGCTGTGAAGGCTTTCTGGAGGAGCTGGCCAGCAAGGCGGCGGCTCCGGGCGGCGGCGGCGCTTCGGCGCTGGTGGGCGCGGCCGGTGTGGCGCTGGGCAGCATGGTGGGCAGCCTGACCGTGGGTAAAAAGAAATATGCTGCCGTGGAAGCGGACATCATTGCCCTGAATGTCCGGGCCGAGGCCCTGCGCAAGCAGCTGGAAGCGCTGGTGCAGGCCGACGCGGAGGCCTTTTTGCCCGTGGCGGCGGCCTACAAGCTGCCGAAAGAGACCCCGGAACAGCAGGCCCACAAGGCCGCGGTGCTGGAAAAGGCACTGGACAGAGCCTGCGCCGTGCCGCTGGAGGTGATGACTGCCTGCGGTGAGGGCATCGCACTGGCCGCAGAGTACGCCGAAAAGGGCAGCGTGCTGGCCCGTTCCGATGCCGGATGCGCGGCGCTGTTCTGCAAGGCAGCCATGCAGGCGGCGGGGCTGAACGTGAAGGTCAACACCCGCCTGATGGCAGACAAGGCCCATGCGGATGCGCTGGAGGCCAGAGCGGAACAGCTGCTGGCCGAGTTTGTGCCGCAGGCTGACAGGGTCTATCAGACTGTATCAAATGAGTGAGGGGAGAAGAAAATGGCTCAGATCTTGAAGGGTGCGCCCGTGGTGGCCGCCATGAACGAAGCAAACGCCGCGCGCTGTGCCGCGCTGAAGGAAAAGGGCATCGTGCCCACGCTGGCTGTGGTGCGGGTCGGCGCGCGGGAGGATGACATTTCTTATGAAAAGGGGATCGTCACCCGGTGCGGTAAGGTTGGCGTGGAGGTGCGGCAGTTCCATCTGGCGGAAGATGTTACGCAGGAGGAACTGCTGGATGTGATCCGGCAGATCAATGGGGATGCATCGGTTCACGGGTGCCTGATCTTCCGGCCCCTGCCAAAGCGGTTCGATGACCGCAGGGTCCAGGAGGCGCTTGCCCCGGAAAAGGACGTGGACGGCATCACGGACGGCTCGATGGCCGGTGTGTTCACTAATATGCCCATCGGCTATCCGCCCTGCACGGCGCAGGCCTGCCTTGAGATCCTGAAATACTACAACGTGCCGCTATCCGGCAAACGGGCCGTGGTCGTGGGCCGCAGCCTGGTGGTGGGCAAGCCCGCTGCCATGATGCTGGACCGGGAAAACGCCACCGTGACCCTCTGCAATTCCCGCACCCAGGACCTGCCCGCCCTCTGCCGGGAGGCCGATGTGCTGGTGGTCGCCATGGGCAGGCGGGGAGCCATCGGGGCCGATTGCCTGCGGGAAGGTCAGGTCGTAGTGGATGTGGGCATCCACGTCAACGAAGAGGGCAAGCTCTGCGGCGATGTGCGCTTTGATGAGGCAGAACCCATCGTGGAGGCTGTTACCCCGGTGCCTGGCGGTGTGGGCACAGTGACCACCTCTGTGCTGGTGGGCCATGTGGTGGATGCCGCATCCGCACAGTAAAACAGAAAACAACAGGCGGTGCCAGAAATTTTCGGCACCGCCTGTTGTTTTCATACGGTTGCAAGCACGGCAAGGATGCTCTGCCAGCGGGGGTTCTGCACCTGCTGCGCGGCACGGCGGGGCGCGGAAGGCGAAACCGTGCGGGCAGGACGCTGGACGCAGTCAGCCGGTTGTGCAAAGGGGGAGGCGAGTTCGGCCTGCCATCGGGCGGCCAGTGCCATGGCCTCAGGACTGGATTGCAGGGTGCGGCGCTCCGTTCCGGCCAGAAAATCGCCCAGCCAGCAGAGAATGGCCGCAATGGGCAGGCAGTCGGCGGCACGGGTAGACCAGTAGTTCCACTCGCCGCCCCGGCCCACAAAGCTCTCCACGGTGATCATGGCACCTTCCCGGGCAGATTGAGGCAGGCAGGAGCGGGAGGTGCCTGCCGCGCGGCGCAGCTCCCGCAGAATGATCTCAGTACGGCCCGTGTCCAGGGTGTCATCTCGGATGCAGGCGGAAAAGTCCGCGCTGTCCAACAGGTTTTCGGCCCGGGTGGGGAATTGCCCTGTCATCTCGCCGGATGCGTTGTGGCAGAGCTGCCAGCCCTTGCGGAACAGCTGGAAGTTCAGGTTGCGGCGGCCCATGGTGGAGTAAAACACCCGGGCGCGGCCATTGGGAGACTGCCGCAGCTCCAGATAGGCATCAGCGCCGCCCAGGTCCTGTACCTTGACGGTCAGGAGCAGGGAAGAATTGTTTTTCTGTGCGGACATGGCACGGTGCATCTCTTCAAAATAGCGGCTGGCATCCATAGCGGGTCTCCTCTCTGGTTTTGGATGATGTGTCGGAAACCATCCATCGGTTGTTCTCTGCCTGCATTATAACATATATGACAACAAAATACAACTATAAGTTTGACAAAAACCAAAATATTTTGGAAATTCGGGGATGCGAACAAACGGATTGGTTGTAAATGAAAAAGGCTTCTCCGACGGGAGAAGCCTTTTTGTGGTGGCAGGATTCAATCGCCCAGCTCCCGGATCTCATTCTGGATGAGCCGCCCAGCGGCGCGTGCCAGCTGATCCATGCCCCGGATGCGGGCGAGATTTTTGCCGTAGATGCGTTCTGCATCGTGGCTGGAGCTGTCCTCGCCCATGAACACGGCAGAAACACGCAGACCCTTGCGCCGCAGGGTGCGCACCTCGGCGGCGGCATCGTCTACGCCGTAGGAGCCGCCGTAATCACAACCCAGCGGTTGTTCCGGGCTGGGCGGTACGCGGCGGCTGTCGTTGGGGGAAGCATCTGTCAGCAGGATGAGCAGATGCCGGGGCGCGGGGCCGGGGTCAAAGCTGACCAGATCACCTGCCGCCCGCAGGGCAAGGCCGTCGCGGTTCCAGCCCGATGCAAAATACTGGTCGATCCCCTGCAGGCTTTTGTCCGCAAAGCCCTTGAGCACCCGCAGAACCGTATAGCCCCGCAGGCTGCAGAAGCTGCTGACCCGCACCGGGATGCCGCAGGCGGTAAGGCTCTGGGCCAGGATCGTGCCCTGCGCCGCAATGACCTCCTGACAGTGGAGCCGGGAAGCCGACGCGTCCAGCAGCAGGTCCACGGTGAAGGAGGGCTGATTCTCCTCCTCGGCACAGCGGAACACCCGGCTGTCGTTCAGAAGGGGAGCGCGCCAGACCCGCTCCGGGTCCAGAGCGCCGCTGCGGGCGATCCGGGCATTGGGCTGCTGGTGGACCAGAATGCAGTTGCGGATCTGCTCGGTGAGCCGGAGCACCACACTGCGGTGAAGCGCCCGGTTTTTGGCGTAGTAGGCGCGGTTGCGGTCGGCCTGCAGCTGAGCCTGCTCGGCCAGGTGCTTTGCCTCTGGTGTGGGGGCCTGTTCCGGGCTGGGCACGCCGGAGGCAAACCAGAGGCGGCACCCGAGGTGCGCCCCGGTGCAGAGCGCCTGCTCGGCCTTGCGCAGACGCTCGGGCGGATAGAGGGAACGGCCAAAGCAGCTTTCAATGTAGGCGCGGTCCTCGGCGGCATTCTGCCGCAGGGTGATGTGGGCCAGCCGCTTGTCTGCCGTGGGGCCGGAGCCGCCCGCTTCCACAGAACCGGAGTGCTCCACGGTCAGCCGGTCGGTCTTGATCATCTGGGTGGGCAGCGTTTTGGTGGCAAGAGAGGCCAGCAGCCCCTCCAGATGCAGATGAAGCCCAACTTTGTGCCGGATCTTGCCGTCAAACAGGGCAAACCTTGCAAACAGGCCCAGCAGCTCACCCTTGAGCTGGCCGGGCTGGGGCGGTTGGGAGGGAGAAAGTGCCTCTGCCAGCCGGCTTTCATAGGGGGTCATCACAGGCGGATGCCTGCCCTGTACGGTGCGCCAGCGGTCAGCCTGCATGGTGTAGACCAGCTGATTTTTTGCCATCCACTCCTGCCGCGAAAGCTTGTACTGGATGCCGAAGAAATAGTCCGCGTGGGCCCGGCGCAGCTCGGAAAGGACCGGGCGGCGGGGCAGTTCCAGCAGATAGACCGCACTTTCGAGGTAGAGCCATGTCAGATCGTCCAGCTGGCTCTCCCGGAGATCGCCGTCCCATGTGGCAAAAAGGTCGCGGAGCAGGTCGTCGCCATAGTATTTGTGCACCAGCCCCACGACACAGTTCATATAAAAATCGATCGTGCCGTCGGTGTTGTGTGCCAGGAAAAGCGGCTCAAAGCCGTAGGCTCCCGCCGCCGCCCACACCTGATTGGCGGCCCGCCGCTCCTCGGCGGTATAACTCCGGGCATCCATCAGCGGAACAGCTTTTCAGCCGTCAGGCTGGCCGGGATGCGGGCGGCGATCACGTCCCGGATCAGCCCCTGCTCGTAGGAATCAAAGGCCTTGTTGGTGATGCCCATGTCCAGCGCAGGCCCCGCGGCCACGCCCCGGCGCATCAGGCGCAGAGCGTCCAGCATTCCGCGCAGATCCAGCGCTTTGGTGGAAATTTCGGCGCTGTCGCATTTCTTTTGCAGGTCGAGGAAGAGCAGAGCAAACTGGTGCACATATTTGTCCGTCAGGTCGGCAAACTGGGCCCGCAGCAGCTTTTCAAGGTTTTCCTCCGTGATGGTGGGCATCTGGATGACTGCAAAGCGGGAAGTCAGGGCCTCGTTCAGCTCCCGGGTGCCCGCGTAGCCATAGTTCATGGTGGCGATGAAGCGGGTCTCTTCGGCCAGCGGGATGCGCTCGTAACCGGGCACATCAATGGCGCGGCGGAAGTCCAGCACGGCGTGGAGGACGGCCAGGGCCTCGTTTTTGGCCATGTTGATCTCGTCCAGCACGCCGAAGCCGCCGCACTGGGCACAGCGGTAGACCGGCCCGGGCCGGAAGGTGACCGCCCCATCCACAAAGGTGTCCATGCCGATGAGGGAGGCTGCATCCATGTTCACATGGAACGAGATGTCCCATGCGGGGCGGCCAAAGGCGGCGGCCAGATTCTCGGCCAGCACATTTTTGCCGGTGGCCTTGCCGCCGGCCAGCAGCAGGTTTTCGCCGCAGAGCAGGGCCGCCAGTGCCTGCTCCCAGACCTCCCGGCCATAATAGGTAAAGCCGGAAGCCGGGATGCGGGGGCGCAGGGCCTCGGGCAGAGCGTGGGCGGCGCGGTAATCTTCCACAGCGCGCAGCAGGTCGGGGCTGATGCCCTCCTGCCGTAATGTTTCCATCAGATCAGACATCCAAGACATCTCCTTGCGGTTGGCTTTCCCAAACCGATTTTTCAGCCTTATCATAGCACAACCGCTCCGGTTTGTGTAGGGGGCGCGGGGGCATTTTTTGCCGGATTTTTGCCCGGGAAATGCCGCAGGGTGGAACGGATCTGTGCGCTGCCGTGCAGACGAAGGAGTTTTTCGTGCCCAGGGATCGTGCGGTAGCGGATATTTTGTGGAAAGCTGTCGAAATGGCAGGTGTTCCGCGTTGTGGGTATCCACTTTTGGCTCAGAATGGTAAAAAATCCGGAAATTCGATTGACAAATCCGAATATTTATCGTATAACCTATATATGGGAACAATTCCGGAGGGAATGCGGAACTCGTGCCCCTGCCCGTTCCTGTCGGAGGAACCACGGTCTGGTTCTGGTGCCGGTGTACTTGGTTTGGTGCAGACGGTAAGTATAGATTGATTTGAAAGAGAGGAATCCCCGTTATGATGAACAATGAGATCAAAATGCCCGCTAACTTTGCTGCGATCGATGAGAACGAAATGGTGTACCTGCAGGGTGGCGCAACCACCGAGGCTACCGCTTGGGACGTGTTCCTGAACGTTGGCAAGCTGTTCAACTACATCGCCCGCGTGTTCTCCGCAGGCAGCTCCATCGTCAACAACATCAATGTTATCGTGACCACCTTCCAGACCCTGAGCACCTTCAGCCTGACCGCTAAGAACTAAGGTTTGGGCCAAAACCGAATCAGCATTCACAGGGCATCCGCTCCGGCAGGCGCGGGTGCTCTTTTTTGCTGCACAGGGCGGGAAGGCATTCGCCCCCAAATGCAGGAAAGCAGCCGTTTTTCTGCAAAGCGGGCGGATTGTCCATTGACAAGGCTCAAGAGGGTGTCGTATACTAACGATGCCTTGCAAGAAACCCCGCATCCGCGGAATAAAAGAGGAGAGAGAATATGAAAAATAACAACAGCAGCATCAAGCCCGTTGTCGCTGTCGGTATCGGCGCGGCATTGTTCTTTGTTCTGGGGCGTTTTGTGGCCATTCCCAGCCCGGTGCCCAACACCAACATCAGCCTGCAGTACGCCGTTCTGGCCCTGCTGGCTGCCATGTACGGCCCCGTGGCCGGCGGCCTGATCGGCTTCATCGGCCACACCCTCATCGACCTGTCCTGGGGCGGCAGCCCCTGGTGGAGCTGGGTCATCGCCTCCGCCTTTGTGGGCGTTGTGGTGGGCCTGTTCTCCAAGAAGCTGAACCTGCAGGAAGGCGAGTTCAGCAAGAAGCAGGTAGCTTTCTTTGCGCTGGCCAATATCGTGGCCCATCTGCTGGCCTGGATCCTGGTGGCCCCCGTGCTGGATATTGCCATCTACGCCGAGCCCGTCAAGAAGGTGTTTGCACAGGGTGCATTTGCCGCAGTGTCCAACAGTATCACCGCTGTGGTGGTGGGCGGCCTGCTGGTGCTGGCTTACACCAGAACCATCGCCAAGAAGGGCTCTCTGGATCAGGAGTGATCCCCGCATGAAACCCGGCCTTTCCATCTGCGCCGTCCGGCCCGTTGGAAAGGCTTTTTTGATGAACAGCTGAGGTACCATACCCATGGCAGAACGTAAACCCATCATCTCATTCCGCAACTTTTCCTTCCAGTACCGCGCCCAGAAGCGCCCCACCCTGACCGATATCGATCTGGAGATCTACCCGGGGGAACGGGTGCTCATTGCGGGCCCCTCCGGCAGCGGCAAGAGTACGCTGGCGGGGTGCATCAACGGGCTGAACCCGTTTTCCAACCCCGGCGCGTGCACCGGCACCCTGACCGTAGACGGTGTGGATGCGCCCCACAGCAGCCTCTTTGAGCTTTCGGCCCATGTGGGCACGGTGCTGCAGGACCCGGACGGCCAGTTCATCGGGCTGACCGTGGGCGAGGACATTGCCTTTGCACTGGAAAACAGCTGCACCCCGCAGGATGAGATGCACGCCATCACCCGCCATGCTGCCGAGCTGGTGGGCATCGAGAACCATCTCGGCTATGCGCCGCACGAGCTTTCGGGCGGGCAGAAGCAGCGGGTGAGCCTGGCGGGCGTGATGGTGGATCAGGTCAGGATCCTGCTCTTCGATGAGCCGCTGGCCAACCTCGACCCCGCCACCGGCAAGCAGGCCATTGAACTGATCGACGAGATCCAGAAAAAGACGGATACCACAGTGCTCATCATCGAACATCGGCTGGAGGATGTGCTCTGGCGGAACGTGGACCGCATCGTGCTGGTGAACGGCGGCACCATTCTGGCAGACCTGCGCCCGGATGAGCTGCTCTCGGGCAGCCTGCTGGCGGAAAACGGCATCCGGGAGCCGCTGTATGTCACGGCTCTGCGCTATGCCGGGGTGGATATCACTCCGGACAAGCACCCCGCCCATGTGGACAGTCTTGTGCTGGACGATACCGACACCCAAAAGCTCCGGGACTGGTTCACGGCCCGGCCCCGGCCCACCGCGCAGCCGGAACGGGAGCCGCTGCTGGAGGTAAAGGGCCTGAGCTTTGGTTATCAGAAGGGCCAGCAGACCCTGCGGGATGTCAGCTTCTCAATCGGCAAGGGGGAGATGGTGAGCATCGTGGGCCGGAACGGCGCGGGCAAATCCACCCTCTCCAAGCTCATCTGCGGCTTCGAGACCCCGGATGCGGGCGAGATCTTCCTGAACGGCAAGCCGCTGGCTGAGGAGAACATCCGCCGCCGCGCCCAGCACATCGGCTATGTGATGCAGAACCCCAACCAGATGATCTCCAAGACCATGATCTACGATGAGGTGGCTCTGGGGCTGCAGCGCTCCGGCCTGACCGAGGCGCAGATCCGGGAAAAGGTGGAAGCGACCCTCAGGGTCTGCGGTCTGTATCCCTTCCGCAACTGGCCCATTTCTGCACTGAGCTTCGGCCAGAAAAAGCGGGTGACCATTGCCAGCGTGCTGGTGCTTGACCCGGAGCTCATCCTTCTGGATGAGCCCACCGCCGGGCAGGATTTCCGGCACTATACCGACATCATGGAGTTCCTGCGGGGCCTGAATGCCCGGGGTGTGACGGTGGTGATGATCACCCATGACATGCACCTGATGCTGGAATACACCCGCCGCGCGCTGGTGTTCTGCGACGGACGGCTCATTGCCGACCGCACCGCGGCCGCCGTTCTGTGTGACCCCGTGCTGGTGGAACAGGCGGCCCTGAAGGAGACCAGCCTGTACACGCTGGCCAACCGCTGCGGCATTGCGCCCGCGCAGGAATTTGTAGAACGCTTTATTGAGCAGGACCGGGAGGTGAGAGAGGGTGGCCGCTAAGACTGTTTTGAATTATCTCCCCCGGGAGAGTGTCATCCATAAGATGACCGGAACCACCAAGCTGGCGTTCTTCCTGCTGTTTACCTTTGCCAGCATGATCACCTACAACACCTGGGTGCTGCTGGGCCTGTTGGTGGTCAGCCTGCTGGCCTTCAGGCTGAGCCGGATCAAATTCCGGGAAGTCCGGTTTATGATGACCTTCATGCTGGTGTTCCTGCTGCTGAACAACCTGTTCATCTTCCTGTTCGATCCCAATCAGGGTACCACCCTGTACGGCACCCGCACGGTGCTCTGCCACCTGTTCTGGCGGTATGACCTGACAGCGGAACAGCTGTTCTACATGGTCAACATCAGCCTGAAATATTTTGTGGCCCTGCCGGTGGCCATCCTCTTCATCTCTGCCACCGACCCCAGCGAGTTTGCTGCCAGCCTGAACAGCATCGGCATCTCGTATAAAGTCGGATATTCAGTGGCCATTGCCCTACGCTACATCCCCGATATCCAGCGCGACTACCACAGCATCAGCCAGGCCCAGCAGGCCCGCGGCGTGGAGCTGGGCAAAAAGGAGCCTTTCTTCAAGCGGATGAAGAACTCTGTCAACATCCTGCTGCCGCTCATCCTGACCAGCCTGAACCGCATCGACACCATTTCCAATGCGATGGAGCTGCGCGGCTTCGGCAAGAACAGCAAGCGCACCTGGTATACCCAGCGCCCCTTTGCCCGGCGGGACTTCATTGCCCTGGGCGTGGGCGCGGCCCTGCTGCTCATCAGCCTGACCGTGACCATCCGCTTTGGAAGGTTCTATAACCCATTCCTCTGAACAAAAAGACATCCCAGCACTTCCTGTTTCGGCAGGCCGTGCGGGGATGTTTTGCTTTTACAGACCGTTGGTTCAATGATGCCGCAAGAAAGAGGGGGCCGTGTTACGCCGCGTCCACGAACTCCTCCGGGTCTTCCACGGCATCGGTGATGGTCTCCTCCGCGTCATCGGAGGAGTCGGCAGGCTGCTCCGGGTGGAGCAGGGCGTTGAGCAGGTCACGGAAGTCGATCAGGCTGTCATCCACCTGCTGGTTCCGGGCCAGCAGATCCTGCACCATGTCGGGCTTGTCGGTGATGAGGTCGTCCACGCCCAGCTCCAGCATGTGGGTGGCGACCTTTTCGCGGTCGATGGTCCAGGCAGACACAGTCTTGCCCCGCAGATGGACGGCGTTGACCATGCCGGAGGTGATAAAGGTGGTCTCCACGCTGAAAAAGTCGGCATCGGGCAGGTCGTAGTAGTTGCCTACGCCCAGAGCCAGAATGTAGCCGGTGGGGTACTCAGGGGCCAGCGTCTTGACCTTGTGCAGGGTCTCGTAGCTCTGGGAGGTGATGACGCAGTTGGAGCTGTCGAAGCCGTATTCCCGCAGCAGGCGTACGGTCTCAGCCTCCAGAGCAGGGGTGGCGGCGCTGGGCTTGATCTCCACGTTCAGGCCGATGCGGCCCCGGCAGAGCTGCAGCACCTGTTCCAGGGTGGGGATCCGGGTGTCGGCAAAGCGGCTGCTGAACCAGCGTCCTGCGTCCAGCTGTGCCACCTCGGCATAGGTCAGATCATAGACTTTTGCGTTTTTGCCGGTGCAGCGTTTCAGGTTTGAATCGTGGGTCACCACGACCACGCCGTCACTGGTCATCTGCACATCCAGCTCGATGCGGTCGCCGCCCTTGAGGATGGCCGACCGGAAGGCGGGAAGGGTGTTTTCCGGGGCTACGGTGCAGTCGCCCCGGTGGAAGGTGACCAGCGGGGTCACGCCGCCTACGGCGGTGAGCAGGGCATCGTCCTGGGGCAGGGCATAGAGGTAGACGGCCATCAGCCCGGTGACCAGCGTGACCCCGGCCACCGCAGCGGTGAGCAGGGGCCAGCCGCCAAAGCGGTGCGGCTTGCCTTCCGGCAGCGCTTCCGGCGGGCAGTCACGGCAGCAATCGTAGAGGAATGCGATGATGGTGCACTGGGCCGTGGTGACCTTGCAATCCAGCAAAAAGCCGAAGAAGGGGATCTCCAACAGATACAGCGCACGGGCGAGCAGCAGCATGGCGCGGGTGCTCCGCAGGCCGATCAGCGCTGCCACGCTGTAAACCAGCAGGGAAGCTCCGAAAAAGACCAGAACAGACCGGATCAGCGCACTGAGGTTCCACCGCAGCAGCACACCGGCCAGCCGGGGAAGCTGTGTTTTGACATGGGCAGCGCTCTCCTGAACGGCATCCCACAGGTTTTTGCGTTCCAGCGTAAAGAGGGGGAGCACCAGGACCCAGAGCAGGGTAAACAGGAACGCCGCACCCAGAATGAGAAGAAAAAGCACCAGATAGAGCGGCTTTGCCCGGACAAGCCCAAGGATGTACTCCGGCACAGCCAGCTGAGAGATATAGTTGTAAGTCACGAATACATCTGTAAAGGGGATGAGCAGGGCGCAGTAAAGCAGGATGAGCCAGTTCTTGGGGAGCAGGACATGGCGGATATCCCCCAGTGACCGGACGAACAGGGAAACAGGACGCAGTGGTTCACCCCGGCGGGCCAGCGCAAACCCGTGCAGGAGGATGGAAAAGCCGTAAAGGTTCCAGCACGCCGCCAGAAGGACGATGAGCACGATCCCGCCTAAAATGGTCGGTGAAGTAAAGATCTGATGCGCATTGTTGTTGGTCAGGTAGTTTACCGGCGAACAGCGCAGTGTCAGCGACCAGATGCCATTCATGGCGGGCAGAAACAAAAGATAGGTCAGGGCTTTGTACACCAGCACGGCTGTCAGAACGGCAGCGGAGGCCCGGTGCAGCAGGGTCAGGGCATGGTTCCGGGTGTCCTTGTAGGCCCGGTGTGCCCGCGTGAGGGAGCGGAAGAGATGCTTCAATTTGGATTCCACCTCGGTACTGGGATATGGTTCTGTCATTTTACAGTAGTATATCACAAAGCCGGGAAAAATGGAAACGACACGGATCGACAGTTTGTTCCAGAGGGCACAGGCGCTTTTCAGCGGAGCAAAAGCGTGTTACAATAGGGGCAGAGTAAAACAGACAGGGGAGGAACACCCAATGCAGATCATGGATCAATTCGGTGCAGCACCGGGGGCAGAGAGCGTCCGGATGCCAGATGGCACCGAGCGGACACTGGCGGCAGAGCACGCCGCGGCCATTCTGGTCAACGAACAGCCAGCCTTCCGGGTGGTCTGCACGCCGGAGCTGCTGCCGCAGCTGGCGCTGGGCCGCCTGCTGACCGAGGGCTGGATCACTTCTGCTGACGAGGTGGAGCGGGTGGCCGTCTGCGCGCAGGGCCTCAAAATAAGCGTTCAGCTGCGCCACCCGCTGGCGGCAGCGGAACAGGCCGGGCAGGAGGTGCCCAGCTGCTGCACCGATAATCTGACGCTGGCCAGCCCGGTGCGGCTGCCGCCGCTGGCTCCGGTGCCCCAGCGGGAGATCCCCGCCGCATGGGTGGATGCGCTGGCCGATGCCATGGGGCAGGGCCTGCCGCTCTACCGTGCCACCCATGCCGTGCACAGCTGCCTGCTGCTGCGTGCGGGCAGGATCTTGTACCGGTGCGAGGATCTGGGCCGCCACAACGCGCTGGACAAGGCCGTGGGCTGCGCCCTGACAGAGGGTGTGCCGCTGGCGGAGTGTGTGCTCTTTACCAGCGGCCGGGTGCCGGTGGATATGGTGCGCAAGGCCATCCGGGCCGGTGTGCCCGCGCTGGTGAGCAAGAGTATGCCCACGGTACAGTCGCTTGAGCTGGCAGAGGAATATGGATTGAAACTGTTCATCCGGCAAAAGAAATGATTTCACCAAGAGCTTTTGAGAGAAATTGTAGGGCTTTGTTTGTGCGTATACGTTGACTAACCGGTGGAAAAGATGTTATTCTTATAACGAAGAAACCGTTCCGCACTGTTGCAGCAGGTGGAACGGCTGTTTTCGTGCCCGGGAGTTCCGGGCACAGCTGAATCAAACAGGCAGGTGATACAATTGAAGCAGGCAAATCATGCGCCGCAGTCCTTGTGGCGCAGGCGGCTGCCCGGCTATGCGGCCATGGGTGCGGCAACGCTTGCCATGGCGCTTGGCCTTGGCGGGCTGATGCACAGCCGCACCACGGTGGCCGGAACGGCTCTGCCGCTGGCAGATGCCGACGCTGCCACCTATGGTGTGAGCGCGGTGTACCAGCTGGATGACACCACGTATTATGTGGTGGGCAGCAAGCAGGGCTTCCAGAGCGAGGTGCAGGCCGGTGTGACGCTGGACCGCGACGGCAATGTGCTGGATGTGAAGATCCTGGCACAGGCCGAGACCGACAGCCTGGGTGCCCAGTGTGAGAACCCGGAGTTCACGGCCCAGTACCAGGGCGCAGCTCCCTTCACGCTGGCAGGCAAGCGCTACACTGTGACCGACCCGGCCACCGGCACGGCTTTTGCTGCCGCAGGCAGCGCCGGGACCGACGCTGCCCCCGCTGAGGCCTTTGACCCCGCCGCATGGCGTGCGGGCGATACCTCCCCGGAGGCCGAGGCTACCCGGAAGATGTATGAAGCCGGGCTGACCCTCTCGGCCCTGAACGGCCAGCCGATGGACGATGCGCTCATCCCCCCGATGGACAACAGTGCTGAGGCTGTGGCACGGCGCAAGCTGTACGCGGCGTGTCTGAGCAAGAGCGCGCAGGACGGCGAGGAACAGGCAGTGCCTTATGCAGACTGGTCCGCTGAAAAGCAGGCCGAGTACAAGCTGCAGGCCGCTGATCTGACCACCCAGGGCAGTGCGGCCGACACGGTCAGCGCTGACATGACCCAGGTGGATGCGCTTTCCGGTGCAACCATTACGTCCACGGCGGTCACGGACATCGTCAACAATTCTTATTTCTATGTAACCGAGGTGCTCTGCGCAGAGTGACCTCACGGAGGAATGGAAACCTATGGCAAAAACTGATTTTCTGACGGCTGACATGACCCGCCGTCAATTTATGAAGATCTCGGGCAAGAGCCTTGCAGGACTCACCCTTTCCGCATCTATGCTGTCCCTCTTTGGCTGCTCTCAGAAGCAGGTGGACGCCGGTGCTGTGGCGACCTGGGCACTGCCCCAGGGTCTGCTGGTGGTCAATGCTGACCTGTGCACCGGCTGCCAGCGGTGCGAGATCAACTGCACCCTGACCAACGACGGCGTGTGCTCTTCCTACATCAGCCGTGTCAAGATCCAGCGCCGCCTGAATCTGGACGGCGACGGCAACGGTCTGCTGTCCGGCACCGACAACTGCTTTGTCTACTTCCCGGATACCTGCCGCCAGTGTGAGGATCCCGCCTGCGGCAATGCATGCCCCCAGAAGGCCATTGTCACCAATGAGCAGGGCATCCGCGTGGTCGATACCGACAAGTGCATCGGCTGCGGTGCCTGCGTGGAGGCCTGCCCCTGGCACATGCCCACCGTCAACCCCGAGACCGGCAAGTCCTCCAAGTGCATCGCCTGCGGTGCCTGCGTGGCGGGCTGCCCGTCCGGCGCTCTGTCCATCGTGGACTGGGATGCCGTTACCAGCGCAGCACAGGCTGCTTACAAGGACCTGTAAGGAGGAACAACAATGGCTGAAACCTATGGCTGGGCAGGCAAGATCCTGCGCGTCAACCTGACCACCGGTGAGATCACCACCCAGGACGACGCAAAATACCATAAATATATCGGCGGTATGGGCATGGCCTACCGCATTATGTACGAGGAAGCTCCCATGGAGCTGGACCCCTATGACGAGAAGGCTCTGGTCATCTTTGGTGTCGGCCCCCTGACCGGTGCCGGCGTGCCCTGCTCCGGCCGTATGAACGTGACCTTCCGTTCTACCTGGTCCAAGGGCCACTCCATCATCGATGCACACATGGGCGGCCACATCGGCTCCATGCTGAAGTATGCCGGTTACGACGGCATCGTTGTCAGCGGCATCTCCGAAAAGCCCGTCTACCTGCGCATCGAGGACGGCGAAGTCTCTCTGGAGGACGCAAGCGAGATCTGGGGCAAGGGTACCTTTGCTGCCAACAAGTGGATGGTGGAGCAGAACGGCCGTGAGTTCGAGACTGCTTCCATCGGCCCCGCCGGTGAGAATCTGGTGGATTACTCCACTCTGAACACCAGCTTCGGCAACTCCGGCGGTGCCGGTCTGGGCGCTGCCATGGGCAACAAGAAGCTGAAGGGCCTGGCCATCCGCGGCACCGGCAGCGTCAAGGTGGCTGACCCCAAGAAGGTGCTGGAGCTGTCCAACTACATGATGGGCAACCTGATCGGCGGCAACAACAACCACAACGTGCCCGCACAGCCCCAGAGCTGGGCAGAGTACAGCGCCACCTCCGGCAAGAACCGCTGGTCCGGCGCTCCCGGCCGTATGTGGAAGAAGGCTCCCGGCGGCCCCGTGGATACCGGCGAGCAGCCCTACAACGATATCAACAAGGTGGCTCTGCGCTGCTTCAAGGGCTACTTCGACTTCGGCGCTCCGGCTGCGGAGTACACCGTGAAGAACGGCGGCTGCTCCTCCTGCCCCATCCGCTGCTACACTGAGTACGATGTGGATCCGCTGGCCGATTACGACCTGCCCACCCACAACTCCAACACCTGTATGCCCGTGCTGTACGGCACCCGCGTCTATCCGGACGGCGTGCACGATTTCAAGTACGAGGGCGACGGCACCATGGTCATCAACCTGGCATGGTCTCATGCTGTGGACGATATGGGCCTGTGGGACAACTACGGCAACCTGAACCGCGACCTGCTGTGGATCCTGCGGATGCCCCGCGAAGAGGCCACCAAGTACATCAGCGAGGCTGAGTACGACTCCCTGCCCTGGGAGTGGGAGAAGGCCGGCGATCCCCGCTGGGAGGTGGAGCTGATCCGCCGCATGGCTTACGGTGAGGGCGACCTGTCCGTGATCGCCAAGGGCACCCTGGCCATGATGGAGAAGTTCGGCCTGCCCAAGAGCTGGCTGGACCGCGACGATGGTGCCACCAACTCCAACCTGATCTACAACGGCTTCCCCAACCACCACGGCCCTGCTGAGGCATGGCAGGTGGGTATGCTGTACAACCTCGTCTACAACCGCGACTGCATGATCCACGAGATCGTCTGCGAGACCGGCTCCGGTGCTCCCTATGATGTGACCAAGAAGGTCATGGAAGACTTCTTCGGCGAGGGCTGCTACGATAAGGCCAAGGCCTACACTCCCATCAACGAGAACAAGGCAAAGCTGGCTGCATACTGCGTCAACGACAAGAACTTCCACGACTCTGCCACCCTGTGCAACTGGATGTGGCCCATGACCCAGTCTCCCTCCAAGGAGCGCGAGTACCACGGCGACCTGGATCTGCAGGCAGACTTTATGACTGCTGTTACCGGCGAGACCTATACCCAGGCCGATCTGCAGGAGGATGGTGCCCGCATCACCCAGATGCTGCGCGCGATGACCGCCATCAGCTTCCAGCAGAACTGCGGCAGCGCAAACCTGCGTCAGGAGCACGATGCCATCTGTGATTGGGTGTTCGATAAGGACCCCGACTTCAAGGCATTCGAGGAAGGCACCACCAAGCTGGACCGCGCCGACATGGAGAAGGCAAAGGATCTGTTCTACGACATCTTCGGCTGGGACCGCACCACCGGTGTGCCCACCCGCGAGACGCTGGAGAAGTATGATCTGGCTGACATGGCCGATGATCTGGAAAAGCGCGGCATCTACGCCCAGAACACCGCAGCAGCTGAATAAATCCCATAGAAAGAGGAACGATCGTCATGTTGTTTGGCAGACGTAAACCCGGCTACACCACCACTGTGGACAGCAGCGTGGACCCGGAGCAGGCCGTTCTGGACCTGCAGAAGGCAGAGCTGGCCGCCAAGAAAAAGCCCAAGGCAGAGGTGTTCGACATCGATGCCGCCAGCGAGACGGCCCGCCGCCTGAAGGAAACGGGCAGCAGCTTTGACGGCAGCGCCGCCAAGACCGGCGAGGACGTGATCGCCGCCGTGGAGCGGGAGACCGCAGAGCTTGCAGCAATGCAGGCTGCCGGGGCCGCACCCGAAGCCGCCGAAACTGCGCAGGACGAGGCCGCAAAGCCTCAGCTGCTGGATTTTCTGGCCGGTGAGCCGGAGGCTGAAAACGATCCCTTTGCGGATCAGCCTACCCAGACCGCGCCGGAGCTGCCGGAGCTGACCCCCGCGCAGGAGCTGGCCGGTTACATCCGTTCCCGCAGCGCCGCCGCGCTTATCACGCCCCACGCACTGCTGGTCAGTGAGGTGGAGAACGCCGACGAGCTGCTGGCTCAGATGCCGCAGGACCCCCAGTGTGAGGATATCGTTGTCCGTGCAGGCGCAAAGGATTCCTACTATTACTCCAACGCCAACATGAGCGACAACTACGCCATGATCGCCCAGCTCATTGAGGACAAAGACCTCTGTGTCATGTTTGCTGAGATGGTGCGCTTCAACGCACGGGTCTACCCCAGTGCTACCCCGCTGAAGTACTTCCAGCGCTCCCCCTACGGCCTTGCGCCGGAGGAGATCGAGCAGACCTGGAAGACCATGCAGGGCAGGCTGGAGTTTGCCGACATCGAAGAGCTGACCAACAATCAGAACGAGCGGTTCCTCTTCTCCACCCAGTACCTCACCCGCCGCTATGCAAAAGCCATCAGCGACGTGGATGATTTCTGCGACTAAAAGATCATACACAATTGAATAGGGTACAAGAGCTTCTTTGAGCAAGGCTGTCTAAACCCCGCAGGGGGCAGGACACCGCGCCGCAATGCTAAGGGCCAACGCCGGCATTCAAGGGTGGCAGGGGAAACCCGGCCGCCTTCCCGCAGAAGAAACGCTGCAATTTGAAAAAAAGAACTCCTCCCATCCACCGTTCCGGAGCGTTGCCTCCTTCCCGTTGCTGCAACAGCGGAAAAGGAAGCGGCTCCCTCGGCGTGGCGGCCTGCAGGCTGCCGCTCCGGGCCATGTTCGGTTTTTTGCGGGGGCGTTTTGATTTTCGGTCAAAACGTCTCCGCTTTTTTTCACCTGCCGATCGAAAAGAGATCTCCCCGGGAGTTTGTCCGGGCCATAGCGGGCAAACTGTGCCCCGGGGAGCGATGGAGGATTTTTGCAATGAAACAGCCTTTTTGCACGCCAGCCCAGGCCCTGCGCCGGGTGCTGGATGCTGCTGCGGCTCTCCCGGTGCCTGCCACGGAGCGGGTGCCGCTGGATGATGCCTGTGGGCGGATCGCAGCCCGGGACCTGTGCGCCCGGATGGATCAGCCCCCATTTGACCGGAGCCCTCTGGATGGCTATGCCCTTCACAGTGCCGACACGGCCGGGGCGGGGGAGGAGACCCCTGTCACCCTGCCGGTGGTGATGAAGCTCTACGCCGGGGATGCCCCCGCCGCTGTCCTGCCTGCCGGGTGTGCTGCCCGCATTATGACCGGCGCACCCCTGCCCCCGGGCGCAGACTGCGTTCTGATGCAGGAGCTGACCGACGGCGGGGAGGAGCAGGTGCGCATTTACGCACAGCTTCAACCCAACGCCAATGTGGTGTTCCGGGGTGAGGACATCGCCGCCGGTGCCCCCATTGCCGCTGCCGGAACTGTGCTGACCCCGGCGCACATCGGTGTGCTGGCCGGTCAGGGCATCCCGGATGCCGAGGTCTTTCGCCCCCTGACCGTGGGCGTGCTTGCTACCGGCAGTGAGCTGCTGGAAGCGGGTGAGGCCTGGGCTCCCGGCAAGATCTACGATGCCAACGGGATCCAGAATGCCGCCCGCCTGCGGCAGCTGGGCTTTGCCGTGGAGCGCACCCACTGCTCGGATGACCCGGAGGAGATCGCCGCCCGGATGCAAGAACTGCTCACCCGGTGTGATGCGGTGATCACCAGCGGCGGTGTTTCGGTGGGGCAGAAGGATTACCTGCCCACAGTGCTGGAAATGCTGCACGCGGAGCCTGTTTTTGCCGGGGTAGCTCAGAAGCCCGGCAGCCCCATGATCGCTGCACAGGTGGGAGAAAAGCTGGTGTTCTGCCTGTCCGGCAATCCCTTTGCCGCTGCTGCCACGCTGGAGCAGTATGCCGTTCCGGCCCTGCTGCGGGCCGCAGGGCGGCGGGAAGAGGACTGCATCCCGGTGCATACCCGGGGAAGGCTGACCACCGGCTTTTCCAAGCCCAGCAAGGGAACCCGCTTTCTGCGGGCCAGAGCGCTGGGCGGCCTGGTGGAGATCCCCGGCGAGGGCAACGCGGAGGCGCATTCCTCGGGCAGTCTGTCGGCCATGATGGGCTGCAACTGCCTGGTGGAGCTGCCTGCGGGCAGCGGCCCGGTGGCTCCGGGCGAAGAAGTGGAGGTACTGAACTTTGTACAGTGAAAAGAAACAGGCGCTTGCTGCCGAGCTGAGCCTGAAGCGCCCGGCTGTGCTGGCCGTGAGCGGTGCGCACAACAGCGGCAAAACGACTTTGTTGGAAAAACTCATTCCCCTGCTGCGGGCACGGGGCCTGAAGGTGGGTGTCATCAAGCATGACGGCCACGATTTTACCCCCGACGTGCCGGGCACCGACAGCTTCCGTCTGCGGGAGGCCGGGGCCGAGGGCGTGGCGGTCTTTTCGGGCAGCCGTTACCTGCTGACGGAGGAATTCCGCCTGAACGAGCAGGATCTGCTGGCCCTGTTTGAGCGCCACGGCTATGATCTGGTGCTGATGGAGGGCTTCAAGGAGAGCGGCTGGCCCAAGATCGAGGTGGTGCGCAAGGCTGTCTCGGAGGAGCCTGTCTCCTTTGAACCGCTGGCCATCGTGGGGGATGTTCCGGGGGCAGACTTTGCACTGGACGAGCCCGCAGCGCTGGCCGACTGGATCGCTGCACAGATGCCTGCATTGTAACAGGGGGAGGAAGAAACCATGAAACTGATCCGTACCGAAGACGCGGCAGGGCAGGTGCTCTGCCACGATATCACCCAGATCATCCCGGGTGAATTCAAGGGGGCCCGCTTCAAAAAGGGCCACATCATTCAGCCCGAGGATATTCCGGTGCTGCTGAGCATCGGCAAGGAAAACCTCTATGTCTGGGAGAAAAAGCCCGGCATCCTCCACGAGGACGAAGCTGCCGCCCTGCTCTACAAGGCCGCTGCCGGTCAGAATATCCACGGCACCGAGCCCCGGGAGGGCAAGATCGAATTGATCGCTGACTGCGACGGTCTGCTCAAGATCGACCGCAGGGCCCTGCTGGCGGTGAACAGCACCCCCCAGATGATGATCGCCACGATCCACGGCGACCTGCCTGTGAAAAAGGGAGCCAAGCTGGCTGGTACCCGCATCATCCCGCTGGTCATTGAGCAGGAGAAGATGGAGGCCATGCAGGCTGCTGCCGGGCCGAAGCCCATCCTGAACGTGCTGCCCTTCCACCAGAAGAAGTTTGCCGTTATCACCACCGGCAGTGAGGTGTTCAAGGGCCGCATTGAGGACAAGTTTACTCCCATCCTCGAGCAAAAGCTGGCGGTGTATGGCTGTGAGATGGCCTTCCACAAGGTCTGCGACGATGACCCGGCGGGCATCACGGCCGCCATTCTGGAAGCAAAGGCCGCAGGCTGTGAGCTGATCTTTACCACCGGCGGCATGAGCGTGGACCCTGATGACCGCACCCCGCTGGCCATCAGGAACACCGGGGCTGAAATTATTACCTACGGCGCGCCCGTGCTGCCCGGTGCCATGTTCCTGGTCAGCTATCTGGACGGTGTGCCGGTCTGCGGTCTGCCCGGCTGTGTGATGTACGCCAAGCGCACCATTTTTGACCTGCTGCTGCCCCGCCTGCTGGCCGATGACCCCATCACCGCCGAGGATATCGCCCGTCTGGGCGAGGGCGGCCTCTGCCTGGGCTGCGCCGAGTGCCACTGGCCCAACTGCGGCTTCGGACACTGCTGAAACCCTCTCAGTCAAAGCCTTTCGGCTTTGCCAGCTCCCCCGAAGGGGGAGCTTAACTAAGGTGAAAAAATATGAGTGAAAACAATCTGACACATTTTGATGCCGCCGGAAACGCTGTGATGGTGGACGTGAGCGAAAAGCCCGTCACGGCCCGGGAGGCCACGGCCCACGGCATCATTACCATGAATGCGGATGCCTTTGCCGCTGTGGAAAGCGGCACCGTGAAAAAGGGCGATGTGCTGGGCGTGGCCCGGGTGGCCGGCATCATGGCCACCAAGCGCACCAGCGAGCTGATCCCTCTGTGCCACCCGCTGCCGCTGACCAAGGTGCAGATCGAGTTTGACCTGCTGCCCGAGCGCCGGGCTGTGGAAGCGCGCTGCACGGTCAAGACCAGCGGCGTGACCGGCGTGGAGATGGAGGCACTGACCGGCGTTTCCACCGCCCTGCTCACCATCTATGACATGTGCAAGGCCGTGGATAAGGGCATGGAGCTGGGCGAGATCCATCTGGTGGAAAAGACCGGCGGCAAGAGCGGACATTACATCCGGGCGGAGGGCGGCTATGTTTGATTCCAAGGGCCGCAAGATCCATTATCTCCGCCTTTCCGTGACCGACCTGTGCAACCTGCGCTGCCGCTACTGTATGCCGGATGGCGTGGACAAGCTGGAACGGGAGGATATCCTGACCTACGAGGAATTCCTGCGCCTTGCCGCCCTGTTTGCCCGGTGCGGGGTGGATACCGTGCGGGTCACCGGCGGCGAACCGCTGGTGCGCAAGGGCGTGGAGCAGCTGGTCAAGGGGCTGAAAGCCATCCCTGGCATCCGGAAGGTCACCATGACCACCAATGCCGTCCTGTTGGAACAGCAGCTGCCCGCCCTGCTGGAGGCCGGGCTGGACAGCGTGAACATCAGTCTGGATACGCTGGACCCCGCTCTGTTTGCAAAGATCACGGCCAGGGATGAATTTGCCGCCGTGCAGGCGGGCATCCATGCCGCGCTGGAAAGCGGCATCCCGGTCAAGCTGAACTGCGTGCCCCAGGTGGGCGTAAACGAGGGTGAGCTGGAAGCGCTGGCCGCTCTGGCACAGGACAAGCCCCTGCAGGTGCGGTTCATCGAGATGATGCCCATCGGCTACGGGGCGGCCATGCCCTGTATCTCCGGCCCGGAGCTGCTGGCCCGCTTCCGCAGGCGCTGGCCGGAGCTGGCCCCGCTGCCCGGGGCCGCGTGTGCCGCGCTGGGCGACGGCCCGGCGGTCTATTACACCGTGCCGGGCTGGAAAGGGGACATCGGCTTCATTGCCGCTGTCCACGGCAAGTTCTGCGCCTCCTGCAACCGGGTGCGGCTGACCAGTCAGGGCTTTCTGCGCCCCTGCCTTGCCAGTGAGGCCGGATGTGACCTGAAAGCCCTGCTGCGCAGTGGCGCGTCTGACGAAGAGCTGCTGACTGCTATCCGTACCACCATCTGGGAAAAGCCCCAGGAACATCATTTTGAATTGAAACAGGACATCCCCGCGACCCGGGGCATGTACCGAATTGGAGGATAAATCTATGGGAAAACTTCTGGCGATCTGCACCAGCCCCCAGCGGGGCACGGTCAAGACCGAAGTGGAAAGCGCACGCCTGACCCCGGAATGGGGCATTGAGACCGATGCCCACGGCGGAAACTGGCACCGTCAGGTCAGTATGCTCAGCGCCGAAAAGATCGAGAACTTCCGCAAGAAGATCTGGGTGGACTACGGTGCCTTTGGCGAGAATTTGGTGGTGGAGGGCTACGATTTCCGCAATCTGCCCGTGACCAGCCGCTTCGCCATCGGGGACGTGGTGCTGGAAATGACCCAGATCGGCAAAGAGTGCCACAATGACTGCGTCATCAAGCAGAAGACCGGCGAGTGCATCATGCCCCGGGAGGGTGTGTTTGCCCGGGTGCTGCAGGGCGGCGAGATCCACGTGGGGGACGAGGTGACCCTGCTGCCCCCGCCGGAAAATCCGCCCCTGCGCGCTGCCGTCATCACCCTTTCCGACAAGGGCAGCCGTGGTGAGCGGGAGGACAAGAGCGGCCCCCTGATCGTGGAGATGCTCACCGCTGCAGGCTATCAGGTGGAGGAGACCATGATCCTGCCCGATGAGGCAAAGGCCCTGAAGGCACAGCTCATCCGGCTGGCCGATGGCCGTCAGGTCAACCTGATCCTGACCACCGGCGGCACCGGCTTTGCTCCCCGGGATATCACCCCGGAAGCCACCTATGCCGTAGCGGACCGCAACGCCCCCGGCATTGCTGAGGCTATGCGTTACCACAGCCTGAGCATCACCCCGCGCGGGATGCTCAGCCGTGCTGTCAGCGTGCTGCGGGGCAAGACCCTCATCGTCAACCTGCCCGGCAGCCCCAAGGCCGTGAAAGAGAATCTGGAGTACATCCTGCCCAGCCTGGAGCACGGGGTACGCATTGCCGCCGGGCTGGACGGCGAGTGTGCCCGCAAATAAGCCTGTTTCACCGCCGCGGCGTTGCTTTTGGTGCCGGGCGTGAAAATAAAAGTACAACAAAAGCATACCCACTGTAAGGAGCAAGACTATGAAAACTATGATCTCCCGCCGCGGCTTCCTGTGCGCTGCCGGCATCGCATCCGCATCTGCTGTTCTGACCGCCTGCGGCGGCTCCTCCAGCAGCACTGCATCTTCTACCGCATCCTCCGCTGCCGCCTCCTCTGAGGCTGCCTCCGGCGAGAGCGTGGAGCTGATCGTTTTTGCTGCCGCCTCCCTGACCGAGACCCTGAGCGCCATTGCCGAGACCTACTCCGCAGAGAACCCCGGCGTGACCTTCAGCTTCAACTTTGACTCTTCCGGAACCCTCAAGACCCAGATCCAGGAGGGTGCGGACTGCGACCTGTTCATCTCCGCCGGTCAGAAGCAGATGAACCAGCTGGACAGCACCGCTTCCGCTGAGGGGAACACCGAGGGCCTGGACTTTGTGGATGCCGAAAGCCGTGTGGATCTGCTGGAGAACAAGGTCGTGCTCTGTGTGCCTGAGGGCAGCAACAAGGGCATTGACAGCTTCGACAGCCTGGCCGAGCACCTGAAGGCAGAGGATATCCTGTTCTGCATGGGCAACAGTGATGTGCCCGTGGGTCAGTACACCCAGAAGATCCTGGCCTACTACGATCTGGATGAGGCAGCTCTGGCTGCTGCCGGTGTCATCACCTACGGCTCCAACGTCAAGGAAGTCACCACCCAGGTCAGCGAGGCCAGCGTGGATGCCGGTGTCGTTTACTGCACCGATGCGTACAGCGCCGGTCTGACCCCCGTGGACGAGGCTACCAAGGAAATGTGCGGCCAGGTCATCTACCCCGCCGCTGTGATGAAGAACGCTCTCCATGCCGAGGCTGCCAAGGAGTTCCTGGCTTACCTGCGCACCGACAAGGCTGCGACCGTGTTCGAGAGCGTCGGCTTCACCGCACTGTAAGCATCCGCTGGGGGAATGGTATGGACTGGTATCCCTTATGGAACAGCCTGCGCATTGCGCTGATCAGCTGCGCAGCAGTGTTCTTTTTAGGCATCTTTGCGGCCTACTACATTGCAAAGCTCCCGCGCGTGCTCAAGGGCGTGCTGGATGTGGTGCTTACCCTGCCCATGGTGCTGCCGCCCACGGTCGTGGGATATTTCCTGCTGCTGCTGTTCGGCGCAAAAAGGCCGCTGGGCATCTTTTTCATGGAACATTTCGGCGTGAAGCTGGTGATGAACTGGTACAGCGCCATCTTTGCTTCCATCGTGGTGGCCTTTCCGCTGATGTACCGCACGGCTCGCGGTGCCTTTGAGAGTTTTGACGAAACGCTGGCCTGGTCGGCACAGACGCTGGGGCTTTCCAACACATGGATCTTCTGGCGGGTGCGAATGCCCTGCTGCCGTCAGGGCATTCTGGCCGGTACGGTGCTGGCCTTTGCCCGTGCGCTGGGCGAATATGGTGCCACCAGCATGATCGCAGGCTACACGCCGGGCAAGACGGCCACCATTGCAACCACGGTCTACCAGCTCTGGCGCACCAACGATGAAGCCGGGGCCATGCAGTGGGTGCTGGTGGATATCGTTATCTCGGCGGTGGTGCTGCTGGCAGTGAACCTGCTGGAACGCAGGCAGAAGCAGGGAGGAAAGCACACATGAGCCTGGAAGTAAATGTGACCAAGCGGTTTGATGGCTTTACCCTCCACGCTGCGTTTACGGCGGGGGATACTGCCACCGCCCTTCTGGGTGCGTCCGGCTGCGGCAAAAGCATGACCCTGCGCTGCATTGCAGGCATCGTCCGGCCGGACGAGGGGCGCATCGTGCTGGATGGCCGGGTGCTGTTCGACAGCGCTCAGGGCATCGACCTGCCGCCCCAGCAGCGCAATGTGGGTCTGCTGTTCCAGAACTACGCCCTGTTCCCCAACATGACCGTGGAACAGAATATCCTCAGCGCACTGAAAAAGGAAAAGGACCCTGCCGCCCGCAGGGCCGCCTGTGCCGAGGCATTGCGGGCCATGCGGCTGGAGGAACTGGCCAAGCGCCTGCCCGGCGCGCTTTCAGGCGGGCAGCAGCAGCGTGCCGCCCTGGCCCGCATCCTGGCGGCCAAGCCCCGCATCCTGATGCTGGACGAGCCGTTCAGCGCGCTGGACAGCTACCTGCGCGAGGAGGTAGAGGGGGAAGTGGGCAGCCTGCTGGCCGGGTTTGCGGGCACGGCCCTGCTGGTGACCCACAACCGGGACGAGGCCTACCGCCTGTGCAGGGAGATGATCGTGATGGACAGCGGCGAGGTGCTCCGGGCAGGCACGACCAAGGAGGTCTTTGCCGACCCCCGCACCCGTGCTGCCGCCCGCCTGACCGGCTGCAAGAACATTCTGCCCTGCACCCGGGTGGGGGAGCATACCGTTCATCTGGCGGGCTGGGAACAGCCGCTGACCGTGGCTCTGCCGGTGCCCGAGGGCTGCCGCGCCGTGGGCATCCGCGCCCATGACTTTGCACCCTGCGCTCCCGGCACCCCCAACAGCCTGCCGGTGCAGGCTGTCTCCACCAGTGAGAATCCCTTTGACTGGAACATGATCTTCACCCTGCCCGGCGGTGAGGCCCGCCTGTGGTGGAAGGTGTCCAAGGAGACATTGGCGGCCCCGCCGCCAAAAGCACCCGCCTGCCTTACTGCCGCCCCGGAAAATATCATGCCGCTGATCTGAGGCAAAAAATCGTTTTCTCCCTGCTCCCGAAACAGAAATACGGAGCAGGGAGAATTTTTTTGAAAAAAGTACTTGACTTTATCAAGTGATGCAATTATACTAGACCTTGTCAAGTAAAGGAGATGCAAAGAGTGATCCAATCGACCATATCCTTCTACGTGATGGAGTTTTACAAGCAGTTCGCAGCCTACACCACCCAGCAGCTGCAGGAGTTTGGCCTGAGCTTTGGTATGATGTATTTTGTGATCTACGTGGGCAAACATCCCGGCTGCACCCCGGCTGAGATGACCAAAAAACTGCACCTGGACTGGGGCCACTGCCAGCGCAGCGTGATCAAGCTGGTGGAAGATGGCTTTATGACCCGGGAAAAGCAGGGCCGCAGTTATCATTTGGGGCTGACCCCGGCGGGTGAGAGAGCATTCCGGACCTGCCACCAGGTATTTTTCGATTGGGATGCACAAAATTTGAGCGGGCTGACCGAAGAGGAACAGCACCAGCTCCTGAGCCTGCTGCAAAAGGCAGCACGGACGAGGAAAGAGAGTGTGTAACATGTACGACACCATCCTGAGCCCCATTGATTACGGTGGAATGCAGCTGAAGAACCGCATTATCTTTGCCCCCACCACCTTCGGCCTTTCGGACGAGGAATATCTGGCAGAGATGGAGCGGCTGGCCAAGGGCGGCTGCGCCATGATCATCATCGGCGACGTGCCGGTGGCCAAGAGCCGGTTTGAGAAGTCCCTGTTTGACAAAAAGGGCTTTGCTTTCTATCAGCAGATCTGCGAGACTGCCCACAAATACGACTGCAAGGTCTGCGCCCAGCTCCACCAGACCGATACCGACATGATGTCCATCATCAAGTGCATCCCGGGGATGCTGATGAAAAAGATCACCCCCGACCAGCTGCGGGAGCGGATGAACGATGCCGTGGGCCCCTACATCACCAAGATGTCCCAGAAAAAGATCCATCAGATCATCGCGGGCTTTGGCAAGGCTGCTGTGCTGGCAAAGCAGGCGGGCTTTGACATGGTGCAGGTGCACGGCGACCGGATGTGCGGCAGCTTCTCTTCCGCCATCTTCAACCACCGCACCGATGAATACGGCGGCAGTGCCGAGCGCCGCGCCCGCTTTGCCGTGGAAGCTGTCAAGGCAGTGCACGCCGCTGTGCCCGGCATGGCCATTGACTACAAGCTGGCTGTCCGGCAGGAGAACCCCCATTACGGCAACGCCGGTGTGGTGGAGGAGGAACTGGCCGTGTTCGTGCCCCTGCTGGTGCAGGCAGGCGTGACCAGCTTCCATGTGACACTGGCCAACCACTCTGCGCTGGAAAACACCATCCCGTCGGCCAGCCACCCCGAGTTCAAGGAGACCGGCTGCTTCCTCAAGTTCTGCGATGAGGTGCGCCGGTATACCAGCGTGCCGCTCTGCGGTGTGGGCGGCCTGAACGACCCCGATTTTGTGGAGCAGCAGCTTGCCAGCGGCCGCATCCAGTGCGCGGCAATGTGCCGCCAGCTGCTGGCCGACCCCAACTGGGTCAACAAACTGCAGAGCGGCAATGCGGCAAAGATCCACCGCTGTGTTCGCTGCAACAAAAAGTGCCTGGGCGGCCTGATCGCCCATCAGGGCACCCGCTGTGTCTATGATGCCCTGAACGCAAAAGAACAGGGCAGCATCTGATCTCAAAGAGAATAAAGGAGAATGACCATGAGCTACGCCATCGTTTTCAGCAGCAAGACCGGCAACACCCGCCTGCTGGCCGACACCCTTCGCGCAAGCTTGCCCCAGAATGAGTGCACCTACTTCGGAGCACCGGCCCCGGAGGCACTGGAGGCTGAGACCCTTTACATCGGCTTCTGGACGGACAAGGGCCATGCCGATGACACCCTCACCGCCTTTTTGCAGACCCTGAAGGGGAAGCGGGTCTTTTTGTTCGGCACCGCAGGCTTTGGCGGCAGTGCGGAATATTTCGAGCAGATCCTGGCAGCGGTGCAGAAATCGCTGGATGAGAGCAACACGGTCATTGGAACCTATATGTGCCAGGGCAAGATGCCCATGATTGTGCGCCAGCAGTACGAAAAGATGCTGCAGCAGCCCAACCATGCACCCAACCTCGAGATGCTGATCGAGAACTTTGACAAGGCGCTGGCTCACCCGGATGCCGCAGACCTCGACCTGCTGCGCAAAAAGGCGGCAGAGGTGCAGGCATAACGGAAGAACTCTTCAAAAAAGCAGATTTTTTGAGAAAGCTGCTCCAAAACAGTTGACAGGTTCTGTCCGATGTGGTAGGATAGCGTCGAGGAAATGGAAACGGCTCCTCAAGGTGAATTGAATATTCTCGGCAAAACAGTCGAAAGGCTGTGACGCAAAGCTACAGGGCCTGTAAAATGGCAGCCAGCTGCTTCTCAAAGAAATCTTTCTTTGGGCGACCTGCTTAGATTTTCTAGGTGTTGTTTTGCTGAGTGTATTGCAGAACAACACCTTTTTTCGTTCTCAAATTTCTTCCCAAAAGAAGAAAGGCACGCAAAACTGAATATCCTCGGCAAAGCAGTCGAAAGGCTGTGACGCAAAGCTATAGGGCCTGTAAAATGGCAGCCAGTTGCTTCTCATCACCTGAGGGTCTCCACAGCGGAGAATGGGTGTTGAGTGACCTTCATCTGAAGCATCAGATGTCGATTGCCGAGTATACCAGCAATCGACACCTTTTTTCATGGGGTAACACAAAAGAGGTTCAACACCATGCGTAACGCTTCGATGAAAGTCCTGAAGAATCTGGTCTGCTGCGCCGCATTCATCTGCCTGATGTTTGTTCTGGCAATGCCCGCACACGCAGCTTCCAAGGCCGATGAGCTGCTGCAGCTCGTCAACGCAGAGCGTGCACAGGCTGGTGTGGCTCCTCTGAGCATGGGCAGCAGCGCACTGAATGCTGCCGCACAGGCCCGTGCAAAAGAACTTACCGTCAATTACTCCTACAACCGCCCCAATGGCAGCCGCGAGTTCACCATCCTGCCGGAGTACGGTGTGGACGATGTTTCCGTGGGCGAGAACTACTGGGCAGCTGCTGAGGATGCTTCGGATGTGGTCGCCGCCTGGAATCGCTACGATTTCTTCAAGGAGCGGATGCTGGACAAGGATGCCACCTCCGTTGGCATTGGCTACTACGAGGGCGGCGAGTATGGCAATTACTGGGTGATGATCTTCACCTACGCCCGCGGCACCAGTGAGAACGGTTTTGCACAGGAAGTGCTGGCGCTGGTCAACGCTGAGCGTGCAAAGGAAAATCTGGCACCTCTGGCTATGGGCGATGCCAAGCTGCAGGCCGCCGCCGATGAGCGCGCAAAGGAAGTGGCAAAGGTCGCTTCCCACACCCGCCCCGATGGCACCAACTGTTTCACCGTGCTGAAGGAGTACGGTGTGTCTGATACCGCCACCGGCGAGAATGCCGCCTGGGGCGAGACCACGCCCGAAAAAGTCGTTGCAGACTGGATGGCTTCGGAAGGCCACCGTGTCAATATCATGGACCCCGCCGCCAAGTATATGTGCCTTGGCTACAACTACGATGCCAATTCTCAGTGGGGCCACAACTGGATCCAGATCTTCGCAAAGTAAGCGGATGACTTCCATTGAGCGTTGTACGATGAAATAAAATAAAGCAAAAAGAGATGCACCCCGCTCCCTGAACCGGTTTCAGGAAGGCAGGGTGCATCTCTTTTGTTTTTTATTCTGCTGCCATCTCAGCCACATCCTCGGGGCTGAAATCGCCCAAGGGCAGGATGAGCCGGCCCAGCGTCTCCTGCGGCAGGGCGGCAAGCCGGGCACTCTCGTCCGCAATTTCGGCAGGGCAGAGGACGTGCACGCCGTCTGCACCGGTCTCTACCCGGGCGCGGTGGCCGGTGGCAATGTACTGGATGCCCAGCCGGTCAGCCGCCGCCAGCAGGGCGGGGAAGCGCAGGTCGGCCGGGGCAGCGGTCTCCTCGGCCAGCTGGCTGGCCAGTTCGCTGGCATTCAGGGTGATGCACTCGATGCCCAGAGCCTTGGCGGCTTCCTTGGCGGCATCCACAACGGGGTCATCGGTGCACAGACGCACCACAGCGCCCATCACCGCAAAGCCCTGCTGCTGTAAAATGCGGACAGCTGCTTTGCAGCCCGTGCCGCCGCACAGGCCCACCAGCACCTTGTCCTGCTGCTCATAGGTATCGAACCCGCTGCCGGGCAGAAATGTATCGCTCATCGTCCCTGTCTCCCTCCGTGTGCCTGACTTTGTGCCACGGCCAGCTGGTCGCAGCGCTCGTTTTCCGGGTGGCCTGCGTGGCCCTTGACCCAGACATAGGTGATCTTGTGCCGGGCTTCCTGCTCCAATGCCTGTTCCCACAGGTCGGGGTTCAGGGCAGGGGAGCCGTCGGACTTTTTCCAGCCCCGGCGCTTCCAGCCCCTGGCCCAGCCCTTTTCCAGCCCATTGATGACGTACTGGCTGTCAGAGCACAGCCTCACCTCACAGGGCTCCTTGAGCTGGCGCAGGGCCTCGATAAAGGCGGTCAGCTCCATCCGGTTGTTGGTGGTGGAAGCATCGCCGCCGCTGAGCTCTTTTTCGTAGACCTTGCCGTTGAAGCGGTAGCGCAGCACTGCACCCCAGCCGCCCGGGCCGGGGTTGCCGCTGCACGCGCCATCGGTGTAAACTTCGACTTGTTTCATCTGTTTCTCCCGGAACTTGAATTTTTGGATACCTCTATTTAGAGCTATTTTTCCGGTTCTGTCAAGAGGAAAACGTATCATCCCCGGCTTTTCCGGCAAAGCTTTGAATTGACAAAGTGGACAAGAAATACTATACTGTTTGTAACAAAATGCGTATAGGGGCGCACCGATGCGGTGTGTCCGGCCGGAACGGGGCAGTGCCGCGGTCGCATCGAACAGATGGACTGACAGGGCAGAAATTACTCCGTTCCGGCCATCCCAGTGCCGAAAACGGGCATGGAAGCGAAAAATTCTATACGATGGTTTCGATGGGAGCGGCGGTGCGTTTGCTGCTCCTTCACAGCAGACAGGCCGCTCGCAAAGGGGTGTGCCTGCGTTTTGTAATTGATTTTGGAGGTACCGCATGGCACAGGTCAAAGAACAGAACCCGGCTCAGGCTCAGAACAATCCGAACAGAAACAGTGAATCCGGCGGGGAAAAGCGTACCCGCACCCGCCGCCCTTATTATAACCGGCGGCCCCGCCGCGCACAGCAGCCCAAGGAGGCCGCTGTGCCCATCCACATCTACCCGCTGGGCGGTCTGGGCGAAGTGGGCAAGAACATGACCGTGTATGAGTGCAACGGGGATATGATCATTGTGGACTGCGGCCTTGTATTCCCGGACAGTGAGATGTACGGCGTGGACATGGTCATCCCCGACTTTACCTTTGTGGTGCAGAATAAGGACAAGATCAAGGGACTGCTCATCACCCACGGCCACGAAGACCACATCGGCAGCATTCCCTACCTGCTGCAGAAGTTTGATCTGCCCATCTACGGCACCCGGCTGACCTGCGGCCTCATCCGGAACAAGCTGGAGGAGTTTGGCCTGGCAGGCAAGACCAAGTTCGTGGAGATCACCCCCAAACAGAAGATCAAGCTGGGCTGCTTTACCGTGGAGCCCATCCATGTCAACCACTCCATCCCCGATTCCGTGGCCTTTGCCATTGACAGCCCCGCCGGAACGATCATCCAGACCGGCGACTTCAAGATCGATTACACCCCGCTGGCCTGCGGCGTGACCGACCTGACCACCCTTTCGGAGTATGGTCAGAAGGGTGTTCTGGCTCTGCTGAGCGATTCCACCAACGCCGAGCGCCCGGGCTTTACCGCCACGGAGCAGAAGGTGGCCGCCGGTGTCCGCAACCTGTTTGCCCGTGCCCGGAACAAGCGCATCATCATTGCGACCTTTGCGTCCAATATCTACCGCGTCCAGCAGATCATTGATCTGGCCGTGGAGGATGGCCGCAAGGTGGCGTTCAGCGGCCGCAGCATGGTCAATAACACTGCCATGGCGCAGGAGCTGGGCTATATGCACATCCCCGAGGGCACCCTTATCAGTGTGGATGAGCTGAACCAGTACCCGCCGGAGCAGGTGGTGCTGATCACCACCGGCAGCCAGGGCGAGCCCCTGAGCGCCCTTTCCCGCATGGCCTCCTGCAGCCACCGCCAGGTGCGGGTGGGCCCCGGCGACTTCATCATCATCTCCGCCAACCCCATTCCCGGCAACGAGAAGAGCGTGACCAAGATCGTCAACGGTCTGCTCCTGCTGGGTGCGGAGGTCATCTACGAGAGCATGTATGATGTCCATGTTTCCGGCCACGCCTGCCAGGAGGAGCAGAAGCTGATGCTCACCCTGACCAGACCCAAGTATTTCCTGCCCGTGCACGGCGAGTACAAGCAGCTGAAAAAGCATGCCCTGACCGCCGCGTCTCTGGGCATTCCCACCAGCAACATCCTCATTGCCGAGAACGGCTCCAACGTTATCCTGAGCCGGGACGAGATCAAGCTGGGCGAGCCTGTCACCGCCGGTGCTGTGATGGTGGACGGCCTGGGCGTGGGCGATGTGGGCAATGTGGTCCTGCGTGACCGCAAGCATCTCTCTGAGGACGGTCTGGTCATCATTGTGGCTACCGTGGACAGCAAGACCGGCAAGGTGCTGGCCGGGCCTGACCTTGTGAGCCGCGGCTTTGTCTATGTGCGCGAGAACGAGAGCCTGATGGACGGGGCCCAGAGCATTGTGGAAAACGCGCTGGATCGCTGCGTGGAAGAGCATGTGCGCGACTGGAACAGCGTCAAGACCCGGGTGCGTGAGGCGCTGAGCAGCTATATTTACCGCCGCACCAAGCGCAGCCCGATGATCCTCCCCATTCTGATGGAGGTATAAGCCGGAAGCCGCCCCGCCGGGGCAGGCAGACCAGGAGGCAGAAGATTCCATGAAACAAAAACCGAGATGGACGTTGGAAATGCTGATCGCCGCGCTGGCAGTGCTGTGTGCACTGCTGACACTGGCGCTTCTGGTGCAGCGGCCCGCAGGCTGGCCTGCGCTGGCAGTGCTGGTGGTGCTGTGGGGCATCGGCATCTGCGTTTTCCGGTATCAGCTGCGGCGCTGGACCGCCAAGTGGGTGGCTGGCGGCAGCTTTGAAAATTCCAGGACCCAATACAGCCTGGAATCCCTCTCTCAGCCGGCGGCTCTGCTTTCTGGCGAGACGGTGCTGTGGTATAACAGCCGCTTCCGCACGGCGCTGCTGGGCGGCGAGGACCGGCTTGCAGGCAGGGCACAGAAGCTGCTGCCCGGCCTGGACACCGCACAGGCGCGCACCCCGGAGGGGCAGCAGCTCAATCTGGCCGACGGTGTGTGGAATGTGCACAGCAGTACCGTGCCGGGCGGCAGCGAGAGCATGACGCTGCTCGTGTTCAATGAGGAGACCGCCCTGCGCAGGATCGAAACGGAGTACAAGGCCAGCCGCCCGGGGTACATGGTGTTCCTGGTGGACGGCTACGACGATGTGTTCAGCGATATGCTGGACAGTGAGCGCGCCCGCCTGCTGGAGGGCATCAACCGGGTGCTGGAGGATATGATCGGCCGGGGCACAGGCTTTCTGCGCCGCGTTGCCAGCGGCCGCTATATCGCCGTGGTGGAAGAGCGCCATCTGGAGCAGTATGCCCAGCGCGGCTACGATGTGCTGGATAAGATCCGTGCTCTGGACCCCAGCGTGAACCTGTCCATCTCCATTGGCATCGGGCGCGGAGCCAAGACCCTGCGGGAAGCCCAGGATATGGCCGTGCAGGCGCTGGATATGGCGCAGGGCCGCGGCGGCGATCAGGCCGCTGAGATGACCCCGGACGGCTTCACCTTTTACGGCGGCGTGAGCCACGGCGTGGAAAAGCGCAGCAAGGTGCGCAGCCGCATCGTGGCCGACCAGCTGGTCAGGCTCGTCAAGGAGGCGGACCATGTGGTCATCATGGGCCACCGGATGAGCGATCTGGATGCCATCGGCGCTGCCGAGGGCGTGCTGCGCATCTGCAAGATCTGCGATGTCCCGGCGGTGATCGCCGTCAGACGGGATGCCACACTGGCGGGCAGTCTGATCGATGCCCTGTGCCGGGCCGGCCAGGCGGATGATTTTATCGACCCCAAGGGGGCTTTGCCCATTATCTCCAAGAAAACGCTCTGCGTGGTGGTGGATACATACCAGCTGGGCCTTGTGGAAAGTAAGGAGATCCTGGAAAGGTGCGGCAAGGTGGCTGTCATCGACCACCACCGCAAGGGTGTGGGCTTCATCGAGCATGCAGACCTTGTCTGCCACGAGCCCTATTCCTCCTCGGCCAGTGAACTGGTCACGGAGCTTTTGCAGTATGTGGGCGACCGGGACGACAAGCCCAGCCGGGTGGAGGCAGAGGGCCTGCTCTCGGGCATCATGCTGGATACCCGGGACTTCACCCTGCACACCGGCGTGCGCACGTTTGAAGCTGCCGCCGCTCTGCGCCGCTATGGCGCGGAGACGGAGCGGGTGCGCCAGCTCTTTGATGTGACTATGGTGGAGTACAATGCCAAGGCAGACCTTGTGGAGGCTGCCCAGATGTACCGCAACTGTGCCATCTCGGTGAGCGGCGAGGTGCCCCCCGAGGCCCGTGTGGCCATTGCGCAGGCTGCCAACGACCTGCTGACCATCCAGAATGTGGAGGCTAGCTTTGTGGCTGTGCAGGTGGGGAGCGGCGTGAATATTTCCGCCCGCAGTCTGGGGGCGGTCAATGTTCAGGTCATCATGGAAAGTCTGGGCGGCGGCGGCCACCAGACCATGGCGGCGGCCCAGCTCAAGCATATCACCCCCGAGGCAGCCCGGGCACGCATCCAGACCGCCATCGACCAGTACCGTGAGAGCCAGAAGAAGCCGCTCTCCAAAAATGAACCTGAATCCAGAAAAAAGGAGAAGCAGGGATGAACCATTACGATTATCTCATCGTAGGCGCAGGCCTTTACGGTGCGGTGTTCGCCCAGGAAGCAAAAAAGGCGGGCAAAACATGCCTTGTGATTGATAAGCGCGGCCACGTTGCCGGAAATATCTACACCGAGAAAGTGGAGGGCATACAGGTCCACCGCTATGGGGCCCACATCTTCCACACCAGCAGCAAGGCAGTGTGGCAGTATGTGAACCGGTTCGCAGAGTTCAACCGCTACACCAACAGTCCCGTTGCCAACTATCACGGCGAGATCTACAATCTGCCCTTCAATATGAACACCTTCAATAAGATGTGGGGTGTGGTGACCCCCGCCGAGGCCAAGGCAAAGATCGAGGAGCAGAAGCGGGAAGCGGGCATCACCGACCCGAAAAATCTTGAGGAGCAGGCCATCAGTCTGGTGGGCACGGACATCTACGAAAAGCTCATCAAAGGCTACACCGGCAAGCAGTGGGGCCGCCCCTGCACCGAACTGCCGGCTTTCATCATCAAACGCCTGCCGGTCCGCTTTACCTACGACAACAACTATTTCAACGCGCTGTATCAGGGCATCCCCGATGGCGGCTATACCGCCATGGTGGAAAAGATGCTGGAGGGCATCGAGGTGCGGCTGAATGTGGATTATCTGGCCGACCGGGAGAACCTGAACGCACTGGCCGATAAGGTCGTTTATACCGGCCCGGTGGATGCCTACTTCGGCTACCGTCTGGGCGCGCTGCAGTACCGCAGCGTCCGCTTTGAGACTGAGGTGCTGGATACCGACAACTATCAGGGCAACGCGGTGGTGAACTATACCGATGCGGAAACGCCCTATACCCGGATCATCGAGCACAAGCATTTTGCGTTCGGCACCCAGCCCAAAACGGTGATCAGCCGGGAGTACAGCACCGAGTGGCATCAGGGTGACGAGCCCTATTACCCTGTCAACGATGAAAAGAATGGCGCGCTTTACGCAAAATACAAAGCGCTGGCCGATGCTGAGACAAAGGTCATTTTTGGCGGCCGGTTGGGCGAGTACAAGTATTATGATATGGATAAGGTGATCGAAGCAGCATTGGATGCGGCGGCACGGGAGCTGGGGTAACCCCACTGTCATCGAAGGCGTTGACGCAACGGTCTGAATGCTGTATACTAACCATAGAAATCCACCGGTTCCCCGGTGAGAAGTGAGGGATAACACCATGAAAGTGATTCTGAAGCAGGACGTAAAGGGCATTGGCAAGAAGGATGAGATCCATGAGGTCTCCGACGGCTACGCCCGCAACTTTCTGTTCCCGCGCAAGCTGGCCGCTGTGGCCGATGCTTCTGCGGTGAATATCGCACGCGGCAAGGAGGCCGCTGCGGATTTCCACGAGGCTGAAACTGTGGCCGCCGCACAGGCTGTGGCTGCAAAGATCGAGGGCAAGACCGTGACCATCAAGGCCAAGGGCGGCGCATCCGGCCGCCTGCACGGCAAGGTCACCGGCAAGGAAGTTGCCGAGGCTCTGGCCCAGCTGGCCGGTTCTCCCATTGATAAAAAGAAGATCGAGCTGGAGACCAAGGACATCAAGGATGCCGGTGTGTTCAACGCAAAGGTGCGCCTGTATGTCGGTGTCGTGGCTTCCTTCAAGATCATGGTGGAAGTAGAACAGGCCTGATTGAAACGCCATCTGCGCCCCCTGCCTTCAGGGGGCGTTTTTGGCGTTTTGGGAAGCTGGCTCAGTATGGAGGGGGATGAACCATGCCCAACGAACAACGACATTATTCCAATGAACTGAATCTGGAGAGTGTGGGCATCAATCTGCCCTACAATATGCAGGCCGAGCAGAGCGTGCTGGGCGCGGTGCTGCTCAAGCCTGAGACCCTGACCGATCTGGTGGAAATCATCCGGCCGGAGATGTTCTACACCCGGCAGAATGCCCAGATCTACTCCGAGATGCTGCGCCTGTTTACGGCGGACCAGACCATCGACTTTGTCACCCTGCTGGATGCCGTCATCTCCGATGGCGTGTTCCCCAGTGCGGACGAGGCAAAAGTCTATCTGACCGGTCTGGCCGAGACAGTGCCCAGTATCTCCAATGTGAAGGCCTATGCCCAGATCGTGCAGGAAAAGTATCTGGTGCGCCAGCTGATGGGCGTTGCCAAGGACATTCTGCAGGACGCGGGCGATGAGCCGGACGCTGACCTGCTGCTGGAAAACGCCGAGCAGCGCATCTACGAGATCCGCTCCGGGCGGGATTCCAGCGCGTTGACCCCGCTTTCCTCCAGCATGGTGGAGACGCTGACCAACCTGCAGAAGATCAGCGGCCCGGATGCCGACAAGTACAAGGGCATCCCCACCGGCTTCCGTCTGCTGGATACCGTCCTGACCGGCCTTGGCCGCGGCGACCTCATCATTCTGGCCGCCCGCCCCGGTATGGGCAAGACCAGCTTTGCGCTGAACATTGCCACCCGAGTTGCCATGCAGCAAAAGGTGCCGGTGGCCATTTTCAGCCTGGAAATGACCAAAGAGCAGCTGACCAACCGCATCCTTTCGGCGGAAGCTGGCATCGACAGTCAGGCTTTCCGCACCGGTGCCCTTCGCAGTGAGGACTGGGAGTATCTGGCACTGGCAACGGAAAAGCTCCACGATGCCCCCATCTATATGGACGACACCTCAGGCATCACCATCACCGAGATGAAAGCGAAGATCCGCCGGGTCAATCAGGATCCCACCCGCCCCAATGTGGGCCTGATCGTCATCGACTACCTGCAGCTGATGACCACCGGCCAGCGCAGCGAGAACCGTGTGCAGGAGATCAGCTCCATCACCCGAAACCTGAAGATCATGGCTAAGGAAATGAATGTGCCCATCATCGCGCTTTCTCAGCTGTCCCGTGCGGTGGAGAAGCAGGGCAACAACTCTTCTCACCGGCCCCAGCTGTCGGACCTGCGTGACTCCGGTTCTATCGAGCAGGATGCCGACTGCGTCCTTTTCCTTTACCGTGATTCCTACTACGCCAGCCAGAACCCCGATGGGGCAGAGGTGGATGCCGATACCGCGGAGTGCATCGTGGCAAAGAACCGCCACGGCGAGACCAGCACGGTGCCGCTGGGCTGGGATGGCGCACACACCCGCTTTATGGATGTGGACTTCAAACGCTGATGAACGACGAAACATCAAAATTGATCGCAAAAGTAGAACGCTTTGCCCGGCAGGAGCAGCTGTTTGCGCCTGCGGAGCCGGGCCGGGCTCTGCACCTGTGCGCCGCCGTTTCGGGCGGGGCCGACAGCATGGCGCTGCTGCGGGTGCTGCTGGAACTGCGGGAAGCTTTTGGGTATCCCCTTACGGCCTGCCACGTCAACCACGGCCTGCGGGGTGAGGCTGCGGACCGGGACGAAGCCTTTGTCCGGGCCGAGTGTGCCCGGCTGGGGGTGCCGCTGACAGTCTTCCGCCCGGCAGATGTGGGAATGACTGTGCCGCCCCATGCCGGGGAGGACTGGGCCCGCAGACTCCGCTATGCCTGCTTTGCCCAACTGCTGGCAGGCGGGATAGACTGCATTGCAACGGCCCATACTGCTACTGACCAGGCCGAGACCCTGTTGTTCCGGCTGGCCCGGGGCACCGGGCTGCACGGGGCAGGGGGCATCCGGCCCAGGCGGCCCGGCTACTGCCGCCCGCTGTTGGGACTGACCCGGGCCGAGACCGAAGCGCTCTGCGCCGCCTTTGGGCAGGGCTGGGTGACGGACGAGACGAACGAGTCCGATGCCTACGCCCGCAACCGTCTGCGCCATGGGGCCGTTCCGGCCTTGCGCAGCGTCAACGATGCGGCAGAGGAAAATCTGGCCCGCTTCTGTGAAAAGGCGGCCCGCGCGGACGCATACTTTTCCCGGCGGGCAGAACAGCTGCTTTCCATCGCGCGTCTGGATGCAGCCCAGACTGCCTGTAAGGCCCCGAAAGCCAGGGAGGCATGGCGGCTGAAGCCGCTGCAGGGCGCTGACCCGCTCATTCTGGAAGCGGCGCTCCATAGCCTTGTTGCTCCGGTGCGGGATGCCGAGGAAAAATACATCCGCCTGCTGGCAGAGCTGGTGGAGCAGGGGAGCGGGGCGGTGCAATTGACCGATACGGTCCGCTTCTGCGCAGGCAGCGGGATGCTCTGGCAGGAAAAGAGCCGGCCGGAAGCGGCTGCGGTCCCTGCGTTTTCGCTGTCGTTTGCCCCTGCCGATGGGGCGGAATTTGCTCTGCCTGGGGGCCAAACCCTGAAAACACGGCTTTTTGTAAGCGGTTTTCGAGAAAAAACACAGGGTGTTCATAAAAAAGACTTAAAAAATCGGGCGGATTATGCTAGAATAACCTTGTTATATTCTGCCCTTACGCTGCGCACCCGTCAACCGGGAGATCGGTTCCGGCCTGCGGGGCGGGGGCTGAGCAAGCCCCTGCGCAAATGGATGAATGAGGCAGGCATTCCTGCCGGAATACGAGAGGGCCTGCCGCTGCTGGCGGCGGGCAGTGAGATCCTGTGGGTCTGTGGGGAGGGCTTTGCCGAGGGGCTGGCCCCGGACGAGGAGACTGCACAGATCTTGCAGTTGGAATTGGAAAATGGAGGAACAACCCATGAGCATGAATGACGATATCAAGAACATCCTGGTCAGTGAGGAAGCACTGAAAGCCAAGGTTGCCGAACTGGGTGCACAGATCAGCAGAGATTACGAGGGCAGAAACCTTGTCCTCGTCTCCATCCTCAAGGGTTCGGTGGTTTTCATGGCCGACCTGATGCGGGCTGTGACCATCCCCTGCAACATTGATTTTATGGTCGTGTCCAGCTACGGCGGCAGCAATACCACCACCAGCGGTCTGGTCAAGATCATCAAGGATCTGGACGGCGACCTTTCCGGCAAGGACGTGCTGATCGTGGAGGACATTCTGGATACCGGTGTCACCCTTTCCAAGCTGGTGCCCATGCTCAAGATGCGCAACCCGAATTCCGTGAAGATCTGCACCATTCTGGACAAGCCCAGCCGCCGCAAGGCCGACATCCAGCCCGATTACGAGGGCTTCCAGGTGCCGGACGAGTTTGTGGTGGGCTATGGTCTGGACTACGATGAGAAATACCGCAACCTGCCCTATGTGGGTGTGCTGAAACCGGAAATCTACGCATAACAAAAACGAATTAGAACTGGAGTTGATCCCTTTTGCAACCGAAACGACCTCGCTTTAATCCCCTGATCCTGGCGCTGGCACTGGCCGGTGTTCTGATGATCTGGTCGGTGCTGGGCACCAGCGACAGCAGTACCGGCGGCTCCACCATGAGCTACTCGACTGTGGTGCACTACTTTGAGAACAATCAGGTTACAGCCTTCACGCTGGACCGCAACACCAGCATCATCACCCTGACGCTGAAGGAGGGCAAGCAGGAGCTGCCCGAAACCACAGGTGCCACCGCTGCCACACAGGCCTCCGGCGGTCTGCTGAGCAATATGTTCTCCTCCTCCACCTCTTCCGTGGGGGCGACCAGAAACGATGACGGCACGGTGACGGTGCGCTACAAGCTGCCCTACGCCTATGTGTTCATCGAGAACGTCCAGCAGTATATCGATTCCTATGACGCAGCCAACCCCACCGCGCCCATGGAGTACGATTACACCACTCTGAAGGAGTCCATCCCCTGGATGGAGATCCTGTTCTACCTGGGAATGCTGGGCTGCACCGGCTTCCTGCTCTTCTCCATGATGCGCGGCGGCGCTGGCGGCGGCGGTATTATGAACGTGGGCAAGGCCAAGGTGAAGGACGAGCACGAGAACAAAAAGACCGCGACCTTTGCCGACGTTGCCGGTGAGGACGAGGAAAAGGAAGAGCTGAAGGAGGTCGTGGAGTTCCTCAAGAGCCCCGACAAGTTCAACACGCTGGGTGCCCGCATCCCCCACGGCGTTTTGCTGGTGGGCCCTCCGGGTACCGGTAAGACCCTGCTGGCCCGTGCCTGTGCCGGTGAGGCGGGGGTGCCCTTCTACTCCATTTCCGGCTCCGACTTCGTGGAAATGTACGTCGGTGTCGGCGCGTCCCGTGTGCGTGACCTGTTTGATAAGGCCAAAAAGACCATGCCCTGCATCATCTTCATCGATGAGATCGATGCCGTGGGCCGTCAGCGCGGCGCAGGTCTGGGCGGCGGCCACGACGAGCGGGAGCAGACCCTGAACCAGCTGCTGGTCGAGATGGACGGCTTTGAGGCCAACGATGGTGTCATCGTGATGGCAGCCACCAACCGTGCCGACATTCTGGATAAGGCACTGCTCCGTCCGGGCCGCTTTGACCGTCAGGTCTATGTGGGCCTGCCCGATGTCAAGGGCCGCGAGGAGATCCTCAAGGTCCACACCAAGAATAAGCCTCTGGCTCCCGATGTCTCCCTCAGAGTCATCGCACAGCGCACCGCAGGTTTTGCGGGTGCTGACCTGGAGAACCTGGTCAATGAGGCCGCTCTGCTGGCTGCCCGCCGCAGCCGCAAGGCTATCACCATGGAGGACATCGAGGAAGCTTCCATGAAGGTCATGGCAGGCCCTGAGAAGAAGAGCCGCGTTGTGACTGCCGAGGAAAAGAAGCTGACCGCCTACCATGAGGCGGGCCACGCCGTGGCAGGCTTCTATTGCAAGCACCACCCCCGCGTGCACGAGATCACCATCATTCCCCGCGGCCAGGCTGGCGGCTACACCATGTATCTGCCTGAAAAAGATCGCAGCTATGTGACCAAGGGTGAGATGTTCGAGGATATCGTTTCCAGCCTGGGCGGCCGTGTGGCCGAGCAGCTGATCCTGGAGGATATCTCCACCGGTGCCTCCAACGACCTGCAGCAGGCAACCAACATTGCCCGCCAGATGATCACCAAGTACGGTTTCTCCGAGCGCCTGGGCCCTGTGGTTTACGGCACCTCGCAGGAGGAGACCTTCCTGGGTCGTGATTTCACCCAGGGCAAGGGCTACAGCGAGAGCACCGCTGCCGAGATCGACGGCGAGATGCGGGATATCATCGATGAGGCTTACGAGACCTGCCGCCGCACCCTGACGGAGCACATCGACCAGCTCCATGCGCTGGCACAGGCTCTGATGGAACGCGAAAAGCTCAACGAGAAGGAGTTCAACACCGTGATGGCCGGCGGCAAGCTGCCCCCGCGTGACGGTGACGAGCCTGCACAGGAACCCGCCGCACCGGCGGCCCCTGTGGAGACCGCAGAACCTGCCGAGAGCGCAGAGCCCGCTGAACAGGCGGAGCAGGCCGTGCTGGGTGAGGAAATGCCCGACCCGGTGCAGGATGCCCCGCAGGAAAACGAATGATCGAAGGGAGCGAGTGTCGTGGAGGAAAATTTTAACCCGGTCGCACGCACCCGGGCCAACTATTATACCCCGGGCAGCCCGGTGCAGTTCGTCTGTGTGGAACTGCTCAAGGGCGAACTCAGCGGCGAGAACGCAGTCTGCCTGACCTTCAAGAACATCTCCAAGGTTACCCTGACTGCACTGGAGATCCACTTCAAGTGTAAGGGTGTGGACGGTATCATCCTGTGTGAGGATGCCTTTGAATACCGCGAGATCGAGGTCAAGCCCGGTGAGAGCTTTGGCATGGACGATGCCGTGTTCGTGACCCAGAAGGCCATCACCAGCGTGGATGTGGTCCTGAAGAATGTATACAGCGGCAAAAAGGTCGTGCATCTGGATGCCATCAAGCGCGTCCGCCTGCCGGCCCCGCGCCGCCTGAGTCCGGAGCTGGAAAAGGCACTGGAAAGCCGGATGAACCGCACCGGCCTCAAGTATATGCCGCAGGTGTTCGAGAACGGCTGGTACTGTGCCTGCGGTTCCTTCCACCCGAAGGAAGAGGACACGGTCTACTGCACCGAGTGCGGCTGTGACCGCATCCTGCTGCAGAACGCCCTGAACACCCTGCTGCAGCCCGGCCAGAAGGCCGCCCCTGCAGAGCAGGCCCCGGCGGCGGAGGCCACCCGCGTGGTGAGCGCCGCCCCGCAGGAAGAGCCGACCCGCATCGTGGCCAGCGCGCCGGTGCAGGCAGAACCCACCCGGGTCATCCCGACGGCCCGCCCGGCAGAGCCTGTCGGCGCTCCGACCAGCTTTGCACCGCCGGTGGAACACACCCCTGTTCCGGAAGCAGAGCCTACCCGGGTGCTGGATGCCGCCACCCGCGCGGCGTTCCCCGGCAGCGGTGCAGCGGCTGTGGATGACGAGGGCACCCGTGTGATGCCTGCTGCTGCCCGCCGTGCCGCCCCGGCCCGCCAGCCGGAACCCGAGGTGGAGCAGTACGATGAGGAGGACGATGCGGAAGAGAGCCGCGACGGCATTGCCGAGACCCTCGTCCGCTGGGTCCCGCCCATCACCGCCATCGTCTGCGCAGGCATTGCGCTGTGGGGCTTCGTCTATTATCAGTTTATGATGTAAATGAATGACGGAGGAGGCTGCGCTTCCTCCGTTTTTTGGTTGTACGAAGGAGAAACGTTATGCCCGACGAAGCACTGCAAACCGCTTTTGAGATCAAAACTACCTGCGATGAGATCAGCCGCAAGTTGCTGCGCTGGCACTGGGAGAACAAACCCGGGGAGCACAGCCTGGGAGCCCTGCTGGATCACATCCGCACCCGCCAGCAGGAGAGCCCCGAATATTATGACCGTCTGCCCGATCTGGCGGGCCGAAACAGCTGGCAGCAGCTGGATACCACCCTGTGTATGCGGGTGCTGCTGGACCCTGAAAAGGATGCTGCCCGCCCGCTGGATCTGCTGGGCAATACGGAGCACCCGGCTGCTGCCCGCCGGGCCTGCAACGCGGTGCGCACTGCCCGCAACGAAGCGGCCCATGCCTCCGACCGCACGGCGGCTGCGCAGGCGGCGATCCTCTTCAACGAGGCCGTGGAAGCACTGGAAGAAGGATATGCAGGCGCACCCCTGCGCACCAGTGAGCTGGGCCAGTATTACCGGCTGGCTGAGGATTATCTGAGCCGCTGCGGGGCCAAAAAGCCCATTGCGTCGGCAGCCCCGGAAGAGAAAGCACCCCGCGCGGCAAAGTCCGGCCAGAACACTGCGGGCAGGAAGAAAGAGGGGACTTCCGGCAGTGCTTCCCGCCGCAGCAGCACAAAGCAGAACACGAGCGGCCGCAGCTCCGGCGGCAGATCCCAGAACCGGAAGCAGGGCGGCAGCCGGAACAGCCGTGCCCGGGCCAGGCAGAAGCAGAAACAGGCCAATCGCACCGTTCTGCTGGTACTGCTGGCGATCCTGGCCGTGGGTCTGCTGATTCGCGGCTTTACCATGAACTGGCAGTGAAAGAGTGAGGGAACTATGAAGCAAAAACTGATTTTTCTGGATATTGACGGTACTTTGCTGCCGCCCGGTGAGATGACCATTCCGGCCAGTGCCGTGGAGGCCATCCGGCAGGCCCGGGCCAACGGCCACAAGGTGTTTCTGTGCACCGGGCGCAACCTGCGCATGACGAAGCCGCTGCTTGCCTACGGTTTCGATGGCTTTGTCTGCTCTGCAGGCGGCTATGTAGGCTGTGATGGGAAAATTCTCGTGGATCTTCCCATGGAGCCTGCGCAGGTTGAGGGCCTGCGGGAGGTGCTGGGGCGTGCCGGTGCCGAGTGCACACTGGAAGCCCGGGATGATACTTACGGCGGCATCAGGATGATCGAGCGGTTCGCCCATTTGTTCCCCCGCAAGCCGGGGCAGCTGAACAGCGAGGCCGAGCGCTGGCGCAAAACGATGGAGTATGGCATGACCATCCGGCCCATTGAGGAATACCACGGAGAGCCGGTTTACAAGGTGGTGTTCATCGCCCCCAACGAGGCCTGCCTTGCTGAAGCAAAGCAGCTGTATGAGGATCAGTTCATCTTCTGCGAGTCCCGGCTGGGGGATAACCCGTCAGCCATCGTCAACGGGGAGCTCATCAACCGCAAGTTCAACAAGGGTACCGGCATCAAGGCTATCTGCGATGAGCTGGGGTGTTCGCTGGCCGATACCATCGGCTTTGGCGACAGCGACAATGACCTGCAGATGACCGATGTGGTAGGCATCAGCGTCTGCATGGCCAATGGCTCTGACAACCTGAAAAAGCTCTGCGACCGCATCTGCCCGGCTGTGACGGAGGACGGCGTGGCAAGGGAGCTCAAAACTCTGGGCCTGATCTGAGAGCAGCCTTCCACAAAAGAAGAGATGATAACAAAAATTCCCGCTCCATCGAGCGGGAATTTTTGTTAGAGAGGGTTATTTCTGATGGACCGCCTTGTGATATACCGCGTAGGCGATCACGGCAGAGAGGGCCTCTGTGATCCAGAAGGCGTGCCAGACACCGGTAGGGCCCATGCGGCCGCACAGCACCCACGCAATGGGTATGATGAAGATGATGTAGCGGCAGAGGGAGATGACCAGCGAGGGCACGCCCTTGCCCAGACCCTCCAGTGCGCCGGAGGAGGTGGTAGACACTGCCGAGACGATGAACCCCAGGCAGATGATCCGCAGGGCGGCCTGGCCGATGGCGATGGTCTCAGGGTTAGAGGTGAACAGACCCATCAGCGGGCCTGCAATGGTCAGGCAGAGCAGGGTGCCAATGGCCATGATCCCGGCGCTCAGGCCCAGTGTCAGGTTGTAGAGCTTGGACACACGGCCATGCTCCCGGGCACCGTAGTTGTAGCCCACCAGCGGGCGCATCCCCTGCACGATGCCGTTGGCCGGCAGGTAAAGGAAGGTCTGGAGCTTGTAGTAGATGCCCAGTACCGTCACATAGCTCTGGGAGTAGACCGCCAGTAGGCCGTTCAGGAAGGTGACCAGCAGGCTGGGCAGGGCCAGATTCAGGATGGCCGGTACGCCGATGGCATAGAGCTTGCCGTCAAGGGCGGCATCGAACCGCAGGCAGCGGCGGGAGAAGCGGACGGCGATTTCGGTGGTGCAGTAGACATAGAGGTAGACCACAAGGGAAACGGCCTGCCCGATGCCGGTGGCAAGGGCCGCACCGGCAATGCCCAGGGCGGGCACCGGCCCAAGGCCGAAGATGAGGACGGGGTCGAGGGCGATGTTGGTCACGCAGCCGGTGATCAGCGCCACCATGGCAACGTTCATCCGGCCCACGGACTGGAAGATCTTCTCAAAGGCGAGGTCTGCCATGTTGACCAGCGAGAACAGGAACACGATGGTGGAGTAGGTCACGCCCATGTCCACCAGAGCGGGATCGGTAGTGAAGCGGCGCAGGAAGCCGGGCATAATGGCAATGCAGAGGACCATGCCCAGCACGCCGTGCAGCAGGGAAAACATCATGCCGTGGGTGGCGGCCCGGTTGGCGTTTTCGTGGTCGCCTGCGCCGAGGTAGAGCGCGATCTGGGCATTGATGCCGATGCCGAAGCCGATGGCCACTGCATTGACAAAGTTCTGGATGGGAAACACCAGCGAAAGCGCCGTCATGGCCTGTTCGCTGATCTGGGCCACAAAGAGGCTGTCTACGATGTTGTACAGGCTGTTCACCAGCATCGAGATGACGTTGGGCAGGGCCATGGAGAGCAGCAGCGGGAATACCGGTCTGGTTTTCATAAAAGTATCGTTCATTTTCATTGCTCCTGAGGGTCAGATTTGGATTTGAAGGCAAAGCAAAAGCCACACAATGGCTTTTGTACCATTGTGTGGCGAAAAGTTGCAGAATGCTGTAAAAATCCACACGATATTTTATTGGCTCAAAGATACCACATCACAGGGATACTTGTCAAGGACTTTTTAAAATAAAAGTATGACTTTTTACAGTGGGCCCTTGCCCTTGACATGGGGCGCGGCGGCGGTAAAATAAGAACAGAACGCACAAAAGGAGGATCTGCCATGAAATGGATGATCGCGTCAGACCTGCACGGGTCGGCTTATTACTGCCGCAAAATGCTGGAGGCCTTTGAGCGGGAGGGAGCCGACCGGCTGTTCCTGTTGGGCGACCTGCTCTACCACGGCCCCCGCAACGACCTGCCCCGAGAGTACGCCCCCAAGGAGGTCATCCCCCTGCTGAACGGGAAAAAGGAGAAGCTGCTCTGCGTGCGGGGCAACTGTGATGCCGAGGTGGATCAGATGGTGCTGGAATTCCCCGTGCTGGCCGATTATGCGGTGCTTCCGGTGGGGCAGCGGCTTATTTATGCGACCCACGGGCATATCTATCATGTAAAAAATCTGCCGCCGCTGGCCCCGGGAGATGTGCTGCTGCACGGGCATACCCATGTTCCGGCCTGGACAGAGTTCGGGCAGGGAAATCTTTATCTGAACCCGGGTTCTGTGAGCATCCCCAAGGAGAACAGCCCCCACAGCTACATGACCCTGGAAGAAAACACAATGCAATGGAAAGAGCTGGAAAGCAGCGCTGTTTTCCATGAACTGACCCTTTGATAAAGTCCCCGGCCGGTTTTGCGGGCAGCTTGAAATTTGCCCACCGGTATGGTATGATAAAATTGAAAACAGATCGGCAAAGTTCCGCAGAGCAGTGCTGTGCGGGGCAGGAGCCTTTTTGTTTCTGCAATGAGTTAGCTAAAACTAACAAAATGACGAAAACAGCGGGCTGGACTTGTGCAGTTTGACAGGGGTGCCCGCAGATACAGTATGGAGGGGACAACAATGGTAGAAACGATCCTGAGGGTCGATGGTATGATGTGCGGTATGTGCGAGAGCCACATCAATGATGTGGTACGCAAGACCGCCCGGGTGAACAAGGTGACTTCTTCCCACACCAAGGGCGAGACGGTCATCGTCTCGGAGCAGCCGGTGGATGTGGAAACGCTGAAGGCTGCCATTGCCGAAACGGGCTACACCGTGACCGGCGTGCAGACCAGGCCCTATGAGAAAAAGGGCTTCTTCTCGTTCCTGAAAAAGTAACAGCCCGGTGTTTCTGGCCGGGCTGATCATGCAAAACAGGAGGTATCTCGTTATGAGGATCTTGGTGTACGGCGCAGGCGTTCAGGGCTGTCAGCTGGCCCACAGTCTGGCACAGAACAAGAAAAATGTGGTCACCCTGCTGGCCCGGGGCGAGTGGAAGGAGGTCATCGACCAGAAGGGCCTGACCATCCGCCATATGCTCCAGCGGAAAACAACGGTGGATCGGATGCAGACGACAGATGTGCTGGCCCCCGAGGATGTGTATGACCTTGTGTTTGTCACGGTGCAGGCCGGGCAGCTGGCCGATGTGCTGCCCATCCTCAAAGCAAACCGGAGCCAGTACTTCATCTTTGTGGGCAATGATCCCTATGCGCAGGAGATGCTGCAGGCCATGCAGCGCCCGGTGGATAAGATCGCCTTTGGTTTCCAGAACAATGCAGGCCGCCGGGAGCATGACCGGCTGGTCAGTGTGCACATGGGGATGGGAATGACCGTTGGCGGCGCAACCGCTCCCCTGTCCGGCGCGTTCCGCCTGCGGCTGCAGGCTGCCTTTGAGAGCACCCACTACAAGTTGACCTATTACAGCGATATGGACGAGTGGCTCAAGAGCCACATCGCCTTTATCCTGCCCTGCGCCTATGCCTGCTATGCGGTGGATGGGGAACTTTCCCGCACCACAGTGGAACAGCGCAGGATGATCGTGGATGCCGCCTGGGAGTGCTGTGAGATGCTGAAAGCGGCAGGTGTACCCGTGAACGATGCGGAGAACACCGACCGCTACCGCGAGGGCACCAAACAGCGGAAAAAGACCGAGCGGATGGTCTACTGGATGGCGCAGACGGTCGTTGGGAAGTGGTGCATTTCGGATCACGCCATGCGTGCGGTGAGCGAGATGCAGTATCTGGATGAAGCGTTTGCCGCCCTGCGCGCCACCACATTGGTGGAGATGACTGCCTGGGATGAACTGCGCAGATCCCTGCCCAGAAAGAAGTAAGAGCCGGAAAATGTCCGGAGCATGAGAAAAAAGCCTGTCGGTTTTTGCGCTGACAGGCTTTTTTCTATTGGTTCCGTGCCCAGAAGGCAGCAAGCTGCTGCTCCAGCTCTGTGGTGCTGCGCAGGTATTGGAGCTGGTGCCAGTGGCGGGGAAACAGGCGGGTGTATTCACCGCGGGCAAAGCGGTCATCCAGCAGAAGCACTACGCCCCTGTCTTCCTGCGTGCGGATGACCCGGCCCGCCGCCTGCAGCACCTTGTTCATGCCTGGGAAGCGGTAGGCGTAGTCGAAACCGGTGCCGCCCGCCTCGTCATAGTAGCGGCGCAGGATCTCCTGCCGGGGGTTCACCTGAGGCAGACCCACCCCCACGATGGCACACCCGATGAGCCGGTCGCCCACCAGATCCACACCCTCGCCGAAGATGCCGCCCATGACCCCGAAGCCCAGCAGCGTTTTTGCAGGGCTTGGGCCGAACTGTTCCAGAAAGGCCGCCCGGGCCGCGTCGTCCAGACCACTCTCCTGGGCCAGCGTCCCGATGTCCGGGTAACGGGCGGTGAAGTCCTCGTGCACCTGCCGCAGATAGGCGTAGCTGGGAAAAAAGGCCAGATAGTTGCCCACCTTGGCCCGGGCCAGTGCGGCCAGCGCATCCGAGACGGCCTGCACACTGGCCTCCCGGTCCCGGTAGCGGGTGGAGATGCCAGGCAGGCAGTAGAGCCCCAGATGTTCGGGCGGAAACGGGCTTTCCAGAGCCACGGCCCGGGCATCGGGGCAGCCCAGCACGGAGCGGTAGTAGCCCGGCGGGGTGAGCGTTGCGCTGAACAGTGCCGCAGCCCGCCCGGCGGCAAGGCTGGCATCCACAAAGGGGGCAGGGTCAAGGCAGAGCAGCTCCCATTCCAGCTCGCTGCCCCGGGCTGTCAGCTGGGTGACAAAATGCGCGTCGTACCGCTCTGCTGCCCGGGTGATATCCTGCACCGCAAAGTAGAGCTCCAGCAGCTGGGCGTGGGCATCGGCCTCCGGGTTGGCCTCCAGCCAGTCCTGCAAGGGGGCCTGCAGGCTGAACAGCAGTCGGAGCAGCTCCTTCGGCAGCTCTTGCAAAAAGACCGTGCCATCTTGCGCCAGCAAAGGCTCCGGCAGCGGGAAGGCGGCTTCTGCCGGTTCGGTGTCCAGAAGGCTGGTCTGTTGGGTGAGATCCTCTGCCGGCGATTCGGTGGGCGCTGGACCCCGGCGGGGGGCCAGCTTCGTTACCGCCCGGCGCGCTTCCAGAAAGCCCCTGTCTGCCTTTGTCAACGCGGTTTTCAGTGCGCTTTTTCCTTTGCCGATGGCCCGTCTGGCATCGGTCAGGCTGCTCTTGCAGAACCGTGCCGAGTACATGGCTCTGGCCCGGTCCGGCAGGTTGTGGGCTTCGTCGATGAGAAAAATGTAGTCGCCCGCCGCATCGAAAAAGCGCCGCAGGTGCACGGTGGGGTCGAACAGATAGTTGTAGTCTCCGATGACCACATCACACCACTCGCTCAGGTCCAGCCCCAGCTCAAAGGGGCAGACCCTGTGCCGCCGGGCAGTCTCGGTCAGGGCGGCCCGGTCATAGGGGACGGCGCTGTCCAGCAGGTCGGCCAGCGCATCCTTCAGCCGCTCGTAGTAGCCGTTGGCGTAGGGGCAGGCTTCCGGCAGGCAGGCGGGACGGCCCTCAGCATCCTTGCACAGGCAGGCCTTCTCCTTGGCCGAAAGGGTCACGCTGCGCAGGGAAAGCGCCGGGTCTGCCGCCCGCAGACGGGCCAGTGCATCCTCAGCAGCGGCCTGTGTCGTGTTGCGGGCGGTCAGGTAGAAGATCTTTTCCCCCTTGCCCTCGCCCATGGCTTTCAGGGCAGGGAAGAGGGCACTCATCGTTTTGCCGATGCCGGTGGGTGCCTGGCAGAACAGCCGGGTACCGCCCTTCTGCTCTGCCTTGCCCGCAGCACAGGCGCGATAGACCTCCCCGGCAAGGGCACGTTGCCCGGGACGGTAAGCTGGAAACGGAAATTGCAGGGCCCCAAGGCTCCGGTTCCGGGCTTCCACCCAGTCCAGCTGCCGCCGTGCCCAGGGAAGATACTGCCGCAGCAGGTCGTTGAGAAACGCATCCAGCTCAGCGGCGGAGAAGTGCCGGGTATAGCGGATGATCTCATCGGTGTCGGTCTGATAATAGGTCAGCCGGACATCCAGTGTTTCCAGCTCCCGCTGCTCGGCGCAGATGGCCCCGTAGACCATGCCCTGCGCCCAGTGGCAGGGGTTCATGTCCTCCGTGATGGCATCGGTGGGCACGGCGGTGGTCTTGATCTCGTCGATGACCACCGTGCCGTCCTCATCGGTAAAAATGCCGTCGGCACGGCCCTCGATGGTGAACCCGATTCCCTCCATCGTCCGCTCTGCCGTGAGGAACACCTCAGCGGCGTAGCCTTCACCCGCCGCCTTCTGGAGCCTGCGGTGGATGCGTGCGCCCTCGTTGGCCCGGTCAAAGCCGGTAAAGCGGCTGTCGATACTGCCGGTGCGGAGCAGGAACTCCACCAGCTCCCGGACAGAGAGACGGATGGTTGGCATGGGGTTCACTTCCTTTCTCTTGAAATTCTGCGCTTCAGTCAGGTTGTACAGAACAGGGCCTACCCGAGACCCAGGATCTTTTGACAATTTGCTGCAACAGCATTCACCTGGTCAAAATCCACGGCGGCCCGGTAATAAGTCTCCAGTTCATCATGGCAGTTCTTGGCCTGAGCCATCAGGGCGACAGCCTGGTCGATGAGCTCGGAGGCGGCACGGTCGTTGAAGCGCAGGCGGGCGCGGAAGCCGGACAGGTTCTCCCGGTCCACAAAGCGGGTGCAGCGCACGGCCTGCACGCCGGGCAGCTGGATGGGATGCCAGAGGTTGTCGGTCAAAAAAGCCAGCCGCAGGGCCGGGATGAAGATGTGGTCGATCTGATCTTCAGGGTGCATGGCACAGGGGCAGGTGATGATGTGGTAGCCCCGGGCCAGCGCTTCGGCCCGGATGAGTTCCAGCAGCAGGCGGGAGACCGCCCCGTAATCATCCCGGAATACCACATACCGGTCGGCCAGCGCTTCTACCGTGCCCCGGTAGAATACCATCCCCTTGGGGGTGATGGCTGAGAGCAGCCGCAGCTCCTCGCCGGCGGTGCCCTCGGTGCGGGGAAGCAGCCGGGTGCAGAGTCGCTTGACGTAGCGGCGCACCTTTTCAAAGTTGGCGCTGCAGGCCTCGGCCCGGCGGCTGTCCAGCATCAGGCTGCCCGCCGATGCGATATACCGGGCTGCCCGGCCCCGCAGAGCGGCATTCCGGGCAAACAGGGCCTTGACCTCGTCCCGGTGGGGAGCCAGCTTTCCGGCATCGATGGTGTGGTATAGGCTCACCACCAGCTCGTCAGCCCCGGGCGCGTCCGGCTCCACCACATGGGGCGCGGTGGCATCGATGATGGCGCGTTTCTGGTCGAGGAAGATGACCCCGTCCAGACTGTCCGGGTCGCTGGCGCAGTGGATCTTTTCGATGCGCTGGCCCTGCTGCTCGGCGGCCTGGGCCAGATGCTTCATCAAGGTGGATTTGCCGCATCCCGGCCCGCTTTTGATGAGAAGCATCTGCATCCCGGGCTCCCGGCGCAGAGGCTCAAAATAACCCTTGAAGCCCGCCGGTGTGGTGGCCCCCAGAAAGAAATCGGGGGAACGGCTTTGGATCGTTTTCATATCAGAACACCTCACTTTTGCTTTAGGGTATGCAAAAATGAAGGGAGATGATACTTGGAAACGGCCTTGCCCTCTCAGTCTCGCTCCGCTCGCCAGCTCCCCCAAAGTGGGAGCCCTTGGCAGTTTTTGTGAGCTTCATCTTTCTGCCAAGGCCTCTCCCTTCGGGAGAGGTGGCATTGCGACAGCAATGACGGAGAGGGTGAGCTTGTTAATATGTGTTAATATGTGTGCCCGCACACCTCGTGGATCTTCTCCCGCAGGGCCACAAAATCCGCAAAGGCGGCGGGTTTGTTCTGCGCCTGCCGGAGCAGGGCAGCGGGGTGGAAGGTGCCCATAAACCATACGCCGTTCTTTTGCACAAAGGTGCCGTGCTCCTTGGTCACGGAGAAATCGGTGCGGATCATCCGCTGGGAGGCGATGCGGCCCAGGCAGACCACGATCTTTGGCTGCAGCAGCTTGAACTGTTCCCGGAGCCATGGCATACAGGCCTCGCTCTCGGTGGGCAGCGGGTCACGGTTCTGGGGCGGGCGGCACTTGACGATGTTGGCAATGTAGCAGTTTTTGCTCCGGTCCAGATCGATGGCAAACAGGTATTTGTCCAGCAGCTGGCCGCTGCGGCCCACAAAGGGCAGGCCCTGCTCGTCCTCGCTCTGGCCCGGGCCTTCGCCCACGAACAGCACCTCAGCAGTCTGGACACCCTGCCCGAACACCACATGGGTGCGGTCAGTGCACAGCTCACATCTGCGGCAGGCAAGGCACTCGGCCTTTAATGTATCCCAATCCATAGCAGTTTGATCTCCTTGCAGCTGAATGATAATTTATTCACAAATAAAAAATGTTTTTCTCCTAAAATAATAGCACAAAAAGCCAATTTTGTCTTGAACTTTTTGCCGGGTGTGCTAGAATAAAAGAGAAAGGCATCCTTGTGTCCAACAGGCACCCGGATGTGAATATTGGATAGTTAATTCGGAGGTAATCAACAATGGCTGATATGTTCGCACCGCTGGTAGCACAGCTGAAGGCAAACCCCAAGACGATCGTTTTTACCGAGGGCAATGACCCCCGCATCCTGGAGGCAGCCAGCAAGCTGCTGGCCGAGGGCGTTCTGAAGGTTGTCATGGTGGGCAACGAGGCTGAGTGCAAGGCTGCTGCTGCCGCAGGCAATTTTGATATTTCCGCTGCTGAGATCATTGACCCTGAGAACTACGCAGGTTTCGACGAGATGGTGAACACCATGGTCGAGCTGCGCAAGGGCAAGCAGACCGCTGAAGAGTGCACCGCAATGCTGAAGAAGTCCAACTACTTCGGCACCATGCTGGTCAAGATGGGCAAGGCTGACTGCCTGCTGGGCGGCGCTACTTACTCCACCGCCGATACCATCCGCCCCGCTCTGCAGCTGGTCAAGACCAAGAAGGGCGCACACCTGGTGAGCTCCTGCTTCATTCTGGACCGTGACTTTGGCGAAGAGGGCCTGAAGCGCATTGCCATGGGTGACTGCGCTGTCAACATTGATTACACCGATACCGTTGATAAGGCTACCGGCGAGGTCAAGATCGCTGCTTCCGCAAAGCTGGCTGAGGTGGCCGTTGAGACTGCCAAGACCGCAAAGCTGTTCGGCATCGATCCGAAGGTCGCAGTTCTGAGCTTCTCCACCAAGGGTTCCGGCAAGGGCGGCACCGTTGCTCTGAGCCATGACGCTACCATCAAGGCTCAGGAGATGGACCCCGAGCTGGCTGTGGACGGCGAGCTGCAGTTTGACGCTGCCGTTGCTCCCGAAGTTGCACAGGTCAAGTGCAAGGGCAGCAAGGTCGCTGGCCAGGCCAACACCTTCATCTTCCCCTGCATCGAGGCCGGCAACATCGGCTATAAGATCGCTCAGCGTCTGGGCGGCTACGCTGCCTACGGCCCCATTCTGCAGGGCCTGAACGCACCCATCAACGACCTGTCCCGTGGCTGCAACGCTGACGAGGTCTATAAGATGAGCTTGATCACTGCCTGCCAGTCCTAACTTTTATTCAGCACTCTGCCCCTTCTGGTGTAATGCCGGAAGGGGCTTTTGTTTTGCATGTTGTTTGATGGTTTTGCCAAAGGCTCCCCCTTTGGGGGAGCTGGCGCAAAGCGCCTGAGAGGGTGAGCCCGCTGCCGGGGGCTTGCATTCTCCCCCGAAACATGCTATAATAGTCAAGCACAAAATGTGCCATGCCGGACAGCGCCTGCTGCGTGGTTCGACATACGGATGCGGGCCCTGTACGATGGGGCCGCTGTGAACCAGGTCAGGTGGGGAACCAAGCAGCCTTAAGCGGTGTGCCCCGTGCGTTTCAGTCAGCCTGCATCCGTATGCCGAGTTACGCAAGGCGGGGGTCAACCCCCGTCAGCGCTGCCCGGCTTTTTTGTTGAAAGGGGAGAAGCAGATGTATCGAGCCCTGTACCGCAAGTGGCGGCCCCAGCGGTTTGAGGACGTGGTGGCCCAGCGCGGCATCGTGACCGCACTGCGCAACCAGATCGCCACAGGCCGTGTGGGCCACGCTTATCTGTTTACCGGCGTGCGCGGCACCGGCAAGACCACCTGTGCCAAGATCTTTGCCAAGGCAGTCAACTGCCTGCATCCCCAGAACGGTGACCCCTGCGGTGAGTGCGAGATCTGCAGGGGAATCGACAACGGCAGCATTCTGGACGTGGTGGAGATGGACGCGGCCTCCAACAACGGCGTAGACGATATCCGTGATCTGCGTGATGAAACAGCCTACACCCCCAGCGCCTGTCATTATAAGGTATATATCATCGACGAGGTGCACATGCTCTCCACGGCAGCGTTCAACGCCCTGCTGAAAACGCTGGAGGAGCCGCCCGCCCACGTCATCTTTATTCTGGCGACCACGGAGATCCAGAAGGTTCCCGCCACCATCCTTTCCCGGTGCCAGCGGTACGATTTTACCCGCATCGGCCCCGAGGATATCGCCCAGCGTGTGGAGTACATTGCCGGGCAGGAGGGACTGGAGCTGTCCGGCGAGGGGGCGGAGCTCATCTCCCGCCTTGCCGATGGTGCCATGCGAGACGCGCTGTCCATTCTGGATACCTGTGCCGGTGTCACGGCAAAGATCGATGCGGACGTTGTCCGCCGGATGGCAGGCGTGACCGACCGGAGCTATCTGTTCCGTATTTCGGATGCGCTGGAAGCGCAGGATGCCGCCGCGGCACTGGCACAGCTGGCTCAACTGCGCCAGCAGTCAGTGGATGTGAAGCGGCTGACCGAGGAGCTCATTGCCCATTACCGTGCGCTGATGCTGGCGGCCCTGCCCGGCGGGCAGGCACTGCTCTCGGGTGTATCCCCGGAAGAGGAAAAGCTCTATCTGGAAAAAGGCCCCCGGATGGGGCAGCGGGAGGCGATCCGGGCCATCCGGGCTCTGGGCAACGCTCTGGAGCACATGACCCGTGGCAGTGACCAGCGGATAGAGCTGGAACTGGCCCTGTTCAGCCTTTCGGAGCCGCCCCAGCAGGTGGCGGTACAGGCTGTGCCCGTCGCCCGGCCTGCGGTCCCTGCACAGGAGGCCCCCAGACCGTTTGCGTCGGCACCGGTCAAGCCTTTTGTATGTGCACCGGCGGCATCGGCTCCCGTGCAGGAACCCTCTGTGGAACCGGCACCGATGCAGCAGTCTGAGCCGGAACCGGCACCTCAGCCCGTGGAACCGCCCAAGGCAGAAGCGGCAGCTTCTGCGGAAGAAGAGCTGCCGCCCCTGCCGGAGGAACCGCCGGTGACTTCGGAGGCTCCGCCCCCCTGGGACGAGCCGGCCCTGGCTGCGCCGCCGCAGAGAGAAGCGCCTCCGGCTCCCGCGCAGGAAGTGCCTGCGGCCCAGCCTCAGCCGGAGCCCAAGCCGGAATATACGGCTGATCCGGCGCTGAACAAGCCCCGCAAGGTGGCGGCAGAGGGAATCAATCCCTTCCCGCAGTGGGCAGAGGTCATCAAGCTCCTGCAGGAGCAGGATCCCATGCTCTACACCTACCTGAAAAAGTCCAAGGGTTACTTTGATGGTACCCGGGTGCTTATCGATGGCGGAAAGACCTTCCGGGATTTTATCCGCGCCAACAAGGAAAGCCAGAAGCTCATCAAAAAGCTGATCGCGCAGGTGTCCGGTGTGGCGGTGCCCATCGGCCCCTATGAATCCAAGACGGTCAATCGCGCTTCGGCCAACGCCGAGGAATCCCTCCGCAAGCTGGAACAGCTGGGGCTGGAGGTGTCGATTGAGGATAGTGAACGCAAAAAACGATAAAGAAAAGGAGAACCAACCATGAAAGCAAGAATGCCCGCAGGCTTCGGCCGCCCCGATATGAACTCCCTGATGCGTCAGGCCCAGAAGATGCAGGAAGATATGAAGGCCAAGCAGGCAGAGCTGGAAGCTGCTGAGTACACCGGCAGTGCATCCGGTGAGATGGTCACTGTGAAGATGAACGGCAAGCACGAGGTGCTGAGCATCACCATTAAGCCTGAGGCCGTGGACCCCGATGATATCGAGATGCTGGAAGACCTGGTGGCTGCTGCCGTCAATGCAACCGTCAAGCAAGTGGATGAGACTGCCGAGGCCGAAATGGGCAAACTGACCGGCGGCCTGAACATTCCCGGTCTTTGATCAAAGTGGAGGAGCACCATGGGTTATAATGCAGCCCCGCTGGAAAAGCTGATCGAAGAATTCAGCAAGTTCCCGGGCATTGGGCGGAAGGGTGCGACCCGGATGGCCTATCAGGTACTGAGCATGTCGGATCAGGATGCCGCCGCACTGGCGGGTGCGATCCAGAACGCCCACACCAAGCTCCACCGCTGCCGTGTCTGCCAGAATTATACCGAAGCCGAGCTCTGCCCCATCTGTGCCAGTGCCAAGCGGGACCGCTCTGTCATCTGTGTGGTGGAAACGCCCCGTGATGTGCAGGCGTTTGAGCGCACCCGAGAGTACCATGGAATGTACCATGTGCTCCACGGTCTCATCAGCCCCATGGATGGCATCGGTGCTGAACAGCTGACGGTCAAGGAACTGCTGGCCCGTCTGGGAGATGGTGAAGTGAAGGAAGTGATCATGGCCATGAATCCCACCGTTGAAGGTGAGGCAACGGCCATGTATCTGGCAAAGCTCATCAAGCCCCTGGGCATCAAGACCACCCGTCTGGCCTATGGCCTGCCCGTGGGTGCCAGCCTGGAGTATACCGATGAGACGACCCTGTACCGGGCGCTGTCTGGCCGGGGAGAACTGTGATCATTTGTATTTCAAAGCCCTGCGTTTGCGCGCGGGGCTTTGTGCTGTTTATGGGATAAAAAAGAAACACCCGGCCGGGGAAATGAAACAAATTCAAGAAATATAGAAAAAACTCAAAAAAGATGCAAAAAGGTGTTGACAGAAGGCTGGGGATATGGTATTATACTTGAGCGCCAAGGGCCGCCGGAAAGAATGACTTCTGAAAGCGGCGGAAGCAAAGCGAAAGAACCAATATGGATACGTTGAAAAAACGAGCCACAAGTTCGAAAAAAATCGAAAAGCTTCTGAAAAAAGTGCTTGACAAAAAATCACTTCTGTGGTAAAATAATCAAGTCGTCAGCCGCTAAGGCTGAGGCGCACAGGACCTTGAAAATTGAACAATATCGAAAAACTTGTAACGGAACCTATTTTCGTGTTGGAAAAACACGTTAAACAATTCCAAACAAAGTAATTCACACAGGACGCAAGCGATTGCGTGCTGAGCGAAAAAGATTTAACACTTTTAAGTGATAAATATCATTTATAAAGAGTTTGATCCTGGCTCAGGACGAACGCTGGCGGCGCGCCTAACACATGCAAGTCGAACGAGCGAGAGAGAGCTTGCTTTCTCGAGCGAGTGGCGAACGGGTGAGTAACGCGTGAGGAACCTGCCTCAAAGAGGGGGACAACAGTTGGAAACGACTGCTAATACCGCATAAGCCCACAGCTCGGCATCGAGCAGAGGGAAAAGGAGCAATCCGCTTTGAGATGGCCTCGCGTCCGATTAGCTAGTTGGTGAGGTAACGGCCCACCAAGGCAACGATCGGTAGCCGGACTGAGAGGTTGAACGGCCACATTGGGACTGAGACACGGCCCAGACTCCTACGGGAGGCAGCAGTGGGGAATATTGCACAATGGGGGAAACCCTGATGCAGCGACGCCGCGTGGAGGAAGAAGGTCTTCGGATTGTAAACTCCTGTTGTTGAGGAAGATAATGACGGTACTCAACAAGGAAGTGACGGCTAACTACGTGCCAGCAGCCGCGGTAAAACGTAGGTCACAAGCGTTGTCCGGAATTACTGGGTGTAAAGGGAGCGCAGGCGGGAAGACAAGTTGGAAGTGAAATCTATGGGCTCAACCCATAAACTGCTTTCAAAACTGTTTTTCTTGAGTAGTGCAGAGGTAGGCGGAATTCCCGGTGTAGCGGTGGAATGCGTAGATATCGGGAGGAACACCAGTGGCGAAGGCGGCCTACTGGGCACCAACTGACGCTGAGGCTCGAAAGTGTGGGTAGCAAACAGGATTAGATACCCTGGTAGTCCACACCGTAAACGATGATTACTAGGTGTTGGAGGATTGACCCCTTCAGTGCCGCAGTTAACACAATAAGTAATCCACCTGGGGAGTACGACCGCAAGGTTGAAACTCAAAGGAATTGACGGGGGCCCGCACAAGCAGTGGAGTATGTGGTTTAATTCGACGCAACGCGAAGAACCTTACCAAGTCTTGACATCCTGCGACGATGCTGGAAACAGTATTTTCCTTCGGGACGCAGAGACAGGTGGTGCATGGTTGTCGTCAGCTCGTGTCGTGAGATGTTGGGTTAAGTCCCGCAACGAGCGCAACCCTTACTGTCAGTTACTACGCAAGAGGACTCTGGCAGGACTGCCGTTGACAAAACGGAGGAAGGTGGGGATGACGTCAAATCATCATGCCCTTTATGACTTGGGCTACACACGTACTACAATGGCGTTAAACAAAGAGAAGCAAGACCGCGAGGTGGAGCAAAACTCAGAAACAACGTCCCAGTTCGGACTGCAGGCTGCAACTCGCCTGCACGAAGTCGGAATTGCTAGTAATCGTGGATCAGCATGCCACGGTGAATACGTTCCCGGGCCTTGTACACACCGCCCGTCACACCATGAGAGCCGGGGGGACCCGAAGTCGGTAGTCTAACCGCAAGGAGGACGCCGCCGAAGGTAAAACTGGTGATTGGGGTGAAGTCGTAACAAGGTAGCCGTAGGAGAACCTGCGGCTGGATCACCTCCTTTCTAAGGAGTCAGGCAGATGGAAGAACATCGAAGATGGTCGGCCATCTGGAACAGGTGACAGATACAAGCAGAGTAGATATTGTTCGATTTTGAGGGCCCTGAAAAGGACACTCAAAGACGTACCTTGAAAACTGAATAATAACTGCGAAACAAAGATTATAGTAAGTTCTTTTAAGAAATATTGCAATTTCAAAAGGAAGGGTAACAATAATCTTCGTTGGCAATAAGAGAGAATCAAGAGGATACCAAATGTTCTGAAAGAACGTTTGAAAGGTCAAGCGAACAAGGGCGCAGGGCGAATGCCTTGGCACTGGGAGCCGATGAAAGACGTGATAAGCTGCGATAAGCTTCGGGGAGCTGCAAATAAGCATTGATCCGGAGATTTCTGAATGAGGAAACTCACCTGGGTTCATACTCAGGTACAATACACTGAAATTCAAAATAGGTGTATTGAGGGAACCGCCTGAACTGAAACATCTAAGTAGGGCGAGGAAGAGACATCAAACGAGATTCCGTAAGTAGTGGCGAGCGAACGCGGAAGAGGGCAAACCGAGAGTAGAAATACTTTCGGGGTACGGACTGCTTTTAAGACTTAATCTGTTAACCGAACGGCATGGGAAGGCCGGTCAGAGAGTGTGAGAACCACGTAGGTGAAAACGGAGAGAGCTGCGCAGGATCCAGAGTACGGCCAGACACGTGAAACCTGGTCGGAATACGGGGGGACCACCCTCCAACCCTAAATACTACCCAGTGACCGATAGCGTATAGTACTGTGAAGGAAAGGTGAAAAGCACCCCGGGAGGGGAGTGAAAAAGAACCTGAAACCCTGTGCCTACAAGCACCTAGAGCGCGTCAAAGCGTGATAGGGTACTTTTTGTAGAACGGTCCGGCGAGCGATTGTATGCAGCAAGGTTAAGGACTTAAGGTCTGGAGCCGAAGCGAAAGCGAGTTTGAAAAGGGCGTTAAGTTGCATATAATGGGCCCGAAACCGGGTGACCTACCCATGGTCAGGTTGAAGTGGAAGTAAAATTCCATGGAGGACCGAACCGACCTCCGTTGAAAAGGCGGCGGATGAACTGTGGGTAGCGGAGAAATTCCAATCGAACCCGGAGATAGCTGGTTCTCCCCGAAATAGTTTTAGGACTAGCCTCAAGTTAGATACCTGGAGGTAAAGCACTGAATAGCCTAGCGGCCGAGAGGTTAGCGAAGCTTATCAAACTCAGAATGCCAGAGTATTGATGCTTGGGAGTCAGACAGTGTCAGATAAATGTCATTGTCAAAAGGGAAACAGCCCAGATCTACAGCTAAGGTCCCAAAGTCAGGTTAAGTGGAAAACGATGTGAAGATACGCAGACAACCAGGATGTTGGCTCAGAAGCAGCCACTCATTCAAAGAGTGCGTAATAGCTCACTGGTCGAGCGTCTTTGCGCGGAGAATTTAACGGGGCTAAACCTGACACCGAAGCTTAGGCAATACAGAAATGTATTGGGTAGGGGAGCGTTGTATACGCGGAGAAACAGTAGCGCAAGCGGCTGTGGAGTGTATAGAAGTGAGAATGCCGGAATGAGTAGCGCGAATGCAGTGAGAATCTGCATGGCCGAAAGCCTCAGGTTTCTGGAGGAAGGTTCGTCCGCTCCAGGTTAGTCGGGAGCTAAGGTGAGGCCGGAAGGCGTAGCCGATGCACAGACGGTAGAGATTCCGTCACCACCAAAAGAGTTAAGCACAGGGACACATATGAAGTCTCAGAGCCGGGTGTTGGTTCCGGTAGAGATCGAGGGAAATTAGTACCGAAGTCTGAGATGGAAGATGGCGAGAAAAGCTGTGTGTATTTCTGAGGTGCCCGTACCGCAAACCGACACAGGTAGGTAGGAAGAAGATTCTAAGGCCAACGGGAGAAGGGTTGTTAAGGAACTCGGCAAATTGACCCCGTAACTTCGGGAGAAGGGGTGCTCCAGAGATGGAGCCGCAGAGAATCGGCCCAAGCAACTGTTTACCAAAAACACAGGTTTGTGCTAAATCGAAAGATGACGTATACGAGCTGACGCCTGCCCGGTGCTGGAAGGTTAAGAGGAGATGTGCAAGCATTGAATCGAAGCCCCAGTGAACGGCGGCCGTAACTATAACGGTCCTAAGGTAGCGAAATTCCTTGTCAGGTAAGTTCTGACCCGCATGAAAGGCGTAATGATTTGGGCACTGTCTCAACAGCCCGCCCGGCGAAATTGTAGTACCGGTGAAGATGCCGGTTACCCGCGACAAGACGGAAAGACCCCATGGAGCTTTACTGTAGCCTAATATTGGGTTTCGATGTTGCATGCACAGGATAGATGGGACTCTGGGAAACCAAGGCTTTGGCTTTGGCGGAGAGGCCGTTGGGATACCATCCTTGCGATATTGGAATTCTAACCTGCGGCTCTGAATCGAGTCGGGGGACATTGTTAGGTGGGCAGTTTGACTGGGGCGGTCGCCTCCTAAAGAGTAACGGAGGCGTTCAAAGGTTCGCTCAGCTTGAACGGAAATCAAGCAAAAGAGTGCAAACGCAGAAGCGAGCCTAACTGCGAGACTGACGGGTCGAGCAGTAACGAAAGTTGGAGTTAGTGATCCGGTGGTATGTGAGTGGAAATGCCATCGCTCAACGGATAAAAGTTACCCTGGGGATAACAGGCTGATCTCCCCCAAGAGTCCACATCGACGGGGAGGTTTGGCACCTCGATGTCGGCTCATCGCATCCTGGGGCTGTATTCGGTCCCAAGGGTTTGGCTGTTCGCCAATTAAAGCGGTACGCGAGCTGGGTTCAGAACGTCGTGAGACAGTTCGGTCCCTATCTGTCGTGGGCGCAGGATATTTGATGGGAGCTGTCCCTAGTACGAGAGGACCGGGACGGACGTACCTCTGGCGCACCAGTTGTTCCGCCAGGAGCATAGCTGGGCAACTACGTACGGATCGGATAAACGCTGAAAGCATCTAAGCGTGAAGCCGACCCAAAGATAAGATATCCCACTGATTCAATCAGGTAAGATCCCTTGTAGACTACGAGGTTGATAGGCACGATGTGTAAGTGGAGCGATCCATTCAGCAAGTGTGTACTAATAGATCGAGGGCTTGACCACAATTCGCTTGAATTCTCAAGTCAATGACAAAATGTGAGCAGTGATTATTCAGTTTTGAAGGCACGTCCTTCATCGTAAGACAGCATAGAGAGTCTTGGAAAACAGCATCTGTTGCGAAACGCAATCCAGCTGTTGTTGCCAACGATTTTAAAAGCTGGATTGCAGTAAAAACACTGGACAAAGTAAAACAAAAATGTTATACTGAACCAGTCATATTGGTCGGTGACGATGACGGTGAGGTTCCACCTGTTCCCATTCCGAACACAGAAGTTAAGCTCACTCGTGCCCAAGATAGTTCGCTGGAAACGGCGCGTGAAAATAGGTAGTCGCCGACTTAAACAAAACCCCTGAGGAAGAAATTCTTCAGGGGTTTGTTGTTTTTGCACGGTACTTTCTTCCACTGGCAAAGAAATTGCCAAAGGCTTCTATTTCTGCCTGATTTTTTCGTACGGTGTGCTATCATAAGGCTGGAAACGCTTTTGGGAGAAACGCGTTCCCATGCAAAAAACAGTTGACAAAGGATCGGCCTGCTGTTTGACCACCACTTTTCGATCATGTGAGCATGAACTGGAAAGGAGCAGAAGAAAAATGACAAACAAGAAATTCAAGTTGGCAGCAATGTCGCTGGCTACTGCGGTTGCCGTGAGCACGGTTGGCCCCAGTGCTTCTGCGGTGACGTATTATCTGGGCGGTGGCAGTGTAACTGTTGACCAGGATAAGAATCGCGGTGCATTCAGTTATCAGGGCGAGGATAAAGGCGATGAGAACCGCACCTACGTCAACGATGAGAAAGCGAAAACTGGCGATGGTACGATCTACGTCCAGGACGGCCACGCGCCAACCACTGATAACTCCGACAATGGCACAGAGGTACCCATACCTACGGATAATGACACACAATCCACCGATGCTTCTGGCAACAACACAGAGAACAGTTCCACGTCTGAGACCACAACCACAAACACCATCACGGTCAAAGAGGATGTGACGGGTGCAACCATTGTGGTTGACGGTGTGAATGTGGATATCACCAGCACCCCGGCTGAAGTGCCCGCAGATGCCAAAGAAGATAAAACCATCATCAAGGTGGGCGAGGGTGCAGATGTTGACCTGACAGTCAAGGATTCCAACCTGACCACCGGCGGCAACGGCATTGATATTGGTGTGAATTTGGAAGGCAAGGATGAAAACAAGGAAACCAACGTTGACCTGACGCTGGATAATACCAAAATCAATCTGACCGAGAAAGATAACACCGCAGGTATTGTTGCACGGGATAACTCCACGGTGGACGTTACATTAAAGGGCAAAAACACCATTGATGGCAAGGAAGCCTTGGAGAATGCCGCCCAGGAAGCAGAAGCCGCGAAAGAAAAAGGCAAGAGCAGCCCCAACCGCAATGTGGAAGGTATCCGCGTGGGCGGCGAAAACGCAGGTGATGACAGCAGTGGCGAGGGTGCGTCCCTGACCATCAAGGGTGACGTGACCAGCGACCAAGGTTCTCTGAACATTGATCATACTTCTACCGGAATGGTGATCTCTAACGATTCTGATGTGACCTTGACGGACAACGCCGATGTGGATATCAAGCACACAGAAGCAGGTTCCAGTACGCAGGGTGGACGCGGTATCGTACAGCGGGGCGATTTGACCGTAGAGGACAAGTCCAGCCTGACCATTGACACGGTGGGCAGCGGTGCTTATAAAATCGATAATGATCAGGAAGGCTTAGTCTACGGCAACAATGGTTATGGCATTGACAGTACCGATGACATCACGGTAACAGGTGACAGCACACTGGAGATCAAGGGAACACAGAGCTCAGCAATCTATGGCGGAACCGGTTCCAGCCTGACCGTAGAGGACAGCACGCTGAACATCGACAGCAATGGCCGTGGCATCGACTATGAGGGCGGTGCCGGGGACATCACCTTCGATAATTCCGAGGTGAATATCAGCGGCAATGGCATGGGGATCTCCGTTGCTCCTGAAGGCGGCACCAACATCACATTTGACAACTCCACCGGAAGCGTCAGTGCTCAGAATGGTACTGCCATCTACGGCCCCGAGAGTAACGGAAAGGGAAAACTGACCGTTACCAACAAGAGCGAGGTCAAATTGGAAGCTCCCACAGGTATCTACGCTGGTTTTGATGAAGTAGAAATCAGCGGCAAGAGCAAGGTTACCTCCATAGGCAGTGTTGGTATGATGTTTGTTGGCGGTCAGAGTGGTGCGACCAAACTGCATGTTACCGGAGAGAGCGAATATAATCTGCAAATGAAGGGCTATGCTCATGCTCTACGTGTTAACCTAAGCAAGAATCCAAGCCGTATTCTGGTTGATCAAAATAGCAAGTTGCACCTTTCGCAGGCCACAACAGGTGCAAGTGCTATTGTTCTCGGTAACGGTGCAACTCTTACCATGGACAACGGCACCCTTATCACTGAGGGCAATTTCCGCAAAGGTAGTATCTATTCTCTGGGCACCAACTCCACCACTACCATCAAGAACGGCTCCCATGTGGATGTGAATTCTATCGTTGGCACTAAGAATGACAAGGGCCAGAAGCTCATCGTTACCGGTGGCACGCTGACCTATGATTACAAGGCCGACAATACCCTGTGGCCGGTGAACGATCAGGGCGACAAGCTGACCAATTTCCTGCTGACCAAGGATGATGCCCACGCAAACTTCGATGCCCTTTCCTATAAAGGCCAGACCTACACCTACCTCTCTGACCTGAACAAGGAGACCGGGAAGCAGTATCTCTCCGTGTGGGTGCCCGCCGCCGCACTGAACTATATGCTGGATGTGGACGGTTCCCACGACCCGGAGATCATCGGCAAGGCACTGGAAGAGCTGAAGCAGGCCGGATACAATTTCGACACTGCCTACCAGACCGCTGAGAATGGCGATCAGGTCGTTATTCTGCGGGATATGGTGGTGAACGGTAAGAGCCTGAACTTCACCAAGACCACCGATGCAGAGGGCAACACCAAGCTCATCTGGGGCAACTACGAAAAACAGGCAGAGGGTGCTCCCAGCGCTTATGACATGGTCTATGGCACCGAGTACGAGTATGAGGGCAAGACCTATACCATCGTCTGGGGCTATGAGAGCCAGAACAACCCCAACACCACCGCAGCAGCGGGCGTGCTGGATGCCTTTGGCCCGGATTCCAACGTGAAGGTCACCGGCGAGAACATCGACGGCACTGACTCCGCAAAGTATACCGTGACCATTTACGGCGCTCTGCGGGAAGTGACCGACCCTGTGATCCCCACGAACCCGAAACCGGAAACGCCCGAGGACTCCGATCCTACTCCTCCGGCTCCGGCTCCCACTACGCCGACCACCCCGGCAGTGCAGGATGCACGGCCCACCACTCCCGCCGTGGAGCAGGCAGTTGCTAAGACCACGCCCGCCCCGGAGACCCCCGTGAACCCGCCGGTACAGGATGCCCGCCCGGAGAGCGGCAAGCTGATCCAGACCGGTACCACCAACTGGATGGCAGATGTTCTGGTGCGTGCAGGCGGTGTTCTGCTGGCTGCCGGTTATCTGCTGGAGCGTAAGCGCAAGAGCATGTTCCATAAGGCACAGCACTGAACACGTTCTTGTAGATGACGTAAAAAGGTAAAATATTGAACTGGCTTGGGGCCGCTGCACAAATTTTTGTGGGGCGGCCCCACTTTTTGCAGAAAAAGGTGCTCTCGTCTCGTATTAGGGGATGAAAGCGCTTTTGATTTTGCAAAAAGGGATGAGAACGAGAATGAAAACTTCACCGTACCGCCGGAAGCACCGGCGCAGAGCCTTCCGGCGGCTGTTCTGGCTGCTGGTGCTGGCGCTGGCAACCCTGCTTCTGCTGTTGTGGCCCCGGCGGGTCACGCTGGATGGGCTGAACAGTCCCCATGCCATTTTACTGCGGGCCGACAGCGGAGAGGTGCTGGCCGAAAAGGATGCCGACAGCACGATCTATCCGGCTTCCATGACCAAGATGATGACGGCGTTGCTGGCCATAGAAGCAAACCCGGACCTCGACACGCCCGTGACCCTGCCCGAGGAGATCTTTCCGGCTCTGCAGGCCCAGAATGCCTCGCTGGCGGGGTTTCAGGCCGGGGAAACGGCCACGGTACGGGATCTGCTGTACGGGGCCATGCTGCCCTCGGGGGCCGAGTGCTGCGAAGCGCTGGCCCGGGAGGTGAGCGGCAGCGAGGAAGCCTTTGCGGCCCGGATGAACCAGAAAGCAGCAGAGCTGGGGATGACCGGCACACATTTCTGCAACCCCACCGGTCTGCACGACCCGGAGCATGTTTCCACTGTGCGGGATATGGCCCGGCTGACAGAAGCAGCCCTGCAGAACGAGACCTTCCGCAAGCTGTTTACCACGGAGCGGTATACCGTTCCGGCCACCAACTGCCACCCGCAGGGGTTCACGATGCACAGCACCCTGCTGAGCCAGCTGGACGGCACAGAGCTGCACCGTGGCCGGATCCTGGGCGGTAAGACCGGTTACACCGGGGAGGCAGGGCTCTGCCTTGCCAGTCTGGCCGAGGTGAAGGGCAGGGAATACATTCTGGTCACGGCCGGGGCAGGGGGAGACCACAGCACCGCGCCCTACCACATCGAGGATGCCGTAACAGTCTACCGCCGTGTGAGCCGGGGGTCCTGAACAGGGGAGCGGATGCGCTCCCTTTTTCTGTGCCCGGCTTTGTGGTACAATGGAACAAAACCATTCACAGAACAGGAGAACCATCATGCTCAAGGATTCACAGGTCGATCTCTGCGGCCGCACCGATTTTACCCGCACCGCGCCCCTGCTTGCCCGGGACGAGGCGTTTTCGTTTGCCTGCGCGGGCTGCGGCGGCTGCTGCCGGGGGCGGGAGGATATCGTGCTGTCGGGCTTTGACCTGTGGCGCATTGCGGCCCGCCTGCGCCTGCCGCCCCGCACCGTGGCCCGAGCGTTCTGCCGGGGAAGCATCGGGCGGGTCAGCCGCCTGCCGGTGCTGCGGCTGGCCCCGCTGAAGGAGGAGCACGGCAACTGCCCCTTCCTCACCGGGAACCACTGCGCCATCCACGATGCCGAGCCGCTGGTCTGCGCCCTTTACCCGCTGGCGCAGGAGATCACGAAGGACGGGCAGGTATCCTACTTTTTGCAGCCCACCCAGTGCGGCGGGCAGGTCATTGCGGCAAGAGTGGGGGATTATCTGACCCGTTACGATGTGCCCGCCCGGGAGGCCACCGATGTGCGCTGGGCGCAGGTGTGCATGGAGTTGGAGGATACCGTGGAGCGGCTGGACGCTCTGTTTGAGCCGGTGTTTGCCCGGCGGATGCAGGAAAAGCTGTGGCAGGCGCTGTATTACCGGTACGACTTTGCAAAAGAGTACCGCCCCCAGCTGGAAGAAAATCTGCTCTGGCTGGACGGTGAGCTGAAAAAGCTCGAAGGGATGCAGATGCGGCACAGCACCATCGAAAAAAGTGATAGATAAAATTACTTTGATTGATAATTCGGGCTGTTTCCCGGTTGTTTTGGAGCGGAAAGTGTGATATACTTCACGAGTGTAAAGCGGTAGCGCGATGCGATAGACCGCTTGAATACTGACTTTCATGCGGTGTCCTGTTGCCGCGAAAGTAGAATTGAGGGAGTAATATCATGCGTAAAATTTCTCGTCGTTCGTTCCTGTCTGCCGCCGCTGTCTGCGGCGCAGCTGCTGCCCTGACTGCCTGCGGCGGTTCCTCCAGCTCCACGGCTGCTTCTTCCACCGCTTCCTCTGCTGCGGCTTCTTCCGCAGCGGCTGACGGCCAGAAGTATACCGTTGGCATCTGCCAGCTGGTGGAGCACGCCGCTCTGGACGCTGCCACCCAGGGCTTTGAGGATGCCCTGACCGCACAGTTCGGCGAGAATGTCACCTTTGACTTCCAGAACGCCCAGAACGATTCCGCAACCTGCGCCACCATCGCCAACGGCTTTGTTTCCGCAGGCGTTGACCTGATCATGGCAAACGCTACCCCCGCCCTGCAGGCCGCACAGGCTGCCACCGACAGCATCCCCATTCTGGGCACCTCCGTCACCGAGTACGGTGTTGCTCTGGGCCTGACCGATTTCGATGGCACCGTGGGCGGCAATGTCTCCGGCACCTCTGATCTGGCTCCGCTGGATCAGCAGGCGGATATGATCACCGAGTGGCTGCCCGAGGCCACCAAGGTGGGCCTGCTCTACTGCTCTGCCGAGGCAAACAGCCAGTATCAGGTAGACGAGGTCCAGAAGTACCTGGAGGCCAAGGGCGTTACCGCCACCCAGTACGCTTTCTCTGATTCCAACGATCTGGCTTCTGTCTGCCAGAAGGCTGCCGACGAGAACGACGCAGTGTATGTCCCCACCGACAACACCTGCGCCGCCAACACCGGCATCATCGACGGCATCTGCCGCCCGGCCAAGAAGCCCGTGTTCGCCGGTGAGGAGGGCATCTGCTCCGGCTGCGGCGTGGCGACCCTGTCCATCAGCTACTACGATCTGGGCTACACCACCGGTGAGATGGCTGCCAAGGTTCTGACCGGTGAGGCCGATATCTCCACCATGCCCGTTGAGTACACCAATGTGACCAAGAAGTACAACAAGACCATCTGCGATGACCTGGGCATGACCGTTCCCGAGGGTTACGAGGCCATTGAGAAATAACAAGCGCTCAGTCCGCTTTGCAGAAAGCTCCCCTGATAGAGGCGCAGAGTTCACGCTGCAGTAACGAAGAGACTTTACAATAAAATCAGCGGAGAAGAGCGAATTTTGGTTCTTCTCCGCTTTCCCGTATCAGAAAAAAGTGTAGTTACAGGAGGAAAACGTTTTGGATATTCTTGCAAGACTTGCCAACCTGCCCGGTGCCTTGCCCGGTGCCTGTGCGCAGGGCCTCATCTGGGGCATCATGGCCATTGGTGTGTACCTGACCTACCGCATCCTGGATGTGGCTGACCTGACCGTAGACGGTTCCTTTGGCACCGGCGGCGCGGTCTGCGTTATGTGCCTGCTCTCCGGCATGAACGTCTGGGCAGCGCTCTTCATCGCCCTGCTGGCCGGTCTGGCCACCGGCCTTGTCACCGGTCTGCTCCACACCTTTATGGGCATCCCGGCCATTCTGGCTGGTATCTTGACCCAGCTGGCCCTCTACTCCATCAACCTGAAGATCATGGGCAAGGCCAACCAGTCCATCAACGTGGACAAGTACGACCTGCTGATCTCCCTGCGCTGGGTCAAGGAGATTGCCCTGCACAACCCCATCATCATGGTCATTCTGGTCAGCGCCGTGGTCATCGGCGTGCTGTACTGGTTCTTTGGCACCGAGCTGGGCTGCGGCATCCGCGCCACCGGTTCCAACCCCGCCATGAGCCGTGCCCAGGGTATCAACACCAGCTTCAATGTGGTGCTGGGTCTGGCGGTCTCCAACGGTCTGGTGGCCCTGTCCGGTGCACTGCTGAGCCAGTATCAGGGCTTTGCCGATGTCAGCATGGGCCGTGGTGCCATCGTCATCGGTCTGGCCGCTGTCATCATCGGCGAGGCCCTGTTCAGCCGCATCTTCCACAACTTTGCCCTCAAGCTGGTGTCCGTCTCGCTGGGTGCCATCATCTACTACATTGTCATCCAGCTGGTGCTGACCCTCGGCTTTGACGCAAATCTGCTCAAGCTGTTGAGCGCCTCCGTGGTGGCCGTGTTCCTGGCCGTGCCCTATTGGAAGAGCAAGTACTTCGCAAAGCCCGCGGCAAAGAAGGCACAGAAGGAGGATGCAAAAAATGCTTGAGATCCAGAATGTTTCCAAGACCTTCAACGCCGGTACTGTCAACGAGAAAACGGCCCTGAATGGTCTGAACCTGAAATTGAACGAAGGTGATTTTGTCACCGTCATTGGCGGCAACGGTGCGGGCAAATCCACCATGCTGAACGCTGTGGCTGGTGTGTGGCCCGTGGACAGCGGCAAGATCATCATTGACGGCACCGACGTGACCAAACTGGGGGAGCACCAGCGCGCCGCCTACATCGGTCGCGTGTTCCAGGACCCCATGACCGGCACCGCCGCCACCATGCAGATCGAGGAGAACCTTGCCCTGGCCGCCCGGCGCGGCAAGCGCCGCGGCCTGAGGATCGGTATTACCAAGGCCGAACGGGAGCGCTACCGTGAACTGCTCAAGAGCCTGGACCTGGGCTTGGAGGATCGCCTGACCGCCCGCGTGGGCCTGCTGTCCGGCGGTCAGCGTCAGGCACTGACCCTGCTCATGGCTACCATGAACAAGCCCAAGCTCCTGCTGCTGGATGAGCACACCGCCGCTCTGGACCCCAAGACGGCGCTCAAGGTGCTGACCCTCTCGGCCAAGATCGTGGAGGAGAACCGCCTGACCACCATGATGATCACCCACAACATGAAGGATGCCATCAAGTACGGCAACCGCCTGATCATGATGCACGAGGGCCACATCATCTATGATGTCTCCGGGGAAGAGAAGAAGAACCTGCATGTCTCCGACCTGCTGGCCAAGTTCCAGATCGCGTCCGGCGGCGAGTTCGCCAACGACCGCATGATCCTTTCTTAAAAAAGATGAAGCGGCAATAAAGTAGTTGCTTCTTAAAACATAGAGAACCCCCCTGCCGGGAGATCACCGGCAGGGGGGTTCTCTATTAGAGTATTGGGTTTGCGGTGTTATTTGTTCTTCTCGTTACGGTACGAATTACTTTTTGAACGCCTGCACTTGATTCCATGCCTTGATAACCTCTGTGCGGCTTACAGGATCAGTTGCTTCATAGGTTTCGCCGTTGTTCTTCGCGGCCTTGAGCAGGTCGTTCTCCACGGCCCAGGCAATGGCCTTGTCAGTCTCAGTGGCATTGGCGTTCAGCACGGCGGCGGGTTCAGGCTTTCCTGCATTGTTCCACACCAGTTCAGCCAGCTCACCTCGGTTTGTTGGAATAGCTGTACCGGTTGGCAGGGCGCAAATCAGATAGAACTCAGTACCCAACTGATAGGTCTGGTAGGCCAGCACCGCGGTACCCGCGGCGGCAGTACCAATGATGAGGGTAGTGCCCAGAATGTTGGGCTCTTCCTCAATGCTTGCATCCTTTGTCATGGCTTCGATAATAACATTTTCACCCGGCATGGTAAAGGTAATGGTTTCAGCCTTGGGATCAACAGCGTTCAGCACGCTGGCAGGCTTAATTGTCCACTGGTCAAAAGTCTGAGCATCGGAAAGAATGCTCTTATCAAAGGTTACTTCCACTGTTGCACCTTTTTCAATGGTAATGTCACCATTGTCATTGATAGTAGTATCCTTGCCGTTTACTTTTGCAATACCGCCAAGAAGGGATAGAGTGTAGGTGACCTTTTCTTCTTTCTGGGGAACATTGTAACTCCACTTAATCTGATTGCCAGTGACTTGATTCGCGGGAGCGGTATTTTCGGTCTCTTTGACATCAACTTTGACGATATAATCGCCCGGTTCCGTAGGGAGCCCGCGGTCATTCAATTTCTCACCGGGAACTTCATTTCCCTTATCATCATAAAATTTCTTATTGATGATATCATCAGCATTGACTTTAGCATTGTTCGATGTCACTTCTCCGGTCACTGCGTCAAACTTAAGGTCAACATCCGGGTCAATCACATCTTTTTGTGTCCATTTTGCAGTCAAGATTATATCATAGTCCGGCATGGAGAAACTATAATTGCCGTTCTCATCTGGGCCGTTCAAGGATGGGGCGGTTTCTCCATCAGGAACGGTAACTTCCCAATGATTAAAGTTATAGCCGGTTTTCTTTGTGGGTGTAGGAACGGAAACGGACGAACCATAGTCGTACGAGTTCGTTTCCTTGTTTTCGTCGTTCTCCAGTGTTACAGTATGGCTATGTGCGTTCCAATGGGCATACAAGGTGATGTTGCTGCTGACGGCTTCTGTAAATGTATATTTTATGCCGCCTTCTGCCTGTGTATACCAGCCAAGAAATGTATAACCTTCTCTTACAGGGTCGGTGGGAACTACAAACGGCTGGTCATTCGGGTAGCATTTTGCAGTTCCTAGCTTCTCGTTGCTGTAAACAGTCTGCGTGGCCATAGTGTCACTACCATTTATAGTGCCACCGTCCAAATCAAAGTTGATATCACACAGATACTGAACTTTGCTGGTTAGTGTATCATTGCCTGCGTTATTAACTCTGACTTTTTCCCAGTCTGTTTTATATCCATTATATTTTACATCATTTAGTTCTGTGCAATCTTTGAATGCGTTGCTATTTATAATGTTAATACCCTTTTCAAGGGTCACGCTTGTAAGACCTGTGCATCCATTAAATGCAAATGGGCAGATTTCATCCACACTTATGGGTACTTTTATTTCTCTTAACTCTGTACAACGCTCAAAAGCGTGACTACTGATTTTGGGAATGCCGTTTGTTAAGGTGACTTGAGATAATGCGGTATTTCCTGAAAAAGCCGTATCCATATCTGTGATGGTACTCGGAATCGTAATGCTTGTTAACTGAGAACAACCATAAAAAGCAGCTTGGCCGATTTTTGTAACACCTTCAGGGATTGTAACATTAGTTAGATTGGAACAGTTAAAGAATGCCTGGTATCCAATTTCGTCCACCGTATTAGGCAATGTAACTTCCGTAAGCGTGTTACATTTATTAAAGGCCCACGTTGCAATTTCGGTTACAGTATAGTTCCTGCCATTGCTTGAAATTGAGCTCTCAATGTTAAGTTGTGTAGGGTTTCCTGATGTACCGGAAACTGTAACTGATTCTCCATCGGCGTTAACTGTATATTTGAGGTTGCCTATCCTAATCGGAGTCGCTGCTACTGCTCCGATGGGTAGGAATGTTAACGTTATGCTGAGTGCCACTAATAGACTGACAAACCGTTTTTTCATGGATTTCCCCGCTTTCATGGATTGGTGCCGCAGAAAAACGACATAGAGTGAATGGCAAAAAAAGGTAATAATGCCAATTTGAAGAATAGCATGCATGGAATTCTCTGTCAATGGAATTGTAGGAACTCACAAAAAAGTTTGGAGGAATGTACAAGAAAAGGTTTTTCCAGCATCGCGGGCAATAAAAAAGAACCCGTCCCCGGGGAAAATCCGGGAACGGGTTGAGAGCGGAAAGCTTACCGCTTGATGTCGTAGTTCATGTTCATCAGGTTGCGGATGGAGCTGACATCGTCGGTGATGTTGGCATCGCCGTGGATGGTGTGCTTGATGGCGCTGCTTGCTACGGCAAAGTTGACCATATCCATAGCCTTATAGTTGTGCAGCATGGCATAGATCAGACCGCTGGCAAAGGCATCGCCGCCGCCCACGCGGTCCAGAATATTAAAGGTGTAGAGCTTGCTCTCAAAGGTGTGGCCGTCGTACCACATAAAGGCCTTGAGGCTGTTCTCGCTGCCGCTGTGGGCATAGCGCACATGGCGGGCAATGCACTTGAGGTTGGGGTAGCGGGCAATGAAATGCTGGAAGATCTCGTCCTGCTGCTCATAGCTGGGCTGCAGGGGCACGCCGTCCTTCCAGTCGCCCTTGCTGTGATCGTTGTCGTCCTTCCACAGGTGGTAGGGCTCAATGCCCAGCAGAACGTCAACATAAGGCAGGCACTCGGTGCAGAAATCGCGGGCTTCCTCCCAGCTCCACAGGGTAGAGCGGAAGTTGCCGTCAAAGCTGACGGTCAGGCCCTTCTTTTTGGCCACCTTGAGCATATCGATGATGAGGCCGCGGCAGTTGGGGCCCAGTGCCGGGGTAATGCCGCTCAGGTGCAGCCAGTCGTAGCCGTCCAGCAGAGCGTCCAGATCGACCTGGGAGAAGTCATACTCGGTAATGGCACTGTGCTTGCGATCATAGATGACCTTGGAAGCGCGGATGCCGTAGCCGGTTTCCAGATAATAAGTACCCAGCCGGTTGGAGGGGGTCTCGTTGGGCTCGGTCAGGATCATGGGGGTGCAATGCACATCGTTGGAGCGCAGCCAGCGCACCGCGCTCTTGCCCAGGCTGTTGTTGGGCACTACGCTGAAGAAGGTGCTGTCCACACCCAGGTTGGCCAGGGCCAGTGCAATGTTGGCCTCGCTGCCGCCGTAGCTGGCTTCAAAGCTGGATGCCATGCGGATCTTTTCGTAGTTCGGCGGAGTCAGACGGAGCATGATCTCGCCGCAGGTGATAAATTTCTGGCCGTTGGGCTCGCTGCCGAGGATGGGATTGTAGTGTTCCATAACGCTCCTCCTAAAAAAGTCGTTTCTGGGATCCATTCTATGTGAGAACACATTGTTGTATCCATTATACCGCACAGCGCACCGGATAGCAAGCAAATGCTGTTTCGGCCGAGAGAAAAAGAAAAAGAAATTTTGGTTGTTTTGACGAAAGAATCCCGCAGGGATGACGGCGGGGTTCACACCCCCGTCAGGTCAAAGCTGGGCGTATACTCTTCCTTTGCACTGCTCTTCTGCTGCATATAACCAGAACTGAGGCCCAAATCCATGGCGTAGTTGACCACCCGGCGGTATTCGTAGGTGGTGATGCGCCGCCCGATGCCGTGGTCTGCCGCCTGATAGAAGGGGGTGTACTGGCTCATCACGCTGGGCAGGAAGCACCCGGGATCGGCCTTGTTCCAAGCCGCCATCTGATCGAGCACGGCAAAGCTGTCGTCCACATGGCCAGGCAGGGCAAGGTGGCGCAGGATCACGCCCCGCTGCAGGATGCCCTCGCTGTCAAAAACAGGGCGCCCGGCCTGAGCCATCATGGTTTCAATGGCGGGCCTGGCCTGCGCAAAATAGTCCGGCGCGGCGGAAAGCTCTGCCGAAAGGGCAGGAGAAACATATTTCAGGTCGGCCAGCCAGATGTCGATGAAACCGCGCCAGGCGTGCACGCTCTCCACGGTCTCGTATCCGCCGGTGTTGCAGACGATGGGCAGATGCAGCCCCTGCGCCCGGGCCAGGTCGAGGGCGGCGATGATCCAGGGCCGCCACTGCCCAGGCGTGACAAGGTTGATGTTGTGGGCTCCCTGCGCCTGCAGGTCCAGAAAAATCTCGGCCAGGCGCTCTACGGTGATCTCCTTGCCCAGCCCCTCGGCGCTGATGGGGTAGTTCTGGCAGAAGCAGCACTTGAGGGTGCAGCCGGAGAAGAACACCGTGCCGCTGCCCCGGGTGCCGCTGATGCAGGGCTCCTCCCAGAAGTGCAGGGCAGCGCGGGCCGCTTTCAGGGTGCGGCCCGCCCCGCAGAAGCCCGTCTGCCCGGCGGCCCGGTCGGCTTTGCACTGCCTGGGGCAGAGAGTACAGGCTTCCGGCACGGCAACAGAAATGGTTTTGGGCATAATATCCAAGTCCTTTGCAAAAGATTTGACAGAATTACTTTCGTTTATTATACCATTTATGACATGGAATGTGGTATACTATGATAGAATATTATATATCATGCAAAAATACTACATATCAGACGGAGGATGTCATGCGCACCGAAAACGAGGAGATCCGGGATCATTTGAAATATCTCTCCCTGCTGGCACGGGATTACCCCTCGCAGGCGGCCGCCGCCAGTGAGATCATCAGCACCCAGGCCCTGCTCAAGCTGCCCAAGGGCACCGAACATTTTATGAGCGACCTGCACGGTGAAAACGAGGCCTTTGTCCACATCCTGAACTCGGCTTCGGGTGTCATCCGGGAAAAGGTGGACATCGTGCTGGGGGAGAGTGTGCCGGAGCAGACCCGTGCAGAGCTGGCAACGCTCATCTATTACCCCAACGAGAAGCTGCCCCAGCTCAAAGCTGGGTGCGCAGATGAAGAAGCGCTTGACCACTGGTACACAGAGACCCTGCTTCAGCTTATTGATATCTGCCGGTTGGTGTCCTCCAAGCATACCCGGCAGCATGTGCGCTCCTGCCTGCCGTCCAGCTGCGGGTATATTCTGGATGAGCTGCTCCATGCCCACTTTGAGGACCACGACAAGGACCTTTATTATGGGCAGATCGTGGGCAGCATCATCGAAAATGGCCGCGCTGACCGGTTCATTGTCCGGCTGTGTGAGCTCATCAAGCGGCTGGCTGTGGACAAGCTGCACATCGTGGGGGACCTGTTTGACCGCGGTCCCCGGCCTGATATCATACTGGACCGGCTCATGCGCCACCACCATGTGGATATCCAGTGGGGCAACCATGACGTGGTCTGGATGGGTGCCGCCGCCGGAAGTCCCATCTGCGTCTGCACTGTGCTCAAAACGACACTGGCCTACCACAACCATGCCATGCTGGAGGACTGCTACGGCATCAACCTGCGGCACCTGCAGCGGATGGCCGAGCAGTTCTACGGAAATGACGACCTGACCCTCTGGATGCCCCACACCGACGCGGCGCGCGGCCCTTACACCGAGGGCATGCTCCACCGCTGTGCCGTGATGCACAAGGCCGTGACCATTCTGATGCTCAAGATGGAGTGCAAGGTCATCGACCGCAACCCGGATTTCAAGATGCAGGGTCGGGATTTCCTGCGGCACATCGATTGGGAAAAGGGGACAGTGACCCTGAACGGGCAGGCGTACCCCCTGCGGGACACCAGCTTTCCCACCGTGGACCCGGCAGACCCCGCCGCCCTGAATGATGATGAGCGGCTGGTGCTCCGCAAGCTGGTGGAATCCTTCCGGCAGAGCGAGCGTTTGCAGCAGCATGTGGAATTTTTGTATGCCAAGGGCAGCGTTTACCACATCGAGAACGGCAACCTGCTCTACCACGGCGTGGTGCCCATGACCAGGACCGGCAGCTTTGCCGTGGAGCGGTTCGAGGAACACAACTACTCGGGCCGCGGCTTGATGGACTACTGTGACGAGCGGGCACGCTGCGGCTACTTTGCTCCCGAGGGCAGTGCGGCCCGGCGGAGCGGTCAGGACTTTTTGTGGTATCTGTGGTGCGGCAAGCTGTCGCCGTTGTTCGGCCGCAGCGCCATGACCACCTTTGAGCGGCTGTATATTGCCGACCCCGCCACCCACGAGGAAGTCAAGGACCCCTATTATACATGGTACAATGAAGAGGCCGCCTGCCGCCGCATCCTTGCGGAATTCGGCCTGCCCGGCACCAGCCACATCGTCAACGGCCATGTGCCGGTGCGGGAGAAGAGCGGCGAGAGCCCCATCAAGGGCGGGGGCCGTCTGGTCGTCATTGACGGCGGGTTCTGCCGCGCCTACCATGAAAAGACCGGCATTGCAGGGTACACGCTGGTGTACTCCAGCCGCACCATGTCCCTGCGGACCCATCAGCCCTTTGTCAGTGCCGAAAAGGCCGTGAACGAAAACATCGACATCGTGTCGCAGAAGAACATACTGGAAACGGAGAACCACCGCATTTTGGTGGAAGAGACGGACGAGGGCGAGAACCTGCGGGAGCGGGTACACGACCTGAAACAGCTGGTCAAGGCCTATCAGCTGGGCTGGATCAAGGAGACCTGCAGTGAGGATTGCGTCTGGTAAGGAGCGCTGATTGTAAAATTTTTGAAATAAGAAACAAAAATGTCGAATATCTCCGCAGATTCTGGGCAAAACAGAAAATAATCGGGCAGGGGAAAAGGGGGCTTTGCTTTTTGCCCGAAGTTGTGTATAATAAGATAGTTGTATCGTGAGGGTGTGTGCCCAGCGGTGCGCGGAGAGATCAAGCAAGAACCCTGAGTGGCCCTGCCGCTGGCGGGCCTGCGACAAGGAGATTATAAAATTGGAAAAGTTTGTTATTACGGGCGGCAAGCCCCTGCATGGCGAAGTTACCATTTCCGGTGCAAAAAATGCGGCTGTGGGCATTCTGCCTGCCACCATTCTGGCGGCAGATGTCTGTGTGATCGAAAACCTGCCGGACATCAGTGATGTGGCAGTCAGCCTGAAGATCCTGAGCACCCTGGGTGCCAGCATCAAGATGCTGAACCGCAATACCTACGAGATCGACACCACCCACCTGAACAGCACCAACGTCCCGGACGATCTGTCCCGCCAGATGCGTGCCAGCTACTACTTCCTGGGTGCACTGCTCTCCCGCTTTGGCAAGGCACAGGTGGCCATGCCCGGCGGCTGCAATCTGGGCCCCCGCCCTATCGACCAGCACCTCAAGGTGTTCAGCGCACTGGGTGCAGAGGACAGCGTGGACTACGGCATGATCACCGTGCGTGCCAAGGAACTGAACGGTGCCCATATCTTCTTTGATAAGGTCAGCGTAGGCGCTACCATGAACGGTATGCTCTCCGCTGTGATGGCACAGGGCCAGACCATTCTGGAAAACTGCGCCAAGGAGCCCCATGTTGTTGATCTGGCAAACTTCCTGAATATGTGCGGCGCGGATGTGCGCGGTGCCGGCACCGATGTGATCAAGGTGCGCGGCGTGGAAAAGATGCACGGCTGCACTTACAGCATCATCCCTGACCAGATCGAGGCGGGCAGCTACATGGTTGCCGCTGCTGCCACCGGCGGCGACGTTCTGATCAAAAATGTTACCCCCAAGCATCTGGAACCCATCACGGCAAAGCTCCGCCGTGCCGGTGTGGATGTGGAGGAATTCGATGATTCCGTCCGCGTCTCCCGCAAGGGCGATATCCTGCCGCTGAAGATCAACACCATGCCTCACCCGGGCTTCCCCACCGATATGCAGCCCCTGATGGGTGTGCTGCTCAGCGTGGCAAAGGGGACCTCCACCATCACCGAGAGCGTGTGGGATAACCGCTTCCGCTATGTGGACGAGCTGCGCAAGATGGGCGCAATGGTGCAAGTGGACGGTCAGGTGGCCGTGTTTGAGGGTGTGGACAAGCTGAACCCTGCTCCCCTGCGCGCTTCTGACCTGCGTGCCGGTGCGGCCATGGTCGTTGCTGCCCTGATGGCAGACGGCACCAGCGAGATCGAGGAGATCGGCCACATTGAGCGCGGCTATGAGAACATCGTGGAAAAGCTGCGCGGCCTGGGCGCTGAGATCAGCAAGGTGGATCGGATGCCTGCCGCACTGGAATCAGCAATGTGATCATTCAGAACCTCTCAGTCTGTTTTGCAGAAGTTTCCCTGACAGGGAGCTTTTGTGAAGCAATGACGGAGAGGTTCGTTTCTTGAGGTTTGAAATGTCTGAATTCATCTCGTTATACTCTGGCTCCTCCGGCAACTGCAGCGTGGTGCGCACGGGGGAGAAGTACATCATCATCGATATGGGAAAGGGCGTGCGCACCACCTCGGCGGCGCTCAAGGAGCTGGGCCTGAACATCAGCGATTGTGCGGGCATTCTGGTCACCCATGAGCACTCTGACCACGTCAAGGGGCTGGCCACCTTCCTCAAAAAGAATCCGCTGCCGGTATACGGTGCAGACGATACGCTGGATTTTCTGGATGCAAACGGCATTGTGCCCGCCAGCTGTGCGCTGCGCACCCTGTCCGGCGGGGAAGAGGATGTGGGAGATTTCGGCGTGACGATGTTCCCCACCAGCCACGACGTGCCCTGCGTGGGCTACCGCATCCACACCCCGGACAACAAGACCATGACCATTGCCACCGACCTGGGAGTCCTGACTCCGCCGGTGCATCAGGCCCTGAGCGGCTGTGACCTGGTGGCGCTGGAAAGCAACTACGACCTCCACATGCTCCGCAGCGGGCGGTATCCCTACTACCTGCGCTCCCGCATCGAGTCCAACCGGGGCCACCTCTCCAACGATGAGTGCTCGGCAAAGCTGCTGGAACTGATCCAGGAGGGATGCAAGAAGTTTGCCCTCTGCCATCTCTCGCAGGAGAACAACACCCCGGCGCTTGCTTTGCAGACCATGTTCAACACCCTGGGTGCGGCGGGTGTCGTGCCGGAAAAGGACTGCATCGTGCAGGCCCAACGCCGCAATGAGATCAGCCCCACGCTTACATTTTAAGAAAAAATGGCCCTCTCCATCATTGCTTTACAAAGCATGACGGAGAGGGCTATTTTTGTTGTTATGCCAGATCCGGCAGGATATCGGGCCAGAGGGCCTGCTCCTGCCGCAGGTCGGTGAAAACGCAGTCCAGATAGATCTTGTTTACAGCCGAGATGATGGTGCTGCGCAGGAGCGTGCGTGCATCATCAACATCCGGCTCCAGCTCGGAAAAGCTTTTGGTCAGGCCGAACACATAGGGCAGGTAATTCTCCAGCTCATCGCAAAAGGTATCATAGGCCTGCGCGGAGGTATAATGCGCCCGCTGCATCTTGAACAGACTGTCGATGTTTTCCATGGACAGGACATTTTTAGAAACTACGATGTAGATCAGGCAGGCCAGCTGATCCCGGGTATACTTCTTTTTGATGGGGTGGCTGATGATCCCTTTCTTAACGTAGTTGCTCACCATGGAAGCGGTGAGCTCCACCCCCTGAAATGTGCGGAAACACCCGTTGACAAACTGTACACTCTGATCCAGATAAAGCCCTACGGTGGGGAGTTCTGCATACCGGGGCAGGGCAAACCCTGCGGCGCAGGCCGCAACGCGGCGGTTTGATTCTAATTTCATGCGGACAGTATACCATGTTTTGGAAATGTGGTCAACAGGAAATTAAAAACTTTTGAAATAATTCAAGAAAACAGTTGACAGGTTTTTGAAAAACTGATATAGTGATTCAAACAACAGGAAAAACTGCGGCATCCTCTGCCGCCGGAATGGAGATAAATGCTTATGAACACCAAGATCGTTGTGGATTCCTCCGCCAGCCTGTACACCTTGCAGGGCGTGGATTTTGAATGCGTTCCCCTGAAGATCATCACCGACGATGCCGAATATCTGGACAACGGCACAATGGATGCCTTGGGCATGGCCCAGACCCTGCGTACCTATAAGGGCAAGACCTCGACTTCCTGCCCCAACGTCAGCGACTGGCTGGCCGCCTACGAGGGAGCCGACGAGGTGTATGCCATCACCATCACGGGCACTCTGTCCGGCAGCTACAATGCCGCCCAGCTGGCCGCCGAGGAGTACCAGCAGGAGAATCCCGGCAAGCGGGTGTTCGTGCTGGACAGCCTTTCCACCGGCCCGGAGCAGCGCCTGCTGGCCGAGCATCTGCGGGATCTGCTGGCTGAGGGCAGGGAGTTTGACGAGATTTGTGAAGAGATGCTCCGCTACCACAAGCACACCCATCTGCTCTTCTCGCTGGAGTCGCTGGCCAATCTGGCCCGCAATGGCCGCGTGAAGCCTGCCGTTGCTGCTGTGGCGCGGATGCTGGGCATCCGGGTCATCGGACAGGCAAGTGAGGCCGGAGAGCTGGATGTTCTCTGCAAGACCCGTGGCGAGCATGGTGCGCTGGAGCGCATCGTGCTGGAACTCAAGGAGCACGGCTACACCAACGGCAGGCTCCATATCTCTCACTGCGGCAATCCCGCTGCCGCCGAGCGCCTGAAGCACATGGTAAAGGCTGTGTTTGATGGAGCAAAGGTGGACATCAGCGAATGCGGCGGTCTGTGCAGCTATTATGCAGAGCTGGGCGGCCTGCTGGTTGGTTATGAGGACGCGGAAGCATAAGCGAATGGCCATCGGAAAAATTCTGCCACGATTGAATAGGCGCTCATAGCGGGGAAAGCCGTTGTGGGCGCTTTTTTGTTTGCAAAATCTTCCGCTCTGCGCTATACTAACAGCATCAAAAATCGCCGTGGGCGGCAGGGGAGGGATACCACATGTTCAGATTGCCTATCGTCAAGTTTTTCAGCCGCATCTTCAACCGTGTCACGATCACAGTGGTGCTGGTGGCTTTACAGGTGCTCTGGCTGCTCTGGGCGTTCTGGTCGTTCACGGCGGGGCGGGTCTGGCTGAACGGTGCCCTGAAGGCGCTGAGCATCCTGATCGTGCTGTATCTGGTGCGCAAGGATGAAAACAGCGCTTATAAGATCGGCTGGATCGTTCTGATCGGCCTTCTGCCCCTGCTGGGCGGCGCGCTTTATCTGGCTTTTGGCAACAAGGCCCCCGCCAAGCATCTGCGGGAGCGGATGCAGAAGGTGGAACAGGCCCATCAGACTGAGCTTGCCCAGCCCGAGGGCCAGACCGATGCGCTGGATATCTCCAGCCGGAACCTGAGCCGCTATGTGGCAAAGTTCGGGCCGTATCCGGCCTGGAGGGATACCGCTGCTCACTACTTTTCCTGCGGGGAGGAGATGTATCCCCAGCTGCTGGCGGATCTGGACAAGGCGGAAAAATTTATCTTTCTGGAATTTTTTATCCTCCGTTCCGGCAAAATGTGGGACGGTGTGGAGCAGATCCTCCGCCGCAAGGCCGCCCAGGGCGTGGATGTGCGGCTGATCTACGATGATTTTGGCAGCCTGCTGGGCCTGCCCAGTGATTTTGTCATCCGCATGGAGAGGGCGCATATCCGCTGCATCCCTTTCAACCCGGTGGTGCCGCTGGTCTCGCTGGTGATGAACCACCGCGACCACCGCAAGATCGTGGTGGTTGACGGCAATGTGGCCTACACCGGTGGCGTGAATCTGGCGGATGAGTATATCAATGCAGAGCAGCGCTTTGGCTACTGGAAGGATGCGGCCATCCGGCTGGAAGGAGCCGCTGTCTGGAACTTTACCGTGATGTTCCTCAATGTATGGAACGCCTTCCGCCCGCAGGAGACCGATTACACCGCCTTTGCGCCCACCCGCCTGCCCGCAGTGCAGGATGGCGTGGTGCAGCCCTACGCGGACAGTCCGCTGGATGAGGAGCCGCTGGCCGAGACGGTCTATCTGGACATCCTCTCTCAGGCCCAGAGATATGTTTATATCTATACGCCCTACCTGGCCGTGGGCGAGGAGATGCTGGATGCTCTGAAAAGTGCGGCCAAGCGCGGGGTGGACGTGCGGCTCATCCTGCCTGGGATCCCGGATAAGAAGCTGGTGTTCCGGCTCAGCCGTTCCTACTATCTGCCCCTGCTCAGGGCGGGCGTGCGCATTTATGAATTCACGCCCGGTTTCCTCCACGCCAAGTGCTATGTCAGCGATGACCGCGTGGCCGTGGTGGGCAGCATCAATATGGATTACCGGAGCCTGTTTCTCCATTTTGAGTGCGGAACACTGCTCTTCCATAACAGCCAGATCGCCGCTCTGCGGAAGGATGTGGAGCGCACCCTGCCGCAGTGCCGGGAGATCATGCGGTCCGACTGCCGCACCAATCTGCCGGGCACAGCACTGGACAGCGTGCTGCGGCTGCTGAGTCCGTTGATGTAAGCGGCTGCGCGCAGCACTCGGGGAGCTTTTCCACGCAAGTGAAACGGGCCATTCCATCGCCCGCCCTATTGCCTGCGGCAACAGGGTCCCACCCCAGCGGACACTTGCTTTGGAAAACTCCCGTCGGCTGCGTAATCTTACGCTCTTCTGGACATACTATGGGGCAAAGGCCCAACGGGCCGTGTGGAAAGGGAGCGTATCTATGAATCAGAACCATCGGGCTCTTTGGAGCTGTGCCATGGCGGCGGCGCTGCTGCTGACCGCCTGCGGCAAAACGAACGCCGGGTCGGGCAGCTCCGGCAGCATGAGCGGAAGCAGCACATCCTCCGCACAGACCCAGACAGCGGCATGGAAAACCGGTCTGGGTGTGGTGACAGAGGCCACCGATCAGGACAGGGCAGGGAAAATTGAGCTGGCAGCGGCCGCTGTCCTGCTGGATGGCGAGGGGAAACTGGAAAGTGTTCTGCTGGACGAGCTGGAAGTGTCTGTTTCGGCGGACAGCACCGGCCATGTGACCCTGCCCACCGACTGGCGCACCAAGCGGCAGAAGGGGGACGATTACCCGCTGGCCGAGGTCTCTTCCCTGAAAAAGGGCTGGGCGGAACAGGCGGATGCCTTTGCCAGTTACCTGATCGGCATGACCCCGGAACAGGTCTCCATGCTCAAAGTGGATAAAGACGGCAAGCCCACGGATGCCGACCTGCTGAGCGGGTGCACCATTGCAGTGGACCGTTACCGGGATGCCGTGACCCGGGCCTGCGCCAATGCCAGGTGTAGCGCGACACGATTTTTGAGAAATTCGGACAGGATAATTGAGAAAAAATAGCGCCGTTCTAAGAAGAAAATCTTAGGCTCGTCCAACAGCAAACGCGGCCCCCTTCAAGGTGGTCTGCGTGTACTGCGGGACGAGCCTTTGTGGTTGCCCGGGAAAGATGTAAACTGCCTTTACCTCGGGGTTTTTGCTTCACCGCTTATCTCATTCGTTGGTAGCTTCTTCCTGAGTAGCCAAATACTCAGCAACAGGAATGATATAGGCTTCGGGAAGCTCCTCGATCTCGCGCTTGCCGTTCTTGACGAGAACGGCATAGACGGCGATCATATAGGTCTTAACCTTCATTTCTGCTTACCTCCTTTTTCAAGCATTTCAACACGGGCTTTCAGCTCCGCGTTGGACTGTTCCAGCGCAGCCAGCTCTTCAAAGAGTCCAGCGATCGCCTCGTAGAGGTCGACATTCCGTTCTTCCATCTCCTCTGCCCGGTCACGGGCGATCTTGGAGATAGGTTTTTTCGGAGTCAAATACTTCATAGCTTTATTCATACGCACCTCCGAAGCCCGAGATGGAGACTTCACCCTCGAAGCCCTCATTCTTTGTGATGGTGAAACGGATATTCACGCCCCACTTGCTCGCGGTCTTGGTCTTGTTGGTGAAGTTGTAGACACGGTTGATCTGCACCATCGCCGTGATGTCCTCCCATGTGGGAACGGCGTCAAAACCGTTGTTGCACGCCTCCACCTTGGCGACCGCGCCCTCGATCTTCCACGTCGGCGTCACGAGCACCTTAGTCGCCGCTGCATCGGTCTCCTCCGGCGCGACCAGCTCGAACTTAATGACTGTCTCTTTCTTGCTGAAGGAGAATACACGGACGCTGGTGGCGAAGTTGCCGTCGACCGCCTCGATGCGGAGCTGGTGTTGTCCATTGGTAAGCGAGAGCCACTTCTCTCGGGTCAGCTCGATCGTTTCCTGCTGCCCCAGCGTTGCTTGATAGCTGCGGATCTGCACGTCATCCACGAACTCGGTGACGACCACATTGTCGCCCTCAACGTCGCTCACGGTGTAATTCTCTGCGAAACTCCCGTTCTTCAGACCGAGGGCCTTGTCCTGCCCGGAGATCGTCGGTGCGGAGTTTGTGCGTTTGAAGGTGACGCGACGGTAGGCCGTACCGCCCTTGCCGTCCGTGACGGTGATCTTGAGGGTGTTGACCGAATTAAGCCCCAGCGCATAGAGCTTCTCGGAGGTGATCGTCACGGTCAGCTCCTCGCCCTTGGGCGCATTGTTGATCGTGCGAATCGTCTCGTCGTTGAGTTCCTCCACGACGGTCAGTGTGTCGCCGTCCGCATCGTCAATGGTGTAGGCATAGGTGAAGCCGAGGTTCTTATCTCCGAGGTTGCCGTCGCTGCCGGAAATGGTCGGTGCGGAGTTTGTGCGGGTGAACGTCCACGTCCGGGTCGCTGTGCCGCCCTGTCCATCGCTGACGACGACCTTGACGGTGTGTTTACCGAGACTCAGGGAGTCGACATCGACAGAGATGGTGTTTACCAAATTTCGCGTCGGGGCAAACGACTTCGTCGTTTGCCCATCGAGCGACTCCGTCGCCGTCAAGACGTCGCCGGAGTCGGCGTCATCGACCGTGTAGGTGATCGTAAAATTGCTGTTCTTATCTCCGAGGTCTCTGTCACTGTCAGAGATCAGAGGGTCAGTGTTCAGGATTTCAAGGACGGGGCGGAAACCGACGGTCGGGAGGGAGTACGCAGCATTGAGGTTGTCCCAGTGGCGGGCCGAATAGTACCCGCGAACCGCACGGATCGACGCGTTCTCCGCCCAGGTCTCTTGACACCAGGAATACACGCCCGCCCAATGCCAAAGCTGATTATGGGGACTGTTGTGATCGGTCGTGTTGAGGTTGGTGTCCAGGTCAGAGGAAACCGGGGCAGGGAGTCCGGTGATGACTTCCTCGCGGGTGATGAACCTGTCCCACTCGTTATTGGTAGGTGTTCCTCCGGCATACCAGTCGTTATTCCGCCGGTTGCTGCCTCCGGTGAGGAGGCGGCACTTGTACTTTGCCCCGTCGATGGTGATGGTCTTTCCGGTGACATAGCCCTGCCCGTTCAAGTCATCCCACGAGACGCTGACCAGAATGACGCGGTCGCAAATGAGGAGGGTTTTGTCCCCGTCCTTGATCTTGACCCATTGGAGCTTGTTCGCGTCCGCGCTGGGAGTGTCTCCGAAGGTGTAGTTCGCCATGCTGCCGGACATCTGTGGGATGTCTCCGTAGCCGCTGTTCCCGCCTGCGGAGTCGTCAGGCCGCCACGGCTTTGTGGGCCGCTTGAGAATTGCGCCGTTGTTGTAGAATCCGCCGAGCTTGACGGTTCCGAGATATTGCGCCATAAGGGATCTCTCCTTCCGTTTTGATAAAGCGGTAGGGAGCGAATATCTTCTTCGCCAGATTGTAGGCGCAAGCCCATCGGGCGAAGCCGAGCCACGAATTGACCGATTGGACGATCGCCGCCTTCGTGATCGTGCCCTTCTGCAGCTTCTCCATCATCCGCTTGATGCGCCGCTTCTCCCGCCGTTTCGACTCGGTACGGAGAAGCAGATGCGTCGCTTTGATTTTGAAGCCGTAGGCGTTCACGCCCTGCCGCACATAGAAAATCTTGGTCTTCTGGTTGGTCTCAAGGTGCAGTCTCTCTTGGAGGAACACCTTGATCTTTGCTAACCACTCCCGGGCGATTTCCTTGTTTGGCGCTATGACGACGACATCGTCCATGTAGCGCGTGTAGAGCGTCGCACCGAGGAAGCGGATGCAGAATTGATCGAGCTCGTTGAGGTAGATGTTGGCAAAGTCCTGAGAACTCACATTTCCCAGCGGAATCCCTCTCTCACCCTCCGGCGAGCTGTCGATCACTTTGCAAAGAAGCCTGTAAAAACGGAGGAAGTCCTCGTATTTCTCGGGGTACTTCTTCTTGAGCTTCTTGAACCGCTTCGCGATGATCTGCTTGAGCACGCTGCGGTCGATGCTGTAGAAAAACTTGCGGACGTCGATCTTGATGACCGTCGCCTCGTCGCCCCACTTCATACGGGCGACCCTCATGTCATGCTGTACGTTGAAGGCAGCTCGGATGGGGCCTTTTCCGTACATACACGCAAATGAACGGTTGACGAATACCGGGCGAAAGAGCGTCTGCAGCTCCTGATGGATGACGAGCTGCACGACCTTGTCCCGCAGCGGCGGGATGTGAAGACTGCGCTCCTTCGGCTCCACGATGATCCTGTGCCGATACTTTCCCGGCGTGTACTCACTAACGCCCGCCTGTCTCGTTTTCTCAATTTTCTTGAGATCGCGCCACAGGCGCACGTTGTTCACCTCGGAATAGAGGTCGTAGAGCACGGCCTCCCGCGTGAACTTGCGGCTGCCTCGCAAGGCGGTCTTGTAGCCCGCCTCGATCGCTGACCAGCCCACGGCGTCCTCATAGCTGGAGGGTGGAGGGATCGGCGGCACGAGGGCCTTCTTGGTGTTCTTTGTGTTGTAGAGTATAATGGGGAATTTCGTCATTCGTGGCATCCTTTCCTTTTAGAACGGCTTGGCACCCATGACGCGGGTTGCTACCCACATTGTAGACCTCCCTCCGCCTCCCAATACGAGAGGGCGGGCGAAGCTCAGTCACTGTTTTTACGCCGTTTCTCAACATGGCGAAGGATTACCTCTCCCTTGAAGTATAACAAGGACACGCACCTGAAGCCGTGGCCGCAGATGACGTAATAACCTACAAGGCGGGGCGGAAACCGACGTTCGGGTTGGAGTTCGTAGCATTGTTGTTGTTCCAGTTGCGGGCCGAATTGTACCCGCGAACCGCACGGTTCGACGCCAGACAGAGATAACCCTGAGTAGGTGCTGTACTTTTTCTGATGGTCTATTTTCGGTTGTTGATGAAGAACTTTTGCAGTCCTCCAATGATGCGCCCGATCTCCTCGAGCTTTCCTTGCAGTTCCAAGAGTTTCTTCTGCGTGATGTACTTCTGGTTCTTGGCGACACCTAAAAGCACGAGCAGCAGTGTCTTCTCTGCGTCCGCCTCATCCAGCCACATGAGCCGTCTGTTGACGTTCGTGAGGTTGTTGGCCATAACAGCCGCTCGGATGAGCTTGTAGCAGGATTGCTTGATCTCTTGGCACAAGGAGAACTTCTCGGAGGCGGGGAAGTTTTTCAGCAAGGGGTATATATCCCTTTCGAGAAATATCTCAGTTTTCTTTTGTAGGACTGACGGCTCTGCCATGATACACACACCTCTTTTCCCGAACGCGGGCAAGCTCGGCGTGATCACCATAATATTCGAAGCCGTAGTCCGTGAGTTTGATCCTGACAGGCTTGCCGCTGATGATGCTGTGCCCTGTGATGAGGACGTCGGCGTCCCCTGTGAGGGACAGCCCCGCCTCCGTCTGCAGGTTCAGCACGCCATCCGGCAACCCGCCGCACTTCTCGCATACCGGGGCCAGCTCCACGAGCAAGCTCCCGATGATGCAGCTTGCTTCCTTGCGGCTGCAAGCGACCTTATACATAGATTTTTCGCGCCACAGAGTCGTAAATCCCTGACGTGATCGCGACCGAGGTCACGGTGTTGAAGTTGATAAGAAAGACATTGTTGACCATGTTGTTCAGCGTCGCATCCTTCAACACCTTAATCTCTTTCTGCGCGTCGGCAATCTGAGCCTCATGGAGAATGACCGCTTCACGGTTTGTGAAAATGCCTTCGTCCATGTGGTTCATATTCACCTGACTCACAGGCGTTCCTTCCTGAATGACCTCTCCCGTCTCAATGTCTTGGACGTGATCGAGCCACCCGATTTTTTCATAGGCTTTCATTGCTGCTTTCGACCTCCACTTCTAAGATATTATATTTGAAGGCTATATAAAGCCCCTTGCCCGGTGTTTTTGTGAAGACCCGTTCGCCCGCTGACGCGATGATGTCGCCGTCTTTGTCCACGAGCTGCACCTCGGCGACGTCACCGATCACGGTATCGTCGAAGTAAATGTAGACCCTTGCGCTTGCGCCCTGCACGAAGCGGCGGAAGGGCTCCGCTGTCTGTGGCACGCCGTTGAGCGTGTAGTCCGCATGATCGACCGAGTCAACGAACCGCTGCCCGATCTTCTGGATACCGATAGAAGTCAATGTTTTCATTCTGCTGCGCCTCCTTTCGCGTTGGTAGAGCAGCGCGTGGAGGTGGAGCATCTCAGGTAGACCTTTGCACCCTGCGCCGCCTTCGAGCCCGCCTCAATGTCCGAGGCGAAGCCCTGATAAATGGTGTACGCGCCGAAGTGATAGAACTCCTCGGAGGCTGCAAATGTGCCGACTCTCGGGAAGGGATTGCCGCCGCCCGATGCGCCGCCTTGCGCCATGACCGTCGAGGCCACGAGATGTCCTTCACTGACGATATGCGGCCACACGCCGCACACGATCTCTCCGCACCTTGGATAGCGTGAGAAGCCTGTCTGAAGCCGGGATTGAATAATGAGCCCGCCGATGGTCTCCATACCGTAGGCGGGCTTACTGCTGCCCTCCTTGACCTTGCGGACTTGCCCGTCGATGACCGAGAGATTTGTAACGCCGCTGGGCTTGGAACTGTTCAGGAAGATGATGAACTCAGCCCAGCGCTCCGCATCCTGATCGGCGAACAGTTCAATCCGGCTGCGGTCGTAGCCGAGCGCGGTCAGCGCGTAGAGAACGCCGCGCCGCGTGCCGCTCCACTGTGAGATGATCCCCTTCATGGACAGGCGCGTCCGATAGGCTTCGGCGTCCTCGCCCTCCAGTCGCGGCATATCCCGGTCTTGCCCATGCACGGGGAGCATGACCTCTGAGCAGCTTGCTACGTTCGCCTCGCTGCGCACGCGGAAGATCGACGCCTTCAGGTCGTCGAACTCGCGCCCCATGACCTTGAAGAAGATGCGGAGCTGGTTGACCGTCTTCCGGCCCTTCTTCAAGGGAGCGAAGAGCAGATCAAACATATATTCCCCGAAGGTTTCAAACTGCTTCATCCGCTCACTCCCTTTCGACCGTCACAGAGACGTCGCCGAGGGTGATGACCTTGTCCTTACCCAGCTTCACATCCGCCTCCGGCTCGGAGACCGCCGCGTTGGTGGCCCCACTGTAGCCGCTGCGGATCGCGTGGTTGATGTCGGACAGGGTCAGCTCGTTGAGCTTGCGGCTGCGGCGCACGGCCAGCAGTTCGGTGAGGATCGCCTTGACCCGGTTCTCCACCGCCTCGTCCGTGTCCGCCGTGTCGGTCGTGACCGTGACGGAGATATTCTGCGATACGGTCACAGAGGACTTCACGAGAATATTATCATACGGGCCAGCGATCTTGTCAACGGCTTCTCTTACTGCCGCAAGCAGTCCCTCCGTTGCCTCGCCCGCCGTGCCTGTCACGATGACGTCCACCGTGCCCTGCCCGCGCGGGTGGTTGCAGTCGGCCTGTGCGAACAGTACACCGGGGACTGACTCCGCCGCGTCAATGAAGGTGTCCTCCGTCGCCCGCTGCGCCAGCTCCGACCACGAGCGGAGTGTCCGCGCCCTCGCGCTCTCGTCGTCCTCGGTGTCGCTACCTTCCCGCACGATCCAGTCCTCGGCGTTGCTGAATGTGACGTCGCCGAGGTAGGTCAGCGTGCGTACGATCTGCCCTGCGGGGACGTTGTAGCGGCTGCCCTCTGTCTCGGCCTCCACCAGCACGTCCACGGAGGACGCGCCCTTTTGCAGCGTCGCCGCCTCCAGCACGAAGAATCGCAGCTCCTCGCCGTTGATGTCGAGGATGCTCTTGAAGACGTGGCCCTTGGGGATTTTGACCGCCTCGCCCGTCATGTCGGTGCGGCTGACGGTGACGAAGCCCTGCGTCTTCTGCGCCTTCTTGCGCTTTTTGGAGTAATCCGCCATCTTCAGGTCGAGCCACGCGCCGCCCGCGTGGGAGACGAACATATTGTTCAGCACGACGCGGAGCAATTCAATGACCTCGACCTTGATGCGCAGCACGATCATGAGCATCGTGTAGAACACGCCGCCCGAATGGAAGTTGCTGATGACGAAGCCCTCGTCCTTCAGCTCCTCGACCTTCTGCTCCTTCAGCTCGTCCAGCGTAGGCAGAGGGAGCACGGCGTCCAGTATTTCCTTGTCGATCATTCTGATACCACCTCCACGCTCACCGCGCCGATGATGACGTCCAGCTCGCGCCGCTCGTCCTCCTCCGCGAAGCGGAAGGAGCAGTGCAGCACGACCGCGTCATCCTCGAACGCAATACTGATCTCAATGCTTTCCGGGAGGATGACCTCCCGCTTCTGCAGCTTGAGCCGCACCCGCTGGGTGATCTCCAGACGGGTCAGCTCCGTGTCCTCGGACTGGATGAAGTCATACAGGCCCCAGCCGAACTCGGCGTCATAGAAGACGTCTCCCGGCTGCGTGAGCGCCTCAAGGACGATGTTCTGATACAGACACTCCAGCCCCGAGCAGAGCGGCGCGTCGCCGTCTGTGGCCTGTGTGAGCTGCCACTCGCTGTTGAGCCGGATGTCCGTATCGTTCAGGCCCGTCATAGCTCCACCTCCCCGATGATCGCCGGGGTGAGGTCGCCGTAGGGAAGCGCGACGGCCACGACCGCCCCGGCCTTGAACTGTTTCTTAGACTTAATTCCCGGAAGCGCGGGATAGTTGGTGTCAGGGTTGCCGAAGCGGTCGATGACGGTGAGTTTGTACTCGTACCAGTAGGAGGTGATGTGCGCCTTGAACACCTCGCCCGTCACTTCGTTGTGGACGATCAGTTCCTCAATGTCAAAGGCGTCGCTCTTTGCCGCCGAGTCGATGGTGGCGAATACGGCGGCGGGGAGCTTCAAATGCGGGAAGTCCTGCGCCAGCGTCTTCTTCATAACGGACGCGACCATTTCTTCGAGCACGTCGGTTTCCTCCTTTCGGGGTCAGAAATAGATGTAGGTGCGGATGAAGCCGGAGTCGTTGGTCTTGCTGACCACCTTGGAGACCTCGACCTCACCGCTCACCTGCGGATGGATGAGGTTTATTTTGTGGGAGTGCTTGATGAATGGCGCGGAGACCGTCTCCAGCTCCCACACGCCGCCCGCGCGGCGCAGGTTTAGGATGTTCACGCCGCGCTCGAAGGTGTAGACCTTCTTCTGTTCCGGCTTCTCGTCCCAATAGAAGACGCCGCCCGAGAAGAAGAACGGAACACGAAGCCCCCACGCCGCATTGACGGCGTTGATCGCTTGGACGGCGGTCTGCCTCCGAATGGGGAGCATTTTGCGCGTCGGGTAGGCCTTGCTGGAGAGCTTCATCTTGGACAGGCCCGCCTGTGCAAGGAAGTACGAGATCAGCTCCTGCGGCGTGGTGTCGAGGAAGGTGTCGTTGATGATCGTCTCCTCCATGAGCAGCATCTCATCCTTCAGCGCGACCTCGTTGGCATACGTCCCGCCGTCGTAGTTGCCGGAGACGAAGCCCGTGAACACGTCCTCCAGCGTGCCGTCATAGCCGAGCTGGATGGTGGCGGGGTCTTTCTTCTTGAGCGAGAGCTTCGGGCGGAACTGGCTCGTGAAGCGGATCTTCGCCCAATCATAATACGAGGACTTCGAGGAATAGATCTCAAGCTCCACGCCTTCCTCGAAGGTGTAGGAACCGGCCTGTGCCGAGATCTGCGGGTAGTACAGTTCTTTCGTTTCCACTGTGGCCTCCTTAGTACGGCATGGCGGTCACTTTGTTCATCGCCGCCGTGGCGTCCGCGTCATCCCGTGCGGGGGACTTGCCCCGTTCGTTGCTCAGGTAGCTCTTGTAGCCTGCCTTCAGATTGCTCGCCGCGCCGCCGCCGGACTTGCCGGAGCCGGAACTGGAGCCGGACTTTGCCGTGATGGTCTGCGGGATGTACTCCCACAGCTCCAGCGTAGCCGTAAGCTGCCCGCGCTTGTTTTCGCCCTTGTGGGACAGCTTCTTGAAGATGACCTTCTCCACACCGTGGGCGGCGGTGTCCTCGCTGATGATGGGGATGGGCTGCGGCACGCTCTGCCCGGGCGATCGGAAGATCGCCCGGAGCGTTGCGTATCGCTGGTACTTGGTCTGCGAGGGCGTGTCGTCGATGATCAGCTCGATGTTGACCTTGGCGTCCTCGTAGCCCGTTGCCTGTTTCGGCTTAGTGGCGCTGCCCTCGACCTCCTGCTCGTCCACCTTCGCGGTCTCAATGACCTCGATGCTTTTGACGAGACCGGGGAGGACGACGCCGTTGAGCTTGATCAGTTCGTCTTCTACATAGATCATAGCGTCCTCCTTCCTTATGCCGGGGCCGGGGCGGCGTCTTCTTCGTCGCCGGGTTCGCCGTCCTCGTTGGCCGCTGCGTAGTCCTCGACCTCCTGCAAAAGAGCGAGGAGCTGTTGCAGGTCTTTGATCTTCTTGAGGTCGACCGGGACGAGCAGCTTGTGGATGATAACCTGCTTGCCCTTACCGGAGCCGCCCTCATCGCTGCTCTCGTCCTTGTCCTTCTTCCCGCCGCCGAGGTCGACCTTCTTCTCCGGCTCGCGGTCAAGAGCGCCCTGCACCTGCTGGAGGCTCTTGTTCATCGCCTCTGCCGGGGCGTCGCCCGCCAGCGTTAGGCCGTGAGCGTAGGTAGTCATGGTGCGTTGGCCGGACAGGGTCAGTGTGGACAGCGGCCCCTCCTTCGCGTCAGAGAACGGGAGGAGGTTGCGGATCTTCTGCAAGCCGCCCTTTACGGCCTCGACCGCGCTGCTGAAGGCGGACTTGATGCCGTTTGCAAAGGTGGACACGATCCGTTTGCCGGACTCGAAGAACCACGTGACCGCGCCGGAGACGGCGTTCTTGATGTTGTTCAGGCCGTTGGAGAAGGCGGTGCGTGCGTCGGTGAACTTCTGTGAGATGCCTTGGACGATGTTGCTCATGGCCGTCGAGAACTTCTCACGGATCTCCGAGAGCTTGCCGCCCGTGAGGTTGTCGATGAAGGTGTAGCCCGCTGTGTACCAGCCCTTGACCGCCTCCATCGCCGCCGCTGCGACGCCGGAAATGCCGCCGCCGTGTTCCTCGTAGGCCGTCTTGATGTTGGACAGCTTCTCGGACACGGTCGCCTTTGCCGCGTCCATGACGGAGCCGATCACGTTCCCGATGCCTTCAAACACCGACTTCGCGACCGAGCCCACCGCCGTCAGCGTTCCCTTGAAGAAGTTGATGACGGAGTTGACCGCATTGCGGAACCACTCACACTTGTTGTAGAGTAGCACCAGCGCCGCAATGAGGGCCACAATGCCAATGACGACCCATGTGACGGGGTTGGCCAGCAGCGCCGCCGTGAAGCTCCACACCGAGGATATGAGCGGTGTGAGCGCCCCTCGCGCCAGTGCGAAGCCGCCCTTGAGTATCTTGAACGCGCTGACCGTTTTTGTCACGACGAGGCCGACGCCGGAGATCAGGGCGATCAGCGTGCCGCCTACGGCGAGGAAACCGCCCACCGCAAGAACGATGAGCATGATGACCTTGACGAGCTCTTGGTTCTTCTCGATCCACGAGCCGACCTTCGTCAGCACGCCCTCGCCCTTGCTCATCAGGTCGTTGACCGTGGGGAGCAGGGAGTTGCCGATGCTCTCAGTGACGTTGTGGATGCGCTGCTTGAGTCGCTCGAAGCGTTCCGGCTCCGTCTCCTGAATGGCGGAGGCCATCTGCTCCGTGACCGACACGCCCTTCCCGAGCGAGCCGTACATATTGACGATGTTGTCCTGCAGGTCGCCGACCTTGTTATACATCAGGTCGATGAGCGCTACGGCCTCGGTGTCGCCGAAGGCTTTCTGCAGCTCCATCTTTTCGGCGGCGTCCATTGTCTCGCCGAACTTGCCCCGCAGGATGTCGAGGATTTCCGGCATACTCAGGAGCTGGTTGTTGGCGTCTGTGAACTTGAGTCCCAGCGCCTCGCCGCCCTTGGTGGCGCTGCGGAGGAAGGCTTTGTATTTCGTGCCCGCTTCCGCGCCGCCCATCGTTGCTTGCAGCATACCCAAGACGGAGAGCTGCTCTTCCAGCGGCACCTGCGCCGTGGTCGCCGATGCGCCGAGGTTCTGGATTGCCTGTGCCATGCCGGAGCCGGAGGTCTTGAACGCTCGGACGGCGTCGGAGATGCCAGCCGAGAACATCTCGCCGAACTCCATGTCGCTCAGGTCGCTGTAGTAGTCTTTATAAATGCCGTAGCCTGTGGCAAACAGCGAGGTCATCTCGCCCGCCGTGGACTTTGTCGCCTTTGCGGTCAGGGCCGCGAGGCTTGTGAACTCTGCGACGCCCTCATCAGAGAGGGAGGCGATGCCGCTCTTGATGTCGTAGGCCGCGCTGATGAAGTCCGCCTTCGACGTGCCCGCCCACTGATCGGAGAAGCTGCGTGCGGCGTTTTCGACCGCTTCAAGGTCTTGCACGCCCAGCGAGGCCAGCTCACCCAGCGCACGCCGCGTTTCAAAGGTCGCCTCTACCGGGGCGAGCACAGCGTTTACGATCTGTGAGCCCGTCTCCTGCATCGCCGCACCCGCCTTTGCCATGCTGCCGAAGGTCTGGCTTGCGGCGTCCAGCTTGGAGACGTTTGCGCCGACCTTGGACGCCACGCCCGCCATCGGCCCGGAGAGGTTGTCGATCATGTTCATAATGAGCGACAGCTTAAATACGGACTCTAAACTCATTTTCTGCTTTCACCTCCAGTTTGAGATAGAGGCGGAAAAACGATCGGCGACGGGAGGCCGTCACTCAGGGAACGCTCGCACGATCGCCCGGGTGACGATACCCTCCTCAAGTTCCTGCATGAAGCGGGCCTTTGCGACCCATCCGAGGAACTCGTCGACGTCGTCAATCGTTTCGGGGTCAAAGGTCTCTAAGAGAGGCGGAGGCACAAAACGATAGATCTCAAGGAGCCCGCGCTCCACGAAGCTCTCCCGTACCTCCGCGACCCGTTCTCTTAGAGCTTCTTCAAATTTGCCGTACCCGTCAGGCCGAGGATCTCCGTCAGCTTATTGCCGATGGAGATCGCGATGCCGGGGTTCTCCTCCATGTCCTTCGTCAGACGCTCGGCGTCCTCGTCGATGACCGCGTCCAGCATGAACGCCTTGCTCGCCTTGGTGATGCCCTGTGCAGCGGTCTTGATGTAGCGGTCATAGCTGGGGACGGTGGGGCGCTTGAAGTAGTAGGAGAACTCTTTCTCGCTCTCATCATCCACAGGGACGGTGATGCCGACGCGGTAGAGCTTGCCGCCGTACTTGGCCTTGAGCTGTTCCTCGCTGCTGCGGGCGGGGGTCTGGTTGTTGGTGCTTTCCATAGTGTGACTTCCTCCTTGTTATTCTCAAAAATGTTGTCCTTAGACGGGTGCGACGCCGTCCTGATACACGCCGCCGACGATCATCATGTCGACGTCGACGGTGAGGCTCTTGTCGCCCTGCGCTGCCTTGTTGCTGCGCTTGGAGAACTTGACCTTCTTCAGCTCGTCGATCTTCGTGCGTGCGCCCTCGTTGGCGTAGGAGACGATGATGGAGGGCAGCTCCATCTTGTAGAAGGGAACGCCCTTCTGCTTGCAGTAGGCCAGCAGATCGTCGTAGTCGTCGCGGAGCATGGAGAGCTTGCCGGACGCCTTATAGTTGCCCGTGCCGTAGCCGCGCGGCTTGGAGCCGTAGCCGTAGACTTCCTCTATCTCCAGCTCGTCGTCATAGCTGATCTCCTGCACCTGAATGTTCAGGCCGGGGATTTTCAGATCCACGTCGCCCCAATCATAGGCTTTTCCGTTTACCTTCAGCATTGCCTGTCCTCCTCCCTTAGTTGCTGCTCAGAGCCGAGCGCCCGATGTCGATAACGACCTCGCGGATGTAGCCTCTGGAGAGGTAGCGGATGATGACGCTCATGGTCTCATCTTCGAGGAAGGTATCGTAGCAGCTCTCGTCCACGGTGGTCTCATAGGAGCTGATCTCCTTGTCCTCCACCATGCGGTCAAGCGGCACGCTGATGAACTTAGCCCGCGCGTCCAGCTCGCCCTGAATGTCCTCAAGGTCGATGTCGTCGTTCTTGAACTGCAGCGCCTTCTTGCGTGTCTCGCGGATGATCTTGTTCTTCACACGCACATCCTCGGCATAGCGGAAGTCGCTGCCGTCCTTGCACATCATCTTCGTGTGATAGACAAAGATGTCGTCAAGGCCGTCGTACTCGCGGAAGGTCATGTAGCCCGCGACGTCCAGCAGTTCAATGACGGTGCTGTCGTAGCCGATGGGAACCAGCCCCAGCAGCTTCGTCTTGGGGAAGCCCAGCGCGTCCTCGTCCTTGGTCTTGCCGATGGACACGCTCACCTTCGTCATGGCGTAGCGCCCGGAGGCGAGGCCCGCGAGGTTGACAATCTGCGTGGTGCCGTCCAGCCGCACAAGGCGACCCCATGCGGCGCAGACCTGAATGTCGGAGTTCTTGATCCGCTTACGGTCTGCCTCCATCTTCAGCGCCCAATCGCTCAGGTCACCATCCGCCTCGTCGGCGGGATAGGCGGCCTCCATGAGGAAGAAGCAGGGCTTGTGGCAGACCGTCATCAGCTCCTTCTGTGCTTCACTGACCGCCTCCCACAGCTCCACCGTGCTCTCGCCGACTATGTGGACGAACTCGAACTCCTCGCTGAAGCTCTTGATCTTCTCAATCGCGCCCAGCACATCGCCGTTCGTCATGCTCGGTGCAGTGGTCTTGAGGGTGTAGGTGTCGCGCACGAGGAAGGAACTGGGCTTCTGATCCGGCGAGCTCGCCTCGGTGAACTTGATCGTCAGGCCCGTGCCCTCGATCTCGTAGCTGCCAGTGACGGGGACGGTGATCTCATCCGAGAAGTTGTCGCCGTCGATGGAGTAGACGAAGGCTGCGGTGTTGAGCCCGCCCTGCGCGGTGAAGCGCACGGTGAGCGCGTAGGCGTTGTTGGGCGAGCCCTGCACGGTCACGCTGCCGCCGCCGTCGCCCGTCTTCGTGACCTCACCGATCGTGCCAGCGGTGCTCGCGGCGACGGGGATGCAGAACACGCGGGCCGCGCCGCCCTGCACCGCGTCCATGACCGCATCGGCCAGCGGGGACAGGCCCAGCTTGGACTTGATGGTGCTTGCGCCCATGCTGCCGAGGATGGTGATGGGCTTTTCGGTGACAGAGGGGGAGACGCCGATCTTGATGTGCAGACCGTCGCCCGTTGCCGTGGCGAAGCCGAGCAGTCCGTCCGTGACGTTGCTGCGTACATCTCTAAGCATTACTTCCTCGCCTCCTTGCTCTTACGCCCGTTCATCGGGCTGTTGTTGAACTTGGCGACGGCGGCGAGGAACTCGTCCTCCGTCATCGCCTTACCGGGCCGCCAGCCATTCGCGGCGCATACGCCCGCGTAGGTGGCACGCCCAACCTTGTGCTGCTCACGGAGCTTGTCGATCGGCACAAGCTCCGGCGCGGCAGCGCCTTCCGGCTTCTGTGTTTTAGTCGCCATCTGTAGGCTCCTTTCATGTGATCTTCTCCACGGACGTCACTCTGACATCAGTCAGAGGTGCGAAGCCCGTGTCGCGGTAAACGCCGCCGTTGAAGGTGATCATCACCTGCACGGCGACCTGTGCTTTCAGGAGTGAGTCGTCCTTGTCGACCCAATCCGCTCCCTCAATCTCAATGGGGACGAAGTTGCCGTCGATGTAGATGCCACGGTCAAGACTCGCCACAAAGCGGTCGAATATCTCCTCGACTTCATCATCGGTGTAGCCGCCGATGATCACGCCGAACGTGGTCGCCCGTTCCATGATCTTCCGCCTTTTGTGCAGCGTTCCCTCTTCGTCTCTGTATCTCTTTTTGGAACCGTTTCGGGTGAAAGTCTCACGTTCGAACAAGACCGCGCCGATGTGGGACTCCTGGCTCTTCTCCAGAGCCTTCTCTGTGGTAAACGGCTTGGACTTGATGCCCGCCGCTTTCAGCTTGTCGATGAGATATTGCTTGCTTTCCGTGTAGAGCAAGAGATCAATCCTCCTTCTGGATGAACTCCTCGACCGTCGCCTTCATCTCCTGCATATCGTCCTCTGAGAGACCGAGGAAGGGACGGGCCGGGATGGTGATGCGGACTTGCTTCTTCGTGACCCACTTGCCGCCCACCTGAAAACGGAGGGCTTTCTTCTTCCGCGCCCGGATGGTGCGGCCCGGTTCTCCGAACTGATGCGTCGCCGCATACTTGACGTTCGTGCCGACCGCGAAGCCGGAGGCGTCCGACTTGTCGTGGATGGAGTTGCGGAGCTGTGCAGACTGGATGAGCGTCTTGCCGCCCTCCTGTGCGGCGCGGATGGAGGTCTTCCATCTGCGCCCGTCCGGGCCTTTGCTCTGCTTGAACCGTTCCAGCGTCGACTCGCGCGCGCCCTCAGCCAGTGCCGCATTGATGCCCTGCTTGTCGATCTCCGAGAAGCTCCTGATCCTACGGAGCATCGCCCGCGTGTCGCCGTCGAGCCGGATGCTGTACATGGCCATGCGTTACATCCCCCTCATCTTCTCGCGGGTAAACAGGCGGCTGTTGGACTTGACCTTAAAACCACCCGCCGCTGCGCTCGCCGGGTCTTCCGTCTCCGTGCCGATGGACACCGTGCCCTCCGCGACCAGCGTGAGGAACTTGATCGCCGCGTTGTAGCGGTTCAGGTAGGTCTTCTGATCCGTCCCCTCGTCGATGCCGATGCGGGAGAACAGATTGTAGACCGCGATATCCTTGGAGAACTTGTTGATGACCCTCGGGGCCGGGGCCAGAGGGACGGCGTACCTCTTGGCGAGGTAGCCGTCGATCTCTGCGTCCGCGTCGGCGATCGCCGCATCGATGATCGGGGAGACCAGCTCTTCACGCTCGACGGGGTCTTCAATGAAGGTGTCGCCGATGATCGCGTTGAGCGCGTCATCCTTGACCATGTCCCGCACTTCAGCGCGTGTGCTGTAGCTCATGCTGGCCCTCCTTTCTGCCCCGGGCGGTTTAGGTGGTGGTGCCGTCAGAGCCGTAGGCCATCTGCCAGAAGCCGAAGCCCGCGTTGCCGCGAGAGTCTGCGCCGTAGATGAACTTCTTGCTCATGAAGACGTTGTCGTCGGTCTCGTTGGTCTTGGAGACGAACTTCGCCTTCTTGCGCTGCTGGTAGATCAGCGGCTTGACGGGACGCTTGGTGCAGAGCAGGAACCAAGCGGAGTCGCTTGCGAGGCGAGGCTCCACATGGATCTCCGCCGTGCCCTGCATGGTGTTCTTCGTGCCGTTGATGAAGTCGGCGACGAGGATGTCGCGGGCGTCCGCTTCCAGTGCGGGCGGCACGACCAGCAGGTCGGGAACCAGCGCCAGAGGGCGGCCCTTGCTGTTCTTCAGGCTCATCATGGATGTACGCGCCGTCTTGTAGGCGTCCATGCTCAGCTTCGCGGTGCCCTTGTTGCTTGCCTTGTCCTTGCCGACAGGATGGTCGGTAGCGAAGAACGCCTTGCCGTCGTAGCACTTCTCGGTGAAGCCGTTGGCCAGCAGACCGTAGACCAGCTCGTCGGGATGCAGCGCGGCGGACTCGCCGAGCATCTGAATGGAAGGATTGTAGAGGCCGATCTTGTCGTCCTCGACCGCGTTGCGGTCTACGCCGACAGTCAGCTCGAAGTCCTTGTTCTTGATGGTGTAGGCGGAGCCGGAGAGGTTCTGGATCTCGCGCTCACCGATCCACTCCCTCATGCCGGGGATGTCACCGAGCCATGCGTAGGTCTCGGATTCGCTGGTGCTGGGCACGACGGTCGCGACCTTTTCATAGGTGGGATGCTGCCCTTCAAACGCCTTGTTAAAGACCGTGTTGAAGGCGGTATAGATGCCTCTAAGGGCCTGCGGGGTGATGATCATAATGGATGTACCTCCTTACTCGATTAGCCGCCCACACTTGCGGCGGCAGCAGCGGGAATGTAGCCTCCGCACTCGACGGCGACGCCCTCGTCATCCACGCGGATGACGGTGCCAGCCACGGACGCGCCCGTGGCGAGCGCCGTGACGGTGTGGTCGTCTTCCATGTAGCAGGGCTTGAGAACATGGGCGGCGGTGATCTTATTCGCAGCGGTAGCGGTGTTGTCAAAGACGAATACGCCGCGAGCGACGCGGATGACCAACTCGCCGTCTGCGCCCGTATTTGTCACCGTCTCCTCGGCGCGGCCCACAGCGGTCAGGCTCTCGGCCTTCTTGCCGGGGATTGCGTAGCCGCTCGCGTCCAGAGCGACGAGTGCGCCCTGATAAATGGTGGTACCGCCCTTCACAGGCACCGCGATGACCTTTGCGCCGTTGGCGATCTCAGGGGTATCTCTCACATCAGTCAGTTTTGCCATGATCTTAGTCCTCCTTCATACCGTACTTCTTGACGTCGTCGGGCGAGATTCCGAGCTGCTTGCAGACCAGCAGCGTGTCGGCGTCCAGCGCGTCGCTCTTGAGGGCCTTGACGTCGTCCAGCTCAATCTTGTCCATCGGCACGATTTGCGGGGCCTTCTCCACAAAGGAGCCGAAGCCCTTCGGGTCGCTCAAGGCGTAGCTCTTAGCCCATTCTTTCTGCGCCGGGGTGATCTTACCCGCCTTCAGGGCAAGGATGACAGCGTCGTTGGCCTCGCGCTCCGCATTCTGCTGCTTGAGCGCCTTCAGCTCCTCGGCGAGGTTGACGCCGTCGACCGTGCCGCTCTTGAGCTCCATGATCTTTGCGGTCACGTCCTCGGCGGCAGCGCCCGCCTTCAGACCCAACAGCTCGCAGACAGCCTTGTTCGCCACGACGTTCTCGGGCGGCTGCTTCTCCGCTTCCTTGAGGCTGCGGTTCTCGGCGAGGCAAACCTTGAGTGCCTCCACGACCTGCTCCTCCGTGGCGTCCTCGCTCAAACCGAGCAGTTCCGCCAGCTTCTTGATGTCCATAGAATGTTGTCCTCCTTCAAAATTGTCTGAATTGACGATGGGGTTCATCCCCTCGATCGCCGGAGTGTTGGTAAGTGCCAGCGAGTGGAGCCCGACCGCCTTGTTGTCCGCCTTGCGGACATTCACGACCGGGGAGAGGTAGCGGTACTCCTTGTTCTCAAGGTACCGCGCCCCTCGGGGCGTCCACTCGACGACGGCCTTGATTTGCCCGTCCTCCAGCTTCAGCTCCTTCACCCATCCGGCTGCGGGTGCCTCGCACCCTTTGAGCGTCTGATGCTCGTAGTCAACGACGAGATCCACGCCGCGCTTGGCGATCTGCGCCTTCATCGCCTTGTAGCTCTCATCGTCTACATCAAACTCACCCTTCGAGCTGACAACGTGGCCGATGGGGAGGACGAAGATCGTCTCCGGTGCTCCCACGAGCTCCACATTGCTGCCTTTCAGGGTCAAAAAACCATCCATTTGCATCTGTCCTCCTTTGGTGTCGCCGCGAACCGCCCGGAAACGGCGTTAGAGCGCGTGCGCACGCCCCTTACTTGCCGCACCCGTCAAATTACCCTGCCGAGAGCAAAACGCGCACAGCGGGGCTCTGTGGCCTTATGGCGGAGTGTTCCCCTTTTCGCGCTCTTGGTACGCCTTTTTGAGTGGCTCGGGGTAGCCTGTGAGGTCTGGCTGATAGCGTACCTTGGCGGGGTTGGTATCGAACTGCGGGTCGGGCAGGATGTTGACGAAGCGTCCATCCTCCAGCCGCGCCGCCCTCGGTGCTTCGGTCTCCACCGTCAGCCCCCGCTGCTCCATCTGGCGCTTGGAGAGCGTCTTGACCGTGCAGCGGCACTTGAAGCCGTTGGGTGGGAACCATGTGTCCCAAATGGGATCGTCCGCCATGAACACGCGCCCATCCATCGCAAGGTGGCTCGGGCGGGTCTTTGAGTCGTTGACGGCGTCATACTGCCAGTAGGGCCGCAGCGCCTTGACGCCCGGTTCGGTCATCCGCTTGTAGTGGCCCACATTGTAGGCCGTCTGGATGTTGGTGCGGAAGATGTTCTCGGCTTGGTAGGGCGTGATGCCCTCGTAGCCCTCTGCTTCGAGGAAGTCGTTCATATTCTCGCGAAACTCCGCAAGGCTGTTACCCTCCTCCAGTGCGGCCAGCAGCTCGTCGTAGAACTTCTTGAGCACCTGCGCCTTCGTGTAGCCACTGACCGTAAAGGCGAGGGCGCGGTACTCGGCGGCGATCTGATAGAACCGCGAGGCGGTTACAGGGACGCGCTCTTTGAAGTACGCGACCGCCTCTTCAAAGGTCATGTCCTTGCGGCTGAAAAGTGCGGTGAACTCATCCATCCTCAACCACCCGCCCCTCAAGATCGGCGTAGAGCATAACCTTCTGCAGCAGCTCCTCGACCTCAGAGACATCCATCGCGGCGTAGAGTTCGGCGACGGCTGCGTCATCCTCCATCAGCTCGCGGAGCTGTTCGAGACTGTCTGCGTTCTCAATCATTTTGAGAACCGGCTCGAACGCGCGCTTGAAGCTGCCCACGCCCTTGTGGAGTGCGGCGGCGGCGAGCCTGTCAATGTGCTGCTGCGTGCCGATCGGCGCGTCAGCTCCCGCCTTGAGGGAGAGTAGCGCATCGCTTTTGAACGGCAGCACGCCGCCCATGCCGCCTCCGTAGGTGGGCTTTGCAATCTCATCACCTTCCTCCGGCTCGGGGATGGAGAACTTCTTATAGACGAAGCTCGTGGGTATCCGAAGCCCGACCTTTTCGATGAGCGTGCCGAGGATTGTCGCCGTCTGTGTCAAGTCCTCGGACTCTTCGCAGTCGAAGCGGATGTAGGGGATGCGCTTGTCCTCACCGAAGTTGAAGATGCACAGCGGGCGGATGAGGTCGCGCCGGAGGGTGGACGCCAGCGCCTTGCAGTCGGCGACGGTGAGATCGTGCCGGACATCGTTGTGCGTCTTGCTCTGTGCGTAACTGCCGCCGCCCGAGTCGGAAGTCAGCGTCTGGCCGAGGATTGCCTTGGAGATCTGTTCATCGCAGTAACGAGCCAGCCGTTCATAGAGGTCGGAGCTGGAGGTCTTCTCCGTGGTAATGAAGTCGATGCTCGTGCCATCCGGGATGATGCCCGCCGCGTCGGAGCCAATCTGGATGAGGGCTCGCATGAGCGCCGCCTTGTCGCTGTCGCTCGCTCCCGGCGCGTACTTGCCCAGCCGGAGCGGCAGACCGTAGATCTCAGCGAAGCTGACCCAGTCCTTCAGGTCGTAGTTCTTGAAGAGGTACATCCACGCCACAACACGGAGGATGCCAGCCCGAGAGGTGTGACCGCTGCGAGCCTTGTACCTGTGAACGATGAACTTGTTCGCCGGGAGCAGGATGCCCTCCGGCACGTCCTTCGTTCGCACCTTGAACGAATCGTCCAGCGTGTCCCAAAAGAAGCGTTTCTGGTGTCGCGTCTTGATGTCCTGCACCACGACGTGCCCTTCGTCATAGCCCCACAGGATCTCGGATACGGCGAAGCCCTTGCCGATTGCGTCGAGCAGGTCATTCTCCACATCCTCGAAGCTCTCGATGCCGTTGAGCTGCTCTTCGATGAAGTCGGCGATCTCCTTGTCCAGCGGTTCGTCGCCGAAGGGGATCACCTCGAAGTCAAGGCCCGTGACGGCGTTCTTGCGCGTCTGGAGCTGGCTGAATAGGTGAGGGTCTTTCTCCTCCATTTCCTCAAAGAGCTCCATCTGCCGAAGAACATCGCCCGCGTCGGCCTCTCGGAGGATCTCAGCCAGCTTGACAGGCGTCAGGCCATTGCTGGGATACTCGCTGTACTTGTCGGAGACCTGCGCCACGGCGACCTCCCGCATATCCGGGCGTCTAAGCCGGGTGACGAGCTGCTTGAGTCGGCTCATTCCCGCACCTCCTCGATGCGCCGCTGGGCCGTGACGAAGTAATCGTCATCCAGCTCGATGCCAATGAAGCGACGCCCCGTCTTCTTCGCCGCGACCAGCGTGGAACCGCTTCCGGCAAACGGGTCGAGGATGAGGTCGCCCGGTTTCGTGACCGAGGAGATGAGATTAGCCAGCAGACCAACAGGCTTCTCAGTGGGGTGCACCATCTTGGAGCTGTTGATCTTCGGGAAGGTGACGAGGTCTTTTGGGCGGCTGCCGGGGAAACTGTATTTGCCCTTAATCGCGAAGACGATGTTCTCATGCGACGGGGCAAACGCCGCCTTGGTGTCGCCCATGCCGTGGTAGACCTTATCCCAAATGACCTCGCTCTTGACGTTGAAGCCCGCGATCTTCATCGCGTCGATGAAGGTCTGCTCCACGTCCCAACGGGTAAAGCAGATCAGGCCGCCGTGCCCAGCCTCGCCGGACTTGAGCACGCGGAAGGCGTCGTAGAGGAACCAGATGAAGGGGCTCTTGTCGTTCTTGATGGACGCCCCCGTCTGAGAGACATAGTTGATGCCGTAGGGCGGGTCTGTGATGATTGCGTCGACACTCTCCGGCTCCATCTGACGGAGCACGGTGAGGCTGTCGCCGTGGATGATTGTGTTCTCTTGGATAATCATGCGCCTCACCTCCTTAGTAGGCTCCGCGCCGGAAGTCGAGGGCGCGGGCGATGACGCTTCTGTAGTCGACCCTGCGCCCGGTCTTGACGTCAAGCGCCAGCTTGACCGCCATCTGGAGGCCGTCCGGCGCATCGTCGTTCTTGCCCATCGGGTACTCGGTCATCTGCTTTAGCAGTGTCTTGTGTTTCTTGCTGAATTTGATGTAGCCATTCTTCACGAACGGCTGCAGGGACTGGATGCGTGCATCCTTGTTCTGCGTGCTGTTGATCTCCTCGATAGGGAGATACTCGCCGACCGCTGCCGCACGCTGCCGCATGATCTCGGCGAAGTAATACTGGAACTGCACCGTCTCCACGCCGAACTTGTAGTAGGGCCGCTTGTACTCCCGCTGGAGGCGTCGGCTCGCGTCGAGAGCGTCCTCAATGATCTGATCCGGCTTGCGCTTGGCGATGTCCGCGATCACGACATAGAGGTAGCCCGTCTGCGTGTCCTTTGCCAGTGCGATGATGGAGCTGGTGTCCGACTTCTTGTTCTTGCCCAGCGACGGGTCGTTCGCGCCGACGAAGAGAAACTTCGGGTCGGAGAAGTCTGGCTGCGCCTTGCCCTCGTCGTCCCAAAAGTCAAACCACTCTTCTTGGAAGGTGCAGTTCTCCGGGTCGATGGGGTCATTCTGGATCTCGCTGTTGAAGGACGCCTCACCCTCGGAGATGCGGATGACCATGAGGTCGTAGTAGGAGAGCTTCTCCTCCCATAAGACCGCCGTGCCCTCCAGCATCGCCTCGCGGTTCGCTTGGAAGAACTCCAGTGCATCCTCCTGTCGGTTGTCGTTGGAGAGATCGGTGAAGATGGATTCCCATGCGTCCCACAGCTCGCCGTTGGTGGCGAAGCTGATGACGCCCTGATAGCGCACCGACTTATAGCTCGGGTTCTTCGCTACGTTGGCCAGCAGCGCATCGAAGTGGAGCAGCGTGCCGATGTAAACGATGTCGGTGTAGGTGTCGCCCGCCTTGGAGACCGCCTTATAGAACCAGTCGCGGAGCTTCTTGCGTTGCTCCGGCGTGTTGACGTTCTCGTCGTTCTCCAGATCGTCGCAGACGATAAGGTCGGGACGCCACTGCTTGTGACGTCGGCCACGGATCTTCTTGCCCGAGCCGATTGCCTCAATCTTGACGCCGTTGGCCAGCAGGATGACAGAGGACTTCCAGACCTTGCCTTCCAGCTCGCCGAAGTCTTCCTTCAGGGCAGCGTTCTCCTCCAGCTCCGTCTTGATGTCGACGAGGAAGCCCTCGGCCTGTTCCGAGCTGTCAGAGAGGATGATGATGTAGTGCTTGTAGCCGTAGACGGCGGCGTGCAGGTCGTCCTTGAAAGTGAAGGTCGTGCTCTTGGCGTGGCCACGAGGCGCTTCGATCGCACGGCGGCACCCATCCGCGCGGCTGATCCGCTTGGCGTCCACCTCCGGGTTCATCCCCTTCAGCACGCCCTCCCGCCATATCCTGTCCAGCTCGCCGTGGAACTTGGGCGACGGGCGGACGAAGTAGTGCGCGAGATAGGCCCGCCCGAAGTATTCAAGATCGAAGGCTCCGAGCTTCCGGCGCAGTCCCTTCGGCCCGGTCAGTTCCTTTCCGGCCCTGAAGTCCTCAAGGAGCTGCGCCCGCTGCTCGGGAAAGTTGCCGTCCTTTGTGACGTACTGCTCGAACAGCTCCCGCTGATACGCGCGGTTTGCGACCGTTTCCCGGTCTTCCGGCTCTGTGAGCTTTTCGAGGTAGTCGTTCAGGTCAATCTTCGCCATCTGCCAGCACCTTCTCTCTTGCACGCTCCAGCACGTCGTGAAGCTCGCCAGCAAGCTCAGGGTGCTGCTTGATTGCCGCCATGAGCTCCGTCTCCATCTGTTCGAAGGCAAGCTCAGCTTTTTTCTTCATGTCCTGCCGGACGCGCTTTTCGTAGGTGGCGTTCCGGGCGAGGCTTGCGATGAGTCGCCCCGCCTTATCCAGCGGCATTTCCTGAAAGTCATCCTCAGCGGTGCTGACTCGCTGCATAAGCCCGTCCATGAGCACCATCGACGCCGCCTTCGTGTAGTCGAGGTCGGGGTGGGCCTCCACCGCTTGAGCGATCGCCTGAGTGCGCTGGATGGTCTGCGCTACGCGCTGCGCCGCCTGTGTGGTGCGGATCGCATAGCGCCCGATCGCTGACTTACTGATCTCGTAGCCTTCAGTCTTGAGCCATGCCGCCAGTTCTTCATAGGTGTTGGAGGTGTCCGCAAGCCGGACGTCGAGTTGCCCCTTAATATCGTCCGGGAGCTTGTCGATCGTCGAGCTGACCCGCGTCCTCCGTCGCTCCGCCTTAGACATCGATGCCCGGGTCGTTGATCGTGCCCTCGACGAGATCGACGCCCTTGCGGGTGAGCTTGATGATGGAGTCCTTGCGGTAGGCGTTGTAGGCGTTCACCGATCGGTCGGTGAAGGTCACATAACCCGCCTCCTGCAGATACTCGATCGGCTTTGAAATGTCCGGCGAGTAGATCAGGCCGTCAGCGACGAGGGCGTTTGTGATCTGACGGACGAGCAAGGCGTTCTGACTGCCTTTTGCGAGGGCTCGGACGATGTAGCCCCGGATTGCTTTGTTCTTGCTGACCTCCTGCTCGGTCAGCTCGTCAAGGATTGCCATGAGGTCACTCCTCCTTTCCTTTGGCTTTGCCTCCGTAGAGGATTTGGTCGAGCTTGTCCTCGACCCTGTTCATGACCCGAATGTAGTCCTCCCGCGTCACATAGATCAGGGGGAGGTCTGCCTTCAGGTCGTTGAGGTTCTTGTCCAGCGTCTTGATGTCCTCGGCGTTCCGCTTGTCCGCCTCTTCAAGACTGGCGAGCGTCTTCTTCATAAAGAAGGTGAGCGCCCCGACGACGACGGTGCACAGCAGCGACGCCGCCGCGCCGATGAGGGCGGTGATCTGAGAGACGTCCATGTGCCGCCCTCCTTACCGTTCCGCTTCGCCTTCGATGAGCGCACTCTCCGGGAGGGTGATGTACGGCTCGTTCTGCTTGATCTCCAGCACAGCGGCCTCGATGCACTTCGTCAAATACTCGTCGAAGCTGCCGAGGTTCTTCGTGATGACCCGCTGCGCCTCCGGCGCGATCGACGCCTTGACCTCGTCAAAGACCTGTTTGCCCAGCGCGACCAGCTCCTCGCGGCTTGCCTTGCCGCCCTTGACCGCCTCGCGCAGCGCCTTTGCCGTGGTCTGCTCCATTGCGCCCACCGACAGCGTGGCGAGGTTCGCAACGTCCTCCAAGGCGTCGTCCAGCACCTTGCGGGTGGATGCGTCCTCGATCTGCGCGGTCTGCGCCTTCAGCTTGGATGTGCCGAGCCGGATGTAGTAGACCGCGTAGGCCCCGGCGAGGGCCAGCACGGCGAGCGCAACGTTGACCAGCAGCTCGGTCGCCGCGCTCTGGATGATCTCCATGCTCATGTTTGGTGTCCTCCTTTGGATATAAAAATAAGACTATGAGCTATGCTCATAGTCTTATTTTACCGTCCCTTTCAGGAACCTTATATATGTACTGCTTCTTAGAAATGTTGTCTTAGAACGTAGTGTTTTCCGGCTCGTCGCCGTAGTCGAGAAGGCTCATCTGTCCCTCCAGCTTCCCCTCGCCGCAGAGCTGCCGCACCCACCGCTCCGTCACGCCGTACTTGCGGGCGAGCTCGGGGTGGTTGTAGCCGTTGAACTCCGCTTTGATGTGAGCGTCTCGGACGGGGCGAAGGACACTCTCCGGCTTCTGGAGGTAGATGGTCGAGCCGCCGACGACCGAGCACAGCTTGTAGTAGTTCTCGACGCCGATCGTCTCTGCGATGATGCGGTTGTCGCCGTCAGGAACCATGTCGATCGTCAGCTCCTTTACGAGGTCTTCCATGTCCCGCCCTCCGTGTCCTTACTCGCTTGCTTTCGTGAAGAGCTTCCCCAAGATGCCGAACAACTCGCCGACCGTCACCTGCTCGCCGAACTTCTGCCGCCAGAACTCGGGGGAGTTGATGACGTCAGCCTCCACGAGCGTTTCAAGCCCCTCTAACTGATACGCCGGGAACTCCGGCTCCTGCTCCTCCGGCTCGCTCGGCGTGGACGGCTGCGGCACCTCGAACGCCATGATCTGACCTAACAGGGCGACGATCTTGCTGCCGTAGCCCTTGCCCGGTACGGCCCAGCCCTTGCCGTTGGGGTTGTCGCTTGCGCCCAGCCATTCCACATACTGCGCCGAGCCCCGTGTCACGAGGGAGAAGCGCGGGTCGACGCACCCGTTCACGAGCGCCGCCTTGGAGGCGTATGCCTTCAGGTGCTGGATCTGCGCCCGGACGCCCGTGCGCGGGTCGGGGAAGGTCGCCGCCTGTCCTTTGGCGTTGCCGTTCAGCGCCCCAATGCCCGCATAGTTGTTCTGCGTGGGGAGCACGATGCCGCCGTACTTGAAAAAGCCCGTCTCGTGGAGGCTCTGCGCAAAGGCGACGTCGCCGCGCACGCCCTCGGCCTCGCCCTCTTCGAGGAAGAACTGCGCCAGCTGCTCCAGCGAGCACGCCGGGAGCTGCGGCTCCGCGTTCTTGGATCGGGCGAACAGCGCCATCTGCTGCGCGCTCGCCTTGGCCTTGCCCATGATCTCCGTCTTGCCCGTCTCCGTGGTGGTCGCGCCGCCGTTCAGCTCCGCGAGCTTCGCGGCGACCTTCTGCTTGAACTGCGCCCAATGAGGCAGGATGTACAGCGGGCAGTTCTTCCTCGCGCCCTGCACGATGGAGTCCGGGTGGCCCATCCAGTGGTTGTGCGTGTACAGCTCGTTCACGCTCAAGCCGTGCTTCTTCAGCAGCAGCGCCGCCAGCAGTACGCCGTTCTCCTCAGCCTTGCGGTCTTCCTTGCTGCCCGTGCCGTCCATGATGATCTCGATGGAGAGCGTCGTCTCGTTGCCGCCCGTGGCCTTCCGGCCATCGCCCGCGTGCCAGCCCACCTCGTCCTCTCTCAGGTTCTGCCATGCGTTGATGTCGTCGACGTAGTAGTGGACGCGGGCGTCGTTCATGTTGCCGTTAGGCCACGTCGCACGGGTGTACTGCTCGGCGTCCTCCTCCACGTTCTTCAGGTCGGCAGTGTTGTGGATGGTCACGCCCTTGACCTTGCCCGTGCCGCCCGAGAGCAGACGGTCGGCCTTGTACTGTGTGCCCTTCTTGTACGCGCCGGAGTCCTTGGGCCAGACCGCGCCCCACGGGATGATCTTCTCGTTGATGACGAGGCCATGCTCCGTCCTCGTCGCGTCTGGTGTCAATTTTGCCATGATGTGAATCCTCCTATAAATTCATGACCGGGTTGTAGACCTTCTCGACATACTCCCCGATGCTGTATTGCTCGCGCCCCTCTTTTTTGAGTTGCTGCATGAACCGATCGGTCTCCACCGCCAGCTTCATCAGCTTCAGGATGCCAACCTGCTCCGATGTCACTTCGTGCAGCTCCGGCCCCACCGTTGCCATGATCGCCTTGCGGAGGTAGAAATCTGCGGTGTAGACATCCATCTCGCTGAAATCCTCCCACACCTCCCGGGCGAACTTCTTGCGGTTGAGCCGGGGCTTATCAGGTGGGAGAACGCCGTCCGCTTGGAGCTGCTTCTTGATCGCCGCACGCTCGGCCTTCTCCCGCTGCGTGAGGCGTTTCTTCCCCTTTGGCATTACATATCACCTCCCGCTGCTTCCGCGCCGTCTCCGCCCTCCTGCGGGCCGTAGCCGAGCCTTGCGCGGTAGACATTCATCGCCCGCATGACCTGTGCGGTGGCTGCGTCGCTCGCCAGCTTCTCGCCAAGGCGCTGCCGATCCTGCGCCGTACCCTCCGTGGAGGTTGCGCGAGGGATCTCCGCCATGTCCTCTGCGTGTAGCTCTGTCAGGCGGCGGGCAACATTGGGAGGGAGTTGTTCATAGTAGACCCGCAGGAACACAAGCCCCGTGTCCCTGCAGATGTCCATGCCGCTGCGGATGCTGTCCTGCATCCGCGCTATGCGTTCCAGCGCCGCGAGGATCGCTCGTTCCTCTATCACAGCTCCGCCTCCTTCCGGCGCTGCCGTGCGAGGATTGCCTTGAGCCCTTCGATGACCTTCTCGCATTGCGCCATGTTCAGCCATTCGATGCGGTCGACATGGGCCACGCGCTTGACGAAGCCTTGAATGCGGCGCGGGTCGTCATTCCAGCCCAGCGCCTCGCACAGCGCGTAGATCTTCCGGCGCTGCGCGGTGGTGCGGATGTCGCCGCCCGTGTCCGTGCGCTTGTCCCGCACACTCCGACTCACACTGTCCTTCATGTTCTGCAGCACGCGGGCAACAGTGTTGACCTCGCCCTGCGTCAGCATCTTCATGGACTCCTTGCCTGTCTCGCGGTAGACAACCGCGTGCAGGTCTTCGTCCGTGAGGTGCAGCTCCGGCGACTTCGCGATCGCCCACAGCGTGCGGATGGAGGGCTGTTTGCGCCCAGTCCTTGCTGCTGTCATTCCGTGAGCCCCCTTCCTCAGTTGCCCGCCTTGATCTGCTCCAGCTTGGCGATGTTCACCTCATAGCCGAACACGTCGCTCTGTTTCCACGTTGCGCCCACGGCGTTCACCGTGTCCTCACCGTACTTCTTCAGAGCCTCCTTGCTGACCTTCTCTTCCACCACGATGCAGTCCGTCATCTGGCGGGACTTGAGACGGCGGATGATCTCCTCCAGCTTCTCCTTCGCCCGGGGCAGCGAGACGGATGTGGAGAGCCGGAAGCCTACCTCGCCGAACGTCAGCACCACCGACTTCGTCTTGCCCATCTCGTCCCTGTGGTCGGTGACGAAGCTCTTGATCTCGCGCTCCAGCTTGGCCACGTTGTCGTTGAGCGGCTTGCTCTGCTCCTCGGCGACCTTCTGCGCCCCTAAGATTTGCTTCTGCATATCGCTCTGGATCTCGCCCAGCGCGATCTGCGCCTCGGCGATCTGACGGAGGGCGTCGTTCACGTCCTCCCATGAATGGAGGCTCGGGGCCTCGACTACTCGTTTCCTTGCCATGTTTGCGGCTCCTTTCAATTTGTTAATGTTGCGGGCTTTACGCCCGGTAGTCTCGCTTGGTGCGCTTGCCGCGCTCCGGGGTCTCGGCGAACAGGGTCACAAGACCCATCGGCAGCGTCAGGAGGATCGCCGTCGCGTCCCGATTCTCCGGCGTCCCGCCGTAGGCCGCCATCAGGAGCAGCACGCCGGAGAGCAGGATGAGGATCGCTCCGCTGATGCGTTCTATTCTCATATTTGCTGTCCCTCCTCAAAGCATCATCATGGACGACGCCTGTGCTATGGTCTTCACCGTCACCGTCTCCTCGCCCGTCTCCTTGAGGATGCGTCGGACGTTAGAGAGCGTGCGGTCGAGCAGTCGGAAGCACCCGGTCTGCATATTGCACGCCCGCGCTTTCAACTCCACCAGCGCCTCCGGCTCGATCTGGAAGTCCGTGAGATAGCCCTCCACCTCCGAGGGGGAGAGGCCCCGCAGCGAGGCGTAGAAGTCCACCCGGTTCGCCATACGCACGAGGTAGGTCTTGATCTGTGCCTCCAGTTTCGGCTCGCCCGCAATCACAAGACCCACGTCGCTCTGATCGAACACCGCCCGCAGGATCTCCATTTTCTTCTGTGTGTACTTGCTCACCAGCTTGTCCGCCTCGTCGATGATCAGCAGGTAGCCCTTGTTCGTGTTGAAGAACTCCCGGATGCCGTTCACCCTGCGCCAGATCGTGCCGTAGCCGTTTGGGAGCCCGATGCTCCGTTCAATCGCCTCCACAAGGTCGCGGCTGCTCATGGTGTCGTCGCACTCGATGTAGGCCACGCGGGAGAGCTTCGCGTACTGCCGCAGGGCGTAGGTCTTGCCGTAGCCACTGCGGGCGACTACGATGCCGAGGCCAATGTACTCTTGACAGCTCTGGCATACACCGAGCACGGCCTTCGCGTCCCGGCTCTCAAAGAATACGGGCGTCTGCCACGTCTTGCCCTCTGACTTCGCCAACGGCGTCGTCAGGTCGACCGCCTCGCCCGTCTGCCGGGTGAGGAAGTCCGTCAGCTTGCTCTCAAGGTCGTTCGGGTTACTGTCATACTTGCCCGTGAGATACCGGGAGACGGTGGTGCGGCTGTAGCCGATGTCCTTGGCGACCGCCGCGATGCTTGAGTGCTGCGTCTGGATGTAGTTGTTCACGCGCTGTGCGAGGGGGCTGATGTTGGTGTAGATTGCGGTGCGCTCCGCTGCTGTAACTTCCATGATGTACCTCCGTTATTATTCGTTCATCGCTCTCAAAAGGGAGAGCGCCTTGTCGCCTTTGGCGTTGAGGAAGGTGTCGTCCGTGACCTTCTTCCGGCTCGCCTTGCTTGCCTGTTCCGACCGGAACATTCTGTCCTTGGGCAGGGAGACCAGCTTCTGGCTCGGCGTGGCCTTGATGGTCAGGTCGATCATGCCCACTGCATCCGAGGGCCTTGCGCCGTCCTCGAGCCGCAGCTCGTAGGGGCGGACTCGCTCCTCCAGATACTCCCTGACCTCTCGCTCGTTTCGTTTCTGATCTCGCAGATGCTTCTCCAGTGCCGCCTGAGAACAATGCGGGCCGAAGGCGAGCAGCTCGGCGGACACCGCCTCACAGATCTTCTTGCCGTCCATGTCGTACACATAGAGCTTGGTGACATCGTCGATGTCCCATTTGATGTTGACTTTCTGATTGACGTAGTAGGCGAGCTCCGTGTCCGTGTAGAGTGTGCCGAACTTGTTGATGCCTTGGTTTGTGACGCGGGCGGTCGCCGCCTTCATCAGCAGCATCGCCGCGTACTCTCGGGGTGGAGCTGCCTTTTCATAGCGCGGGCCGTTCTCGAACATCTCGATCGGCGTAACCCATTTCTCGCCCGCGTCGCTCAGGCCGCGATGCTTGCGGGTGTGATACTTGGTGTTCTTCCACTCCGTCCAGACTTCGAAGAACTCCTCCATCGTCAGCAGCTCCCCGCGCTCCAGCATCTGGTCGATGTCCTTCTGCCGCTTGGCGTAGGTCTTGGAGCCTGTCAGCGTGCCCGTGTAGCTCTCAAACCACTTGGAGAATTTCGAGCAGACCGTGGAGAAGAAGCGTTCGATCGGTTTGTCCCAAGGCTGATACGGCAGCGAGCGTCCGACCTCTTGGATGCCGATGCTCTGATAGAAGCCGACCGTTTCCGAGTCAAATGCGAAGTCAAGGTCGATTTTGCGGTGCTTGCGGTTCTGTCCGGTCATGGCCTTGGCAGTATAATCCTTGCCGTTGTCGACGTGCAGGATGTGGGGAACGCCGCCCGGATTGCTGTAGATCATTTTGACCAGCGACTCCTTCAGCGTCTGCGAATTGGCGTTGACGCACGCTACATCGCCGATGATAGCGCGGGAGCGCATATCCAGCCACGCAACCAGCTTCGGGCGCACGGCCTTGATCTTGCCGTTCGGGGCCGTCCACTGCACCCAAAAGTCGAAGGTGTGCTCGTCGCCAACAACATACTCCATGACTTGAAGGCTCGTCGCGTCGCGCTTGCCCTTCATCATCCGCTTGTTCTTCCACTCCCGCGTCCCATTGGCGGCGAGGAACCGGGCAGACTCCGCACCCCGCTGTCCCATGAGGAACTTGATATACCGGGCCACCGTCTTGATGGAGGGATACTCCTCCCACTCCCGCCGCTCCGCCTCCAGCTCAAACCGTTCATAGAGCATCTCGATCGTGCCGAGGTTCGCCGCGAACCGCTTGTCGAACCAGATGTTCTCAATGATCGCCTTCTGCTCGTCCGTCAAGCTCGGGAACGTACCCGTCTCCTTTGGCTTCCGGCACAGCGCCAGCGCCCGGAAGTAGTCCCGGCTCTTGCCGTCTTCCTTCTCCAGTTTCAGCGCCCACGCGTTCGCCTCCAGCACGTTCTTCATGTAGCGGTACAGGCTCTGCGGGCTGATCCCCAGCCCCAGCGCGTACCGCTCGGCGTAGCCCGTGCGGTCAGGGCCGTCATAGTCGATGAAGTCCTGCACCCGTGCCGCCAGCTCTACCGCCTCATAGAAGCGCTTCTTGTTCGCCTCCGTGTACTGGTTCAGGTCGGCGGTGACGTACCACGGCACGGCCTCCTGTGCTCTCTTGTCTATGATGACCTCACTCCCTTCCACCTTCTGCGCGGCTCGCCATGCCTTCCGCGCCTTTGCCGAGAGGGAGCTTGTCGAGATCAACACCTGATCCTTGCCGCCGCCCTCCCGGGCCTGTGACTTCGTTTTGTACTGCTGAGGATTGCGATAGATGCGTTGCGTCAAAGTCTTGTAGCTGACGCTCTCAAAAGCCGCTGCCTCCTCCAGCGCGATGAATACGTCCGGCACTCCGTTCCCTCCCTTCCGTGCGTCATGCCGCGATCGCCCGCTCCGCCTTCTTCGGGTCGAGCGCGAGGGCGGCGATGATCGCCGGGAGGTACTTCTCACCCGAGCGTGTCCCGTTCAGGATGTAGCTCATGTACTGCGGGCTTGTGCCTACCGTGGCCGCCAGCTCCGCCCGGCTCATATCCCGGTCAGCCAGCGCCTTCACCACCATCTTCCCGAACGGCGTCAGCCGTTTCTTCGGGCCTCTCATCGCTTGCCCTCCTTTCTCCTTGTTCTTAGATTTACTTCCGAATGACCGCCCAGCCCAGCGAGACTGCCACGCCTATAAACGCGGTGACGCTCACGGCGGGGACAGGGCAGCGCATCAGCAGCAGCGCCGCCGCGAAGCCCAGCGTCGCGAGGATGATGAGCCCCGCCGTGATAAGGAACACCGCCGCGCTTTGCGCCGTGCGCCCCGCACGCTTTCGCGCTTCCCGCTTCACTTCTCTCTCAAGTAAGTTGAGAACGAGGTCGTAGCTGCGCACGCTCTGCGCCGCTTCAAAGAATTGCTGCTCCATCCCCGGCAGCGCCCGGAACGGGTCGCGGGGGTTGCCCGCCTCCCGCAGCCGCGCTGCCGCGTTCCGCCGTGCGATGACGGTCGCGCCGATCGCGGTCTTGAGGTCTTCTGTGCTGAACATTCTGCTGCTCCTTTCCTTTGCCCTCCTGCTCGTGTATAATTGAGCTGGGCCACTGCCCGGGGAGGGGGTGTTGTCTATGGCTGATGCTACCCTTGATGTCGTCGAGCGTGTACTCGACGAAGTCGACAAGAGCCGCGATGTTGACTGGACTATTCTCGGCGAGCGTCTTCGCTCTGCCATTCTCGACTCTGGCGAGCACGTTGACGCTGGTTTCACCGAAGCTCAGAAAGCGGCGATTGTTGCCGTTTGCCGGGAAACTTATTATGCGACGTCAGTAGTCGCAAGGGCCTACACCTTCAAGGCCGTCGAGGCTCTTCTGGATCGGATCGGCGAGTGAGCGCTTCTGCTGCGTACTCCATGCGCCCCTCCCTGATCCTCTCCGCCGCCTCTCGGATTGCTTTCACTGGAGGATGGTAGTAGGCGGGAGCATCATCCGGAGCCGTCCGCTTGTCGGGCGGCTCTTTCTCTTTGATCGGCTCGCCCGTCAGCCACGTCAGCCAACATTCCCGGCAGCTCACGCCGTCGCAGTGGGCGGGGATAGTTGGCGGACAGGGCGCGGAGATGATATCCGCAATCTCGCCCGCCGTGGCCTCCGGGGCCTTGAGCAGTTCAAGTCCTGTCATGCTGCGCCTCCCGGTACTTCTTCACCGCGTGGTTCATGGTGTAGAGGCGGTTCAACTCCCGGAGCAGCCGATCATACTCCCGCTGCATCGTCTCCCTCGCGTGGCCCGTCAGCTTGCCCATCTGCCCGTCGACATCGACCGCCATGCGGAACACGTTGCGGTAGATCGTGCAGTCGTTCTCCGGGCACTCGCCGAGAAGCGCCGTCCCGAGCTGGTGGAGCTCCTCCAGCCGATGCGCCGGGATGCGCTCTGTCTCGTGCTGGAAGCCGTTGAACAGCTCGCCGCCGTCCTTGATGTATTCGTCCACCTCCCGCAGCAGGTGCCGCAGCCGGGAGAGGTCTTCAAAGCTCACGCCCTCCAGCACCGTCTCCCACGCTGCGCCCGCCTCGGCGATCTGCGCCGCATAGTGCTCGCACTCGTTCTCCTGCAGGATCTGTCCGTCCCGCAGCGCCGCAAGGTAGGCCAGCGCCTCATGCCCGCCAAGCAGGGCGGTCAGGGTGTCCTCAGCGTGCCTCACGCCCTCGATGTGCTCCCGCAGCGCTCGCTCGCTCCGCTCCCGGATGCGTAGGTCTCGTGCCTCCGCGTCCTCGTAGAGCTGTCCCAGCGGGCACTTCGCGCAAATGGCGTCCAGCTCCTCCTGCGTGTGTCCGGCCCGGTTCTTGCACCGTTCGTCGCACACGAACGCCAGCAGCTCTTCGGGGTTGCGCGGCATAGGGCCGTCCAGCCGTCCCGCGCCGAAGGTGTCCGGGTCGGTGATGACCTCGCTCTCCGGCAGGAAGCCGATCTGATGCAGCGCCATCTTGAAGCCGTAAAGCTCGTGCGCGGCGGTGCGCGGGTCGGTGTCGGGGTAGTGCTTGCTCTTGACCTGCGTGGCAAGGCGGCGCGTCCAGCCCTCGATCAGGGCGGCGGGCTCCACCGCCTCCTCGGTATAGCTCTCATTCGTTTCCACGGCGGCGGTGTAGGTGGGCGGCTCGTCCGTGATGTCCTCCTCGGACTCCAGCCCCCGTGCCAGCTCCACGGCCACCTCCAGCGTGTCCGCGTCGTCGTACTCCATCGCGCCCCGGTCGATGTCCAGATTGCCCGTGTAGACCTCCGCGTCGATCACGCCGTACTCTCCGAGGGCCGTGCCCTCGTACTCACGCTTCTCGCGGTCGTTGAACTTGACCACGAGGAAGCCGTTGATCTTCTTGATCTTTCTCATGCTGCCGTCATTCCTTTCTGCCCTGCCATCTTCAGACCGGGTGGGGCAGTTCCCGGTGACGCCCTTCCGGGCGTTTCGGCTTAGTGGTGGGTCGCTTCAAAGTTCTCAATCGCCCAGCGGTTGCCCGTGGCGTACACGGCCCGCCGCGTCCGCTCCTGTGGCGTTTCCCGCCTCGGCATGGCCGCCAGTGCCTCCATCATGCCGCACCTCGGGCAGATGTCTGTCTGGTTGTCCGCTCGCGACAGCGCGGGCGGCTCGTCGTATGCTCGCCCACACAGCGGGCAGATGTGCGGTTGCTCCTTCATGCTGCTGCTCCTTCCTGCAAAGCTCATCCGGCCAGTGGCGGGATGACGCGGATCGTGTCGTGGTACTTGTTCAGAATGATTAGCTCGCCGTTTGCTTTCTGCTTCACGACCAGCCAGTTCTCCGGGGCGAGGCCCGCTTGCCCGAGCCGGATCTTCTGCTTGCGGGTGGGCTTCTTGCCGCGTCTCATGATCTGCCTCCTTTCCTTTTCTCGGCGTTTGTGGTAGAGCAAAAGCGAACGGCGGTCGGCGGAATTAAATCTAAGAGTCGCTTAGGTGTTGGTGGGCTTTAGCAGCCCGTCAGGGTGTCGCCCTTGACCTCGTAACGATTGGGGCCGATGATGACGAAGGCCAGCATATTGGTCGTGCCGTCATGGTTGACCTGATTGATCGCCTCGTCCAGCTTGCCGTTGGTGACGTGGACTTTCTCCATGCTGCCGGTGCCGGTGTCCAACAGGCCGAAGCCGTTGGCCTCCTCCGGGGTATCTCCGACAGTGGTGAGGGCCATCTCGTCGGGGGTGATCTCGTTGCGGCCCGGTTCCAAGTTGAAACCCGCCTCCGCCTCCTTCAAGGCGTCGTTCGTCTCTTCCAGTGTGGCCTCGCCAGTGGTGTACTTGAACAGGATGTCTGCGATGTCGTTCTTCATGTTGTCGTTCTCCTTCTGAAAAACGCCTCCGCCGCTCGCTTTTACTCTACCGTTCGCCGATTTGCTATTTCATTTTCGGTCGGGGTGTGCTATGATTTACTTGCTTTATACTTAAATCAGATTACACCCCTATTATAGTCTCCGTTCGGCTACTTGTCAAGCGGAAAGTCTCTGAAAATCTACTTTTTGACGGGAGGCATTTTATGTCCGAATTAGTTGATAGAATTGAACAGGCCATAAAGGAAAAGGGCAGTAATTTCAAGCGCGTCGAGCGTGAGTGTGGTCTCGGAAATGGTACTATAAAGCGGTGGGGTGAACAGAGCCCCCGCCTCGACAAGCTCGTCCTTGTCTCCGAATATCTACAAATCTCTCTGGACTATCTCGTCTTTGGGCGTAGCTGTTCGGAGACTGCACAGGAGAATGACCGCAATGCGGCTTTCGAGCACCTCAAGCAAGAACAAGGTCTGACCTGCGACGGTTCGCCGTTGGAGGACGAGGAGGCTGATCTGATCGCCATGTATCGCCTCTTGCCGGAGGAGCAACAGGAGGACATTTTTGACCTCGTTCATCTCAAATATCGAAAGCACGTCGAACGGAAAAAAGAGTCTATTTACTGGACGTATCACAACGGCAGCTCCGCAACAAAAAGCGGCCCCGCCGAGGACGCTGAAGCCCAAGGTGGAACCGCTTGATTTTTCGCGCTGTTTTGATTTAGTTGTAAATCTGTTTTCTGTAGAATTGAAAAACGCCCGCGCCGCACTCGCAAAACGCCCGAAACCATTGAAAGCAGGGCAATTCTACAGCTTTTCGCAGTTCTGACTGAAATGTAGAATTGCTCGCCGCTTGTTTTGGCCCGGTTCGCCGCCTCGCCGCGCACGCCTCGCACGGCCAGCGCACGCCCTAATCCCCGCCGATCCGCGCCGAAAAGCCCCGTTTTCCCGAAAATTCGCACGCTCTAACGCTCCGTTAGCACGCTTGCCCCTCTTGCAATCCGCCGCCGCGTCTGCTACAATAGCAGCATGAGCCGCGAAGCTCTCGTCCTCTTGGTCTGCTGCTGTGACTTCCGGGACGGGGCCGAGCGGCTCATACCATCTAAAAGCCTCAGAAATGCCGTTATACGGGCGTTTCCGGGGCTTTTTTGTATTCTGCGTATGTGTGCGCCTCGCCGCGCCGCCGCCGTTGTGCGGCCTCGTGGGCGTGAAAAAAGCGCCGACCGCCGCCGACGCATCCTCATCTCAAGATTGTTGATAATTCGCGCCTCCGTCCCGCGCCGAAAGTCGCCGTTTCCCGCGTATTTCAAGGGTTTTCCCGCCGTCTCCCCTCTCATCCCGCCCTATCCCGCATTTCTCAAATATCCTGTCTCCCCACACCAGGGCACTGGGTGCCGCCAGGGGCGACAGGGCCGCGCTGGGCATCGAAGCGATGAACGGGACTTCGGACATCACCGCCACCGATGACAAGGATGTGAATGCGCAGGTGGATGTGAGCATCGTGGCACTGACCACCGATGCGGACCGCCGTGTGACCAGCGCCATTGCGGATATGGCTGAGCCGGCCCTGACAGTGGTGTCAGACGGCGGTGTGACAGCCCCGGATCTCGTCAAGACCAAGCTGGAGCTGGGCGAGGACTACGGGATGCGCGGCGCATCGGCGCTGGGCAAGGAGTGGTATGAGCACAGCGAGGGCTTCTGCGATGCCCTCAAGGGCAAGACCCGCACCGAGATCGCCGGGCTTTCCGGCGGCGATGCCGACCTGAAGGCTCTGTGTACCATTGACATCACCGATCTGCAAAAGGCGGCGCTGGATGCCCTGAGCTGAGGAGGAAACCCTTTTCGGTCTCACAATCGCACACCGGCTCTCCCGGATAGGTGGCATTCCGCTGCGTTTTCAGAGAGAAACCCTCTCGCCGCGTCTGGCAGCTGCCGACGCGGCGTTTTTGTTTTGTCAAATTGCCCGCTTTGCCGTGGTAAAGCGGTAAAGATTTGAGCAAACTGCGAAAAATCAGT